>NZ_JAVQNR010000036.1:0-185758 GCF_031799005.1 Acinetobacter sp. V102_4 | reverse complement strand
TGAACCGCCACGATCGTCATCATCGTCGTCATCACGGCTACGACCACGTCCTCGACTACTTGAACGGCCGCGATCATCATCGTCATCGTCGTCATCACGGCTGCGGCTACGACCTCGGCCACTTGAATGGCCACGATCGTCATCATCATCGTCATCACGACTGCGGCTTCGACCTCGGCCACTTGAACGGCCACGATCATCATCATCGTCATCATCACGGCTGCGGCTACGACCTCGACCACTTGAACGGCCGCGATCATCGTCATCGTCGTCGTCATCACGACTGCGGCTTCGACCGTTACGGTCACTATTTTTATGACTTAAAGCACCAGCTTCACGAGCCTCTTCAGAGGTAAATTCGTGA
Organism: Acinetobacter sp. V102_4; assembly: GCF_031799005.1. NCBI lineage: Bacteria > Pseudomonadati > Pseudomonadota > Gammaproteobacteria > Moraxellales > Moraxellaceae > Acinetobacter > Acinetobacter sp. V102_4. Next base: position 185,394 of record NZ_JAVQNR010000036.1, on the reverse strand, counting down.
GCATTTCCACTTGCATGTGCTGCTCGGCCAGCTTCACGAGCTTCTTCAGAGGTAAATTCATGCGCATTACCGCTTGCATGCGCAGCTCGTCCACCTTTACTGGCTATTTCTCTAACTCTTTCAGGATCCATACTTGCAAATCCACGATTTGAAGTACCTGTGCTGTTATTATCTTGATCTTCATATCTTGTATTAGCCATAGTTACATCTTCCTATATTTAATTATAGTCACTACCGCTTTTATTTAACGGACTAAATAAAGATAAAAGATCTATAATATTTTCCTATCTATGCTATGTATCAATCTTTTTAAATGTATATAAAATAAAATAGTTAAAAACCTTATAAATTTATTACTTACAGAAAAATTTAAAGATTTTAATTTTTATTATTTTTACTTTTTAAATACTCAGCATACTTATTATTACTCAAACAAACACTACAATATATTTTTACAAATATATGTTATATATCCCTCTAGATAACAAAAACTTTCAATATAAACAAAATCGTAAAAAACCAAAACAATGGGTTAATTAAAAAAACAGTTGAAAAACATTTAATTTTAATAAAAAACAATAACATATATTATTACATTTCAAAAAAATATTTACTTTCGCAATAAACTTTCATGTTTAAAAATTAATTTAAGATATTTGATGATGAGAAGAAATCATGCAATTCAAAAATCAAAAGCCAACTCCCCAATATATTCATATTTCAATTCCTGAAATTCTACTAGGCCATATTAATATTGATAACACATGGCAGAGCTTTGATCAGGAATGGAGTTATAGAATAGAGCCGCCTTACGCAAGCCATCCCTTTCAAAGAGATGTATATGTAATTAAATCAAAAAAGATTAAAGAAGAAGAAAAATTAATGAGAGACAACTACTTAACTAAAGAAAATAAAAATTTAGAAACGATAGAATCAGCAAAAATAATTATAAAGAAAATATTAGATTTATCTAAAAATTTACCTATAGAGAACTGGTTAAATGATACAGGTCATAGATCTATTATTGAAAGTATGATTGATAAAAACAAAGTTAAAATATTAGAAATCACCTAATATTTAGATAATAAATATTTTTTTACATCTCTATATATAAAATAACAAAGGCAACCTTTTAAAAAAGACAACTTACTCATATTCACGTGGGAATTAAGCATTATAGGAATAGTAAAACTAGATTTTAAACAGAGGTATTTGAAACATGGAAAATTCAACAAATCAGTATCCAACCTCCGCCCCTGCACAAGTCCAATCTCATCAACCTGGTGATCAGGAAAAAATGCATCCAGAACCAGAAGTCATAAAAGCATCGCATAAAGGTAGCGATAAGTTACAAGGTAAAGTTGCCGTAATCAGCGGTGGTGATAGCGGTATTGGTCGGTCCGTGGCTGTATTATTTGCTCGAGAAGGTGCGGATATTGCCATACTTTATCTTGAAGAAGAACAAGATGCCCAAATCACTAAAGAACTTATTGAAAAAGAAGGCCAACATTGTCTTTTACTGAAAGGCGATATTTCAGACCCAGACATTGCAAAACAAGAAATTGATGAAGTGTTAAAGCATTTTGGCAATATTAATATTTTGGTCAATAATGCAGGTGTTCAATATCAGCAAAAAGATATTGTAGACATTAGCAATGAACAATTAGAAAAAACATTTAAAACCAATATTTTTGCAATGTTTTACTTAACAAAAGAAGCTATTCCTTATATGCAAGAGGGAGATAGCATTATTAATACAACCAGTATTACTAGCTATCAAGGGCATGATGAACTCATTGATTATGCAAGTACTAAAGGCGCGATTACTTCTTTTACACGTAGCCTATCAAACAATTTAATGAAACAAAAAAAAGGAATTCGAGTAAATGGTGTTGCGCCTGGCCCAATCTGGACACCATTAATCCCAAGTAGTTTCGATGCAGAAACCGTTGAGAAGTTTGGTAAAGACACACCGATGGGAAGAATGGGTCAACCAAGTGAAGTCGCCCCTGCCTATCTTTTCCTTGCTTCTGATGATGCAAGCTACATTACAGGTCAGGTTATTCATGTAAACGGTGGTCAAATTGTGAATGGTTAAAATATTTGCATAAAAAAGCCCTGAAAGTTTTAACCCTCAGGGCTTTTACTTTAAGCCGGAACGTGCTGAGCTATTTTCTCTCGCGACCAAACCCGATGAGCTTTAAGCAAGTTTTTAAGTTTCTCTGAAATATGCTTAAATTCATCTTCTATTAGTGTTCCTTCATCTGCAACCAAATTAAGCGGTTCAAGTAGATCAGATTTATTACCTAAAAAGACGACTGGTTTTAAATGTTTATAGGCTTCTAATATGTAATGACGAGTTACACCATCTTGTATCACCGCATTTAGATTATCGCCATCAGGAATGATGACTGCATCATAAGCAATTGATGGTTCTGCCATTTGCATGCCATCAGCTGCAATAATTTTGTCTTGATGATCTTTAACTGGTGCTAAGCTCGGTGCTAATAAATGAACAACAGCCCCTTCCTTAATTGCCCAGTTTTTAATGGTTTCTAATGCATCAGACTTCACCAGATTATGGATGAGTACGGCTATTTTTCGGCCTTGAATATCGGCTGGCGGGAAAGCGAGCATGGATAACTTAGCCGATTTTTCAACTGTTTGAGGTTTAAAATCAAGGCTAAGATCAGGTACTTCTATACCTAGATTTGCTCCCACTTGACGTGCTAAATCGAGGTCGATATTCGCCAAAATTTGTTGAACCTGACGTTCTCGAATATGTTTTCTTTTTACCTTACTGAGCTCAAAGGTATACGCATCGACCACATGTTTTTGCTCATGAGGTGCAAGGCTCTTGTAGTAAAGACGAGGCTGAGAAAAATGATCGGAAAAAGATTCACTTCTTTCACGAATCTTTTGACCACTCACTCTTTCATAGTAACTTTCAAATCCACCATTTTCTGCCGCTGGAGGTGTTTCAACCGGCCAGTTCCCATCAATTGAATTTGGTTGATAAGAAGCTTGCCCTTTATGAATAGTATGCTGATGAATACCATCGCGTTGATTGTTATGGAATGGGCATACAGGTTTATTAATTGGTATTTGATGGAAATTCGGTCCGCCTAAACGACTTAACTGTGTATCCGTATATGAAAATAGTCGTGCCTGTAATAAGGGATCATTTGTAAAATCAATACCCGGTACAATATGCCCCGGACAGAAAGCAACCTGCTCTGTTTCAGCAAAGAAATTATCAACATTTCGATTTAAAACAAAACGGCCAATAGGTGTGACAGGAACTAATTCTTCAGGAATAATTTTTGTTGGGTCAAGTAAGTCGAAATCGAACTTCATTTCATCTTCTTCTGCAACAATTTGCACCCCTAATTCCCATTCAGGATACACGCCTTTCTCAATGGCTTCGTAAAGATCTCGACGATGGAAATCAGGATCTTTACCTGCAAGTTTTTGTGCCTCATCCCAAACCAGAGCACTTAAGCCTTGTTTAGGGGTCCAGTGAAACTTAACAAAATGAGCTTTACCTTCAGCATTAATTAAACGGAAGGTATGCACACCAAAGCCTTGAATTGAACGTAAATTACGAGGAATAGCACGATCAGACATCGCCCAAATCACGGCATGCGCGGACTCTGGTACTAAAGACACAAAGTCCCAAAATGTATCATGCGCACTCGCTCCAGTAGGCATTTCAGTATCTGGTTCAGGTTTTACCGCATGTACAAAATCAGGGAACTTAATACCATCTTGTACAAAGAAAACTGGAGCATTATTGCCGACCAAATCGAAGTTGCCTTCTTGCGTATAAAATTTAATAGCAAATCCACGAATATCACGAACGGTGTCGGCTGAACCACGTGGCCCTTGTACGGTAGAGAAACGTACAAAAATTGGAGTTTGAATAGATGGATCCGTCAAAAAACCCGCTTTCGTTAGACGCTCATTACCTTCATAAGCCTGAAAATAACCGTGAGCTCCTACGCCACGAGCATGCACAATACGCTCTGGAATTCGTTCATGGTCAAAATGGGTAATCTTTTCTCGTAAGATAAAATCTTCTAATAACGTTGATCCACGCGTTCCTGCTTTTAGACTATTTTGGTTATCAGCAATTTTAACCCCCTGATTTGTGGTTAAAGCCTGATTTGTAGCATCATCTCTTACTGTATCTAACTGTTCAGTTTTTTGAGTGGTATTGGCTTTGTTTGCCTCATCAGCACCAGCCATTTCACTTGTTTTATTTGTTAATTTAACGTTATCAGTCATGTTTATTACCTATATTTTAAAGTTAAACTTTGGGTGAAGTAGAAAAATTAAAGAGCTAGTTTTTGTTAAAAGAATTTAAATATGGGAAAAGGAGTTCAACATATTTACGTGTGCTCCAAAGTCCAATACTTTTATGATGTGAATCTGGCCCCAGAAACGGAGTCAGCTTGCATATTTTTATGGCAAGATCATGTGATTTCTGCACACGCTCTTGTAATGCATCAAGCTCGCCATCAGAGATATAGCTAAATAAATAATCTTGAATACGCTGGCTAGTATTTAATGCTCTGCTATATGCCAAGAAATTAGAAGAATGATCATTGCCCGCAATCCAGTCATGAATGATCTGACGCTCTACAGGGTTAAATACCCCATACATTTTTCCATTCTCATCATTAATTAATCTCCAGAAAACACTCTGTTCAGGGTCAGCATTAAATTTAATCCACTTATTCTCAATTAAATGAGATAGCAGCCCCTCAACATCGTCTGGGTTAGATAACCATTGATTAATCGTTTTGCACCCGAAATCTCTAGTTTCGTTATGAATTAACTGCCCAACCAATGCTTTTCTCTTTAAAATTTTAAGAACAAAATCTTCAAGATTTAAATTTTTTATAATACTAGAAGAGCCTACGCCATGATTGTTTAGCGCAAAACCACGTTTTAATTTACTTAGAAAAAGTTCTTTATCTCTATATTTATCATAAATATTTTCTATAACTTTAATCGCTTTATTTGCATGTCCATTATCAATGTTATCAATGGTAATGTGCAGATTGAAGTACTTAGAATCGATGCCAAGCTCTGCAAGCTCATAATTGCTAATAAGTAGATGAAGTGGCAGTTGCTCATAGCCTAAATTAAAGCCCACAATCTCTGGAATAAACTCAGGTGGAGCATAACCAAGCGCTAACTGAATCACAGCATTATGGTAATATTCATCTGCTAAAAGCAGCTCAAAGCTATCGAGTCCCAAACTACGTAGCAAGTCATCATAAATACATACGTGATTTGCCTTAGGTTCACCTAACCCAAGCTCTTCCAAATAGGTAATAATAAGATCGTGGAAAACTGGGTCATTCCAATAGTGAACACAACTATATAGCCATGCACCATCTACTTTTTTGGTTGGAGAAACTTTAATTAAAAATTCAAACGCCTGACCGACATTATTAAAGTACTCTCTCTCACCTCCGCTTTGTCTGCGGTTTAAATAAGACTGAAATACCTCACAATTTTCTTTATTATTGTTCTCACACCATGCTTTAACCATATTTATATGTGAAGGGAAATCAATTTCATTTTGATCTATTTTATCTATTTCTTTAGTTAGAAAATCTCTTGCTTTCTTTTCTTTTTCAAAACTAGAAATATCAGGATCAAGGAAAAAAACAAATAATTCGTAATAGTTCTGTTGATTATCTTGCAATAGGTCTAATAATCTTTCTTTCACTACAACAGGCATTTCCATTCTCCTTTTGTGAGATATAAATTACCATACTTTAATCAAAGTATAATCCCAGTATCGCTTTGTTATATTGCGTTATTAAAAATAATTGTTTTCCCACAAATCTTTAAAATTCAAAAACATAACTTCTCACACAAAATTACATTCTCATCTTTAGAATAATTTAACTTCCTGTTTCTATAAAAAAATATAAATTTTAATTTTTTATTACATTAAGTTACCTTTAAAATTATAAAGATTAAAAAATTAACATAAAGTAATTAAAAATAATTTTATAACTAATTTAAAAACAATTGAAAGGAGAAAAAAATGTTTAATTCATGCTGTAAATTATTAGCACAAGAAAAAGTTAAAATTGCATTTTTTGAGAGTGCTTCTGCGGGTTATTTAGCTTACCGCTTTTCTTTAAGCCCCTATTCCGGCGACATACTTATTGGAAGCTTAGTCAGCTATGACTTACGGGTTAAAGAAAATACCCTTCACATTTCTTCGGAACTTATTGAAAAATATACACCTGAATCCATGCAAGTCACTGTAGAGATGATCAAAAAAGGTAAAGACCTTATAAAGGCAGATATTTATGTTGCTTGCACGGGATTATTAAAAAAAGGTGGATCAGAAACAAAAGAAAAACCGGTAGGTACCTTCTTTTATTCTATTTATTATAAAAATAATTTTTATAATTTCCGCCGTATATTTAAGGGCCTTCCCTACATTAAGCTAAGACAACTTGTTTATTACATTACTCAAGATATAGAATTCATAATATTAGATAATAAAAAAGATAATCTCACTAATAAAAAATAACAAATACATATTTAGAAATGATCATAGTGTTTCTTTAACATCAATGTACTTAAATGTAATTTTATCCATCTTCATATTAATTATGTTTATCGATAAAATCTTCATTATATAAAAATCAAAGTTTTAATTAGTTTCTAAAGTTACAGTTAAATATAGGGTAACACCCTTAGACTTCACATTTAAAATTTTCGTGTTTAAATAAACCTATCTGAAGCTCTCAGATAAAACACACATCATAAATGATATGAGGTAATTAAAGATGAGCACTACTAATAATCAAAGCAATCAACCTAATAATCAGCAGCAACAACAGCAGCAAAATGACAACCGTAATAACCAGCAACAGCCAAATGGCAACCAACAGCAAAAAGATCAACAGCAACAAAACAATCAGCAACAACAGCAAAATGACAACCGCCGCCCACAACAAGGCTCTAATCAAAAAGATCCTAGTCAACAAAACTCAAATAACAATAATCAGCAACGTTAATTCATTGCCGATTTAATTGTCATTTGATGCGGTCTTCATTTTATTTAGGAAGGTGCCTTCACCTTCCTAAATTCAACATAAGCATAAAATTTAATAATAGATGAGGAAAAACTGATGACAGATCAAAATAGCGATCACGCACGACTGCCAGCTGGCGACCATAACTATTCTGATACTTATTGGCGCGAAAGTTACGTTACTCGTCCTTATTATCAAGAAGCTCAGCTTACTACTCCAGATCTAGATTATGATCGAGATTTCTCGACAGCCTATGAATTAGGTCATCGTGCCCGTACCGAATCTGAAGAAGGTGCTCAATTTGAAGATGTTGAAGGTAGCCTTCAACAAAAATGGGAAGAGCTGAAAGCTGAATCCCGCTTAAAATGGGAACATGCTAAACAGGCAATTAAAGATGCATGGAACGATAGATAGTATTTGTATGTAATATCTTCTATTTATTAATTTAAAAAATATGAGCTTATTTCCTATTGGCCCTCGGAAATAAGCTCTTTTTATACGCCCCTATTTAACTTTCATTTTTCTTAAAATATTCAATAATTTCTTCTCCGTTATTCACAGGAGTTGCTGAAGAAGGCAAGGTTTCGTCGTAAGCATAGGTAGGTAAAGCAACCTTACCTCGGATTGGTGGTAATTTTTCTTGTCCGCCCGTGGTAATTCGCTCAATAAAACCTGCAAGCCACAATACAAATTCTTGAGTATTTTTACTTTTAGGAATAATACTTAAATCCAATTTAATTTTAGATTCCTGCAAAGGTTTAATCAGTAATTCAGCAAAATCAATATAATTGTATAAAAGCTTCAGATTTGTCCCCTTGATTTCATGTCTGAGTTCAATCATCAAATTATTAAGATCTTCCATAGGCTCATCTGTAAAGCCTTTTTTTTCTTTAACATTTTGATATATTTTCTCAGCTATTCTTAAATACTGGGGCATATCCTTACCTTTATAAAATTGTCATCGCTACAATGAATTTTGGATGAATATAAGTAATTTATTGTGTGTATTTTATTAATTTTTTGAAACTATAACTCACCCTAGAAACAATTCAGTAACAACAAATTTATATAAAGACAATAACCTACTAATTTACTGATTAATTTTATATTTTCATATAATTATCTTTTTTATTATGTTACATATTTTATAGAAAATAACGATAAGAAAACTCACCTAAAAGTGAGCTTTCTTAGAAAAAATACTTATGAATTTTTATCAATTTGGTGAGGAGTAGTTGGATCATTAGCACCATGAGTTCCATCATCTCTTGAATCTCGATCTTGGCAAGCGCTCATACCTATTGCGATTGTAACAACCATGCTAACTGCACAAAAAATTCTTAACATTGAGGTCACCCTTATAAATTTTAAGACGTAGGCTTATGAATAACATTATCTTATGTTGGCCTACCGCTGTGGTTCTCTTAACTTTTGTAGGTTATGCAAGCTTTTGTAAAATCAAAATTAAACAAATGATTAAAAAATACCATTCTTGCAATTGATATTTTAATTAAATTTTGGCATAAGCTAATTATTTAAGATTGCCATACTCATAAAAGTAAAATTGCTCATCCTTTCTGAGTTTATGTCTTATTAAGCCAATGATTGCAAACAATATATAAATAAACAATTAATAAATCTTTGATATATAAACATTAAAACTCAATTGTAGAAATTAGGTTTAATAATTATTCAATTGTTTAAATTCTAAATAACTTGTTATTTTATTAATGAAAATTTAAAAATATTAATATTTGTTTATATAAACCAATCTTTTATTTTTGCAATTGACCCGCTTTAAGGCTCAGCTTATGATGCTCCGGCTGACCTATTTTGTCAGTCGGTTTTAGCAGATCGTCTACCTAAGTGCACTAAAAACAAGTTTTTTGGTGTGGAGCCCCTCGTGCCTTTGACGGAGGAACGGGAGTGGGACACCTTCGGGTGTGCTGGTTTCTTAGGTATCAGTCTGCTAACCCTCTTTCGTTTCACCACCATAATTAATAGCAGTGATTGGGCACAACTTCTTTTATCAAGGAGTCTCTAATGACTATTATTTTATATCATTTTATTTTTATTGTTCAGCTTAAAACACGTTTAAAGAATTCTTCCCATCTTTTTACCTATCCCTACTTTTATCTTTTTAGGGAAAAGATCTCAACATTTAACGCCAGTTAAAGATGAGCGCATCTATAAGCATAACTTAACGATAACAACAACCAACGAAGAGCAATAATGATGTTTTTTTCATATCGTATTGTTTTAGTGTGCACTCTATTAATAATTTCTATAAGTTTATTAGGGTGCAGACCTATCAGTAAAAACGAATTCAATACTCATTGTGTGTGGTCAGGCCATGCGCTCTCACAATGCAATTGTATTTATAACGCTTTAGAAGAACATTATTCGCCACAATTTGTAGAAGATCTAGAAAAAGTAAGCTTACAAAATATTGATGCGAACATGAACTTTGTGGAAACAATGAATGAAACAATTCACCAATGTCAGTTAAGTGCAAGAAAAGACTAAATTAACTGATATTTGCATGTTCCACCAAGAAATCTAGAAAGACTCTTACACGTTTAGGAACATATTTATCATGACCGATCCAGACAGCATGAAATTCTTCAGAAGCATTAACATTCCAGTCTTCAAGAATTTTAGTTAACTGCTTTTGTTCTAGCGCTTTTCGAACTTGAAATTCATTGAGTTGTGCAATGCCTGCATCGGCAAGTGCTAACTGCAAAATCGCTTCCCCATGATTTACTCTTAAAACCTGAGTAGGTACGAGCGTGATTTCTTGATTCTCTTTTTTAAACAGCCATGTCTTATTCTGGCGCTGATAGCTGACGTCTAAAAGCTGATGTTCAGATAGTTCATCTGGATGCTGTGGACAACCACACTGTGTAATATATATAGGTGAACATACATAATGTTTATGAGTACTCCCCAGTGAGCGAGCCACCAAATTTGAGCTTTTTAAAGGTCCTGTCCGAATTGCGACATCAATTCTTTGCTCAACTAAATTAATGACTTCATCACTTAAATGAGCTTCTAATTCAATTTGTGGATAGCGCTGATTAAATAAAGAAATACACGGCAACAAAAAATGGGTCCAATATGAAAGACTGGTATGTATTCTGATTCGGCCTTTAGGTGTGTGATTTGCAGTAACAGATTGTTCCAGTTCATCTAGCTCACTGAGTATTTGAAGACCTTGCTCATAGAACTGACAGCCTTCACTTGTGAGCTGAAACTGGCGTGTTGAACGATTTAGTAACCGGACTCCTAGTCGTTTTTCGAGCCGAGCAATTAATTTACTGACAGCAGACGGCGTCATGTCGCATGCTCTCGCTACTGCTGAAAAACTTCCTAATTCGACCACCCGAATAAAAATTGCCAACTCGCCAGATCGATTAATATCAAAATATGACATAACGAAATCTATTTATGAATCTAATTCACAAATCTTATTCCGCTTAGACCGCTATAACAAGCCACTAATTTGTTTCAAGATAACTCTAATTCGTTTTAAGGATTCATGAGATGAAACTTTATAAATCTACCCTTTTCTCTTTAGTTTTATTGTCGACTGTAGCGCAAGCAGAAGTACAAAAAAACCAATGGATTACCAGTTGGTCAGCCAGCCCACAAAAGGTTTGGAATAAGGATTTTGTTTTCCCAACCCATATTCCCGAACAAATATCCAATCAAACGATCAGACAAGTTAGTCAAATTAGTTTGGGTGGTGAAGCAGTTCGACTCGTTTTCACCAATCAATATGGCGAACAGCCGCTTTACATTGATAAAACCACCGTAGGCTTAGTTACCCCAAAAAGTCTTAAATCAAAGAGTGCTTACCCTGTTTACTTCTCGGGTAAGCTCAAAGCACAAATTTTACCGGGTAAACAATTGATTAGTGACCCAATTCATCTCTCTGTTCCTGATCATGCACAATTAATGGTAAATAGTTTTATTCAAAAACCAACGACATTTAACACTTTTCATTGGGATGCTAAACAAACCAGTTGGCTGATTACAGGTAACCAGACAGCAAATTTAAATACTCCTACCGATGCCAAAACAACCACTGCAAGATTATTACTCTCTGCGATAGAGGTAAAACCAAAACATAAAGCCCATGTTGTTGTAGTTATTGGAGACTCAATTACCGATGGAGCAACGGCGACTTTAGATGCAAACACGAGATGGACCGACTTTTTAGCTAAGCGTTTATCGCCACATCAAGTAGCGGTGATTAATAGCGGAATTTCAGGAAATCGGTTACTTAACGACGGTATGGGCGACAGTGCTTTAGAGCGCTTGAAAAAAGAAGTATTTCAATATTCTGAGGTGAAAACGTTAATTGTTCTGGTGGGTATTAATGATATTTCATGGCCCGGTACTGCTTTTGCTCCTAAACAAGAAATACCGTCTTTTGAAGCATTAACTCAAGGTTATAAACGCGTCGTAGATGAAGCACATAAACAAGGCATTCAAGTGATTGGGGCAACCTTACCTCCATTTTCAGGTGCTTTACCCAATACCCCTTTAGATAACTACTACCAACCGAACAAAGATCAATTACGTAAAAAAATTAATGATTGGATAAGAACCAGTCAAACATTTGATGGAGTTCTTGATCTTGATCAAGGCTTAAAAGATTCAAAACATCCCGAACGATTAAACCCGATTTATGACTCAGGTGATCATTTACATCCCAATGATCGCGGTAATCAACAAATGGCAAATCTGGTTCATTTAAACCAGTTACTGAAAAAATAAAATTTACAGATACAGGTAGGAATTTCCCCCCTACCTGTATCAATATCGATTAACTACCTTCTAATTCAGCGGTAAGTTTCGGTGCAATCGGCTGTTTTTCAACCGCAGGTCGTCGAAGCATCATGACTGCTAAAAAAGCAAGAATTGCAGGAATTGCGATCATCACAAAATTCATTTTATGTGGTAACTGTAGGCCTAATAACATGCCCGTTAAGATTGGTCCCACAATTGCCCCAATTCGGCCAACACCGGAAGCACAGCCAATTCCAGTAGAACGCACACTTAATGGATAATATTGAGCAACGTAGCTATAAAGGAGAATTGAGGTACCAATGGTTGCTGCTCCTGCAACAGTCACCAAACCATATAAAACATAGGCTGGTGAGTTAAAGCCTAAACCGACTAATGCCATAACACCCGCCAGCAGCATTGCCATAATTACAGGTTTTAAATGGAATTTATCAGATAGAATACCACCACCAATTGAACCAATCATTGCACCAACATTTAGAGCAAACAAGAATAAAATACTCTTTCCGAGTGAATACCCTGCTGCCAGCATGAGTTTTGGTAACCAGCTGCTTAAGGCATAAACCATAAGTAAGCACATAAAGAACACTAACCAGAACATGAGTGTATTGAAAGCGCGGCCTTGTTGAAATAACCCCTTTACAGAGCTACCTGTTGGAACATTATCGTCATTAAGCACTAACTGCGTATTGATCGTTAGGTTTTGTTCAGGTGAAATTTTTTGAATAATGCGCTGTGCTTGCTCAGTTTTACCAGTCTTAACTAAAAAGGTTAAAGACTCCGGTAAAAACTTCCATATAACAGGCAACAAAAATAAAGGGATACCTGCAATCAGGAACATAATTTGCCACCCCTGACTTTCAACCAAATAACTGCCAATTAATGCTGAAAGAATCCCCCCAATCGCATATCCACTAAACATGGTACCCACTAAGGTGCTGCGTATACGTTTAGGTGCATATTCTGATGTGAGTGCAACTAAATTTGGCATTACCCCACCAATACCTAATCCCGCTAAGAATCGAAGCACCCCAAACTCAAGTGGACTTGATGCAAAAGCACCTAAAAAAGTAAAACCACTAAAAAGAGCGACACAAATTAAAATCACATTTTTACGGCCTATTTTGTCTGCCAAAGTTCCAAAGAACATTGCCCCAAACATCATTCCGCATAGTGCTGTACTTGCTAACATCCCCGCCTGTACAGCTGTCAATGACCACTCTTGCATCAGCAAAGGTAGCACTACACCATAAATAACCAGATCATACCCATCAAAGATAATAATTAATAAACACCAAAGTAAAATACTCCAGTGATAAGGTCTAAATTTGGCCTGATCAATAATTTCATTTACATTTAATTTAGATGTTGTCATTTACCCACCTCCTCTGTGAGATAAATTCATATTCAATTTTTTAAAACGACATATTGCACCCTAAAGAAAAAACAGATTATTCAAGGTCTTATTGAATTAATTAAAAATCGTAACTCGCCATCATGTTGAAGCGGTTATCCGTCCCGTTACGCCCATCAAAAGTTTCTCGTTCGCCATAAACATATTCGACGCCCAAAGTAATTGGTTTATACGGGTTATAAAGTGCATTTACCCAGCCCTGCCAAAGTTCTTTGTTTTGGGTTGTGCTAGTGCGTTGTAATTCGGCAAAACGATTGTCATCTTTGGCTTTCATATAGCCATAACCCAAGGTTGAACGAATTTGTGGCGTAAACTGATGGGTTATGCCCAATGAAACTGTGTCAAATTCATTGCTATGCATATTGTTTTGATCATCTATTGCATAGCCGCTGTTACTCCATAGTAGGAAACGTCCATCTCCCTTGACATGGTAATAATCGGCTTTGAGTAATGTATCTGGCGTAATCTGATATTTCCCCCCTAGGCCTACACCCCAAGCCACTTCTTCATCATTGTTGGTTCTCTTTTCAGCCACAAAACTACGACCTGATAGCATCGAGCCATTTGTAAATTTATGATTTAAGCGCCCTACCAAAGCTGGTAAACGCATTTTGTTATCAGGGTCTGAGGTCGCTGTATATTTCGGATCTTCAACCGATATTGCAAAGCTTGTATTTGCAGTTAAGTTATCGCTATAGCGAACTAACGGCGATCTTAATAATGCTCCACCTACAAATGTGCCTGCATCAATCGTTTCTGGGTAATATTCTGGTGCAATAAATGTCGACCACGTTTGTCCAATGAGCCATTTATCAAAAGTTAAATAAGCATGGCGTATACGGAACTGATCACGAGTGGCTGCCCCAAAGAAGTCCATTTCTAACTTTCCACCCACATCACCCACGGCTGTTGGGGTTTTAAAATTCAACCCGAAACGTGTCACATTAACGGTACTGTGTAATTGGTCTTTTTGTGCGCCCTCTTCAGGAGTATTTTCGAGTGGAACTCCACTAATGTTGTTATACATAGCCGATGCGCCCTTCATTTGATAAGAAGCATCTGCTCGTATATATCCATAGAGGTTAAATTCTGCACCAGACTTAGTTAACCCTTGCTGTATTGGCTGTGCAGCTTGAGGAGTTGCAGAAGTTGCTAGTTCCACTCGTCCTTGCGATAAAGATTTTTGAGCTTGTATATTTGCTTGTAGCATAGCTCGTAGTTCTTTTACTTCTTGTCGAAGTTGTTCTATTTCAGGATCTGTTTTGCCTGCAAAAGCAGAAGACACAAACAGGGTCACAGAAACCGCCAATAGGCTTTTTTGAACCGTTGTATTTAAAGCATTTATCATAAAACTTTCCTTTTTTGATCTTTAAATAGACTTAAAGATCTCGACATCCTTTTTGTTATGCACCTATCTAAAACAGGCCCTTAAAAAACTGACTTTCTTTCTCAAGAAAGACCTTCCATCATATTTTTTAGACAAAACCTCCCTAAAGCGGCATTAGGGCCACTTTTTAATTTGTTTTAAGTAAAGCTAAATCTTTTAATTTTTTTCAGTTTTCATATTCTCTTCCTCATTGAGAATATTTAGGTGTTAAGACAACATTCCTATGTCTCTACTGGCATTATTTTTTTGCAATAAAACCCTGATAAGTCAGAACCTGTGCATAGGACTGCACGCTTTCAAAGCCAGTCTTTTGCAAAAGTTTTATATAACCTTCTGTGGTTAGGCTAAAAAAGTCTTGAGCCATACGCTCTAACATTTTCTGGCATTGCTCCTCAGTTAAGCCTTGTGACAAGCATAAATAACGTAAAGCTTGAAGCTGCTGAGGGTTTATACACGTCATTAAATCGTAGGTGAGCAAGACAGCATTTTCTTTTAAGCGATTATAAATATCTTTAAAGAACGCAGGTTTTATATCATCAGCAATAAAATGCGCCACAAGAATAGACAGTGCAGCATCAAAGCAATTTTCCAGAGGCAAAGCCGAAGTTTCACCATGAATAAAGGTCACTTGTGAAGATTTACCTAAAAGTTCAACCTGTTCTTGGGCTTTTTGAAGCATCGTTAAAGATGGATCAACGGCTGTAAATTTCCAGTTCGGATGTCTTTTAAGTAAATATTCGAGTTCATACCCCGTACCACAGCCCACAATTAAGATATGAGCATTAGGTTTCAACACTGATTGCAAAATGGCATCCACCTGTTGATGGATCACTTCATAACCCGGAATTAATTTACGGATATGTTCATCATAACCATCGACTACTTTAGGGCTATTAAAGTCTTTTGCCATTTTGTTGTATCCTCTATTTGAACTGCCTTTCAATTTATAGTTTGCTGCACTTTGACTGGGCTTTTGGCTTCTTTAGTCAAAGACATTTCCTGTCAAATTAAGCTCAGCACGCATAATTTCTTGTAACTTAAACTTTTGGGCTTTGCCTGAAGCAGTCATTGGAAATTCATTAAAGAATCGAACATAGCGCGGCACTTTATTATGGGAAATATGCTCTTTGCAGAATTGGCGAATACTGTTTTCATCAATTTGGTGGTGTTCATGCAAAATAATACAAGCACAAAGTTCTTCGCCATATCTCGCATCTGGCAGGCCTATCACCTGTACATCGCTCACATCGGGATGGGTATATAAAAAGTCTTCAATTTCTTTTGGAAAGAGATTTTCCCCACCACGAATCACGACGTCTTTAATACGACCTTTAATTTTAATAAAGCCGTCTTGGTCCATTTCTGCAATATCACCCGTATGCATCCAGCCAGCCGCATCAATCACTTCACGGGTCTTTTCTTCTTCGCCCCAATAACCAGCCATGACTGAATAACCACGAACACATAGCTCGCCTAAAGTCCCTTGCGGAACAATCTGACCTTCTAAATCGACAATTTTAATTTCAACATGAGGATGAACATGGCCAACTGTACTTACTCGTTTATCGATTGAATCATTTACCGAGCTTTGTACACTTACTGGCGAAGTTTCAGTCATGCCATAACAAATCGTGATTTCAGACATATGCATACGGTCTATGACCCGCTGCATAATTTCACGTGGACAAGGACTACCCGCCATGATGCCCGTTCTTAAGCTCGACAGATCAAACTCATTAAACTGTTCATGTTCTAGAGTTGCAATAAACATGGTTGGCACGCCATAAGCTGCCGTGCAACGTTCTTGATGAATGGCTTTTAACGTTTCTAAAGGATTAAATACGGCCGATGGATAGACCATGGTTGACCCATGCGTAACACACGCTAAATTCCCCATGACCATGCCAAAACAATGAAACAACGGCACAGAAATACAGACTTTATCTTGAGGCGTTAAACGAATACCTTCGCCAACAAAGTAACCATTATTTAAAATATTATGGTGGGTCAACATGGTCCCTTTAGGATTACCCGTTGTACCAGAAGTAAATTGGATATTAATGGTTTCATCAAACTGATGTTGCTTCGTCAACTGTTTTAGTTGTTCAAGCTGCTCGGAGTTTGGTGTTGTAACTAAATCACTAAAACGGTGAATACCGATATGTTGCTGGTCATCAATTTTAATGACAAATTTTAAATGTGGCAGTCGTTCTAAACAGAGTACTTTATCAGGACTGTTTGTTAACTCAGGGGCAATTTTTGTGAGTAATTCTTGGTAATCGGTGGTTTTGAATTGAGAAGCAATAATCAATCCTTTGCATGAGACTTTATTCAACACATATTCAAGTTCATGGCTTTTATAAGCTGTATTTAGATTGACTAAAATAATGCCTGCTTTAAAAGCTGCAAATTGGGTAACTGTCCATTCCACACAGTTTGGTGACCAAATCGCTAACCGGTCGCCTTTTTTTAAACCCAATTTCAACAAGCTACAAGCAAAAGCATTTACTTCATCCTGTAAAGCTTTATAGGTTAACCGTCTGTTTTGATGAAAACTGACAATTGCTTCCTTTTCTGCATATTGCCGACAGGCCTGATCAAATTGTTCACCAATGGTCATACCCAGTAAGGGTTGCGTGCTTGGTCCCGAGGCGTAGCTTAACCGTTCATGTTGCATTGAATCATTCTCCTTGATTCTTTGTAATTCTCTTCGTACCTGATCTAATTGTTGTTACTGCAACTACTTTTCCAAACCGCCTACTTTGTAATGTTTATCCTTTATATGCCCTATTTCTTCTGCACAGCATCCACACAAAAGTCAGCAATCTGTTTTGAAAAATAGTCTCTGTGTGCTTGATCAAACTTTGTATTTTGAGCTGGATCTAGGGGTTCAACGACCACATAGGTCATGGCACCAACAACACAGAGCGCTGCTGTATTTAAATCATCCAAGACAAACTCACCACTTGCATTTCCATCCGCAAGTATTTTTTTCATACTTTGTTTAATCAATTGCTTCACACGAAAACGCTCATGTTCAACCGTTGAATCGACGGGTTCAAACATGAGTGAATATGCAAGCTGAGGACTATTCAGTGCCCGTTTTACAAAGGTTGCCACAGCCTTATGTAATTTCTGCTTTGCCGATAAATCACTTTCGGTAATCGAATCAATCACCAATAGTTCTGTGTTAATGGCCTCAGACAAAACCTCAATGAGCACTTGGCTTTTATTATCGAAGTAGCGATAAACCAGACCACTTGATACACCCGCTTGCTCTGCAATTGTTTGTATTTGCGCGTCTTTAAATCCTCCCTCTGAAATTAACTTTCTGGCTGAACTCAAAATCGACTTACGATTTTGCTCCATCCGCTCTTGCATTAAAGATGATCGTTTATAGCTCATAATTTATTCTCTAACAAATAAAATGAATTGTAAATCATTTTATGAATCTGTATTCACTTTTTTAAAAAATCATTGTATGGTACATCTCAAACACCCACAAAATATTTTATGGACAACAAATATAACCAATAGGATGAAAATATCATGAACCTCCGCAGCTTGAATTTCGGTCTAGATGAAACTTTAATTGCGCTTCAAGATTCAGTAGCCGCATTTTGTGCAAAGGAAATTGCACCAATTGCCCAACAAGTTGATCAAGACAACAAATTCCCTGCACACCTCTGGAAAAAATTCGGAGATATGGGCCTTTTAGGCATGACCGTTTCTGAAGAATATGGCGGTGCCAATATGGGTTATTTAGCTCATATTATTGCCATGCAAGAAATTTCTCGTGCTTCGGCAGCCATTGGCCTCTCTTACGGTGCTCATTCTAATTTATGTGTAAACCAAATTAACCGAAACGGTAACGAGCAGCAAAAGCAGAAATATTTACCCAAACTGATTTCTGGCGAATATGTAGGTGCCCTTGCGATGTCTGAACCAAATGCTGGTTCTGATGTGGTTAGCATGAAATTACGTGCTGAGCAAAAAGGTGATCATTTCGTTTTAAATGGTTCAAAAATGTGGATCACCAACGGCGGTGATGCAGATGTACTTGTGGTTTATGCAAAAACTGACCCTAAAGCTGGTGCGAAAGGCATGACTGCTTTTTTAGTTGAAAAAGGCATGAAAGGCTTCAGTCACGGCAACCATTTAGACAAACTCGGTATGCGTGGCTCTAACACTTACCCACTGTTTTTTGACAATGTGGAAGTGCCTGCTGAAAACGTACTTGGTGGCGTGGGTAATGGTACAAAAGTACTCATGAGTGGTTTGGACTATGAACGTGCAGTTTTAAGTGCCGGACCTTTAGGAATTATGGATGCTTGTTTAGATGTGGTGATTCCTTATTTACATCAACGCGAACAGTTTGGTCAGGCTTTAGGTGAATTCCAGCTCATGCAGGGCAAACTCGCCGATATGTATTCAACTTGGTTGGCATGTAAAGCCCTCGTTTATGCTGTTGGTGCTGCTTGTGACAAAGGCGACCATGACCGCAGCCTACGTAAAGATGCTGCAAGTGCCATTTTATATTCTGCTGAAAAAGCCACATGGATGGCAGGCGAAGCAATCCAGAGTTTAGGCGGCAACGGTTACATCAATGAATTCCCTGCTGGTCGTTTATGGCGTGATGCAAAACTTTATGAAATTGGTGCCGGAACTTCTGAAATTCGCCGTATGCTCATTGGCCGCGAACTCTTCAATGAAACCAAATAATAATTATAAATAAGGACGCATCTTATGAACCAATTACAAAGCAAGATTAATGTTCGAAGTGAAGACTTCAAAACAAACCAGCAAGCCATGCAAACATTGGTCACAGATCTCAAACAAGTGGCCCAACGTATTGCTTTAGGCGGTGGAGAAAATGCCCGTCAAAAACATTTGGCTAGAGGGAAACTTTTACCTCGCGAACGTATTGATCAACTGATTGATGTCGGAACCGCATTTTTAGAAATTGGTCAATTGGCAGCGTACAACGTTTATGAAGATGATGTTCCTGCCGCAGGTGTGATTGCTGGTATTGGTCAAGTGAACGGCATAACTTGCATGATCGTTGCCAACGATGCAACGGTTAAAGGTGGAACGTATTATCCCCTTACGGTTAAAAAACATTTACGTGCCCAAGAAATTGCCGAACAAAATCACTTGCCTTGTATTTATTTGGTGGACTCAGGCGGTGCTTATTTACCAATGCAAGATGAGGTTTTCCCTGACCGTGATCACTTCGGGCGCATTTTCTATAATCAGGCACGCATGTCGAGCCTAGGGATTGCCCAAATTGCTGTGGTGATGGGAAGCTGTACCGCTGGTGGTGCTTATGTACCAGCCATGTCTGATGAAACCATTATTGTCCGTAATCAAGGTACGATTTTCTTAGGTGGTCCTCCTCTGGTAAAAGCTGCAACTGGCGAAGTGGTGAGCAGTGAAGACTTAGGTGGTGGCGATGTACACACACGCCTTTCAGGTGTGGCTGACCATTTAGCAGAAAATGATGAACATGCAATTGCGATTGCACGGAACATTATTGCCAACTTAAATAAAAAGCCAAATGATTTCAATAAACAAGTTGATGAACCATTGTTTGATGCATCTGAACTCTACGGCGTGGTGCCAAGTGATGCACGTAAGCCTTTTGACATCCGCGAAGTGATTGCGCGCATTGTAGATGGTTCTCGTTTTGATGAGTTTAAAGCACGTTTTGGCTCAACCCTCATTACTGGTTTTGCTTCGCTTTATGGTATGCCAGTCGGCATTATTGCCAATAATGGGATTTTATTTTCAGAGTCTGCACAAAAAGGTGCGCACTTTATTGAGTTATGCACACAGCGCAATATTCCATTGTTATTCCTACAAAACATTACTGGTTTTATGGTGGGCCGTCAGTACGAAAATGAAGGGATTGCAAAAAATGGCGCTAAACTGGTCATGGCAGTTGCAACCGCCAATGTACCCAAACTCACCCTGATTATTGGCGGTTCGTTTGGTGCGGGTAACTACGGCATGTGCGGACGCGCTTATTCACCACGCTTTTTATGGACATGGCCGAACTCACGTATTTCAGTGATGGGCGGCGAACAAGCAGCCAGCGTACTTTCAACCTTAAAACGCGATCAAATTGAGCAAAAAGGTGCCGAGTGGTCAGCTCAACAAGAAGATGAGTTTAAACAACCCATTCGTGAACAATACGAACGCCAAGGCCATCCATATTATGCTTCTGCCCGCCTTTGGGATGACGGTGTAATTGACCCAGCTCAAACCCGTCAAGTACTGGGTTTAAGCCTTGCTGCTGCTATGAATGCCCCTATCCAGCC
This sequence comes from Acinetobacter sp. V102_4, assembly GCF_031799005.1. NCBI lineage: Bacteria > Pseudomonadati > Pseudomonadota > Gammaproteobacteria > Moraxellales > Moraxellaceae > Acinetobacter > Acinetobacter sp. V102_4. The sequence continues at coordinate 164,388 of NZ_JAVQNR010000036.1, read as the reverse complement.
AACCAAATTTGGCGTGTTCCGCATGTAAGAGGTGTATATGAGCTATCAATTTTTACAACTCGAACAACAAGGTCAAGTTGCCTATGTTTGGCTGAATCGCCCTGAACTACACAATGCCTTCAATACCACAGTCATTGAAGAGTTGCATAATTGCTTTAAGCAAATTAATACACGTGATGATATTCGTGTTGTGGTTTTAGCCGGTCGTGGAAAAAGCTTTTCAGCAGGTGCTGACCTGAATTGGATGAAACAAGCAGGTCAGGCATCTTCAGCAGAAAATGAAGCAGATGCTCTAAAACTCGCGCAAATGTTAGATGCACTTGCAACATTGAGACAACCCACTATTGCCCGCGTTCATGGCATTGCCTTTGGTGGCGGTATGGGCTTGGCGTCGGCTTGTGATATTTGTATTGCCAGTACTGACGCCAAGTTTGCAACCTCTGAAGTGCGTTTAGGTCTTGCGCCCTCTACCATTAGTCCCTATGTGATTCGTGCGATTGGTGCAAGACAAGCATCTCGTTACTTCTTAACGGCTGAACGTATTTCAGCACGTGACGCCAAACAAATTGGCTTGGCACATGAAGTCGCAGATGCGGAAGACTTAGATCGAAAAGTTCAAGAAATTATTGATGCTCTATTACTTGGCGGCCCCCACGCTCAGGCTGCATCAAAACAACTCATTCAAATGGTGAGTAACCAGACCATGAGCAATGACTTGCTGCAACAGACAGCACATCATATTGCTCAAGTCCGTCAAGGTAGCGAGGCAAAAGAAGGTCTGAGTGCCTTTTTAAATAAACAACAGCCTGCTTGGGTTTCTAACTCGCATAACAACAATTAAGGACGATCATCATGTTTGAAAAGATTTTAATTGCGAACCGTGGTGAAATTGCCTGCCGCGTAATTCATACTGCCAAAAAATTAGGTATCGCAACAGTTGCTGTTTACTCTGATGCAGACGCAAATGCACAACATGTCAAACTTGCAGATGAAGCGATTTATATTGGTCAGTCGCCTGCGACTCAAAGTTATTTACAAGCTGACCGCATTATTCAAGCTGCCATTGATACAGGTAGCCAAGCAATCCATCCGGGCTACGGCTTTTTATCAGAAAATGACCAGTTTGCTCTTGCTTGCCAACAACACAATATTTGCTTTATTGGACCGCCAGTCGATGCCATTTTAGCTATGGGTTTAAAAGCCACGTCTAAAGCTTTAATGGAAAAGGCAGGTGTTCCTTTAACACCGGGTTATCATGGAACCAACCAAGATGCCGACTTTTTAAAACAACAGGCAGACAAAATTGGCTATCCAGTTTTAATCAAAGCCAGTGCTGGCGGTGGCGGTAAAGGCATGAGCTTGGTTGAGCGCAGTGAAGATTTTCTGCATGCATTAGCTTCTTGTAAGCGCGAAGCTAAATCGAGCTTTGGTAATGATGATGTTTTAATTGAGCGTTATGTGATTCAACCACGTCACATCGAAGTACAAGTGTTTGGCGATACACACGGCAACTATGTGCACTTGTTTGAACGCGACTGTTCCGTACAACGTCGCCACCAAAAAGTATTAGAAGAAGCTCCAGCTCCACAAATGCCAAGCGAGAAGCTTGATGCGATGCGTCAGGCTGCTATTGATGCTGCACGTGCAGTAGACTATGTCGGTGCTGGTACGGTTGAGTTTATTGTGGAACAAGACGGTACGGCGTATTTCATGGAAATGAATACCCGCCTACAAGTCGAACACCCTGTCACCGAAATGATTACAGGTGAAGACTTAGTCGAATGGCAACTTCGTGTGGCTTATGGCGAACCTTTACCTAAACTACAAAACGAATTAAAAATTCACGGACATGCGCTCGAAGCACGGATTTACGCTGAAGAACCAGAAAAAGGTTTTTTACCTGCCATTGGTAAAATCGACTATTTGCACTACCCAACTCAAAACCAATATGTGCGTGTAGACAGCGGTATCGTTGAAGGTGATGAAATCACGACATATTACGACCCAATGATTGCTAAACTCATCGTATGGGGTAAAAACCGTGAAGCTGCACTCATTCAAATGCAGCATGCTTTGAGCCAATTCCATGTGGATGGCTTAGGCAACAACATTGCTTTTCTTGAAAAAATTGTACGCAGTGAGTCTTTTAAACAAGCCAAGCTTGATACCAACCTGATTCAACGTGAACAAAACTTCTTGTTTAGCCCTGAAAATATCAAACCAGAACTTGTAGTGGCAGCAGCATTTATTGAGTTTTTAAGTAAACTTAATAACAACAGCTCAAGCCAAAAACAGCTTTGGCAAGCTCAACCACTTTGGCGCTTAAATATTGCCTATCAGCACAGCATTAAACTGAATTATTTAAACCAAAATATTCAAATCAAATTTGCCTCACATGAGGATGGCTTCACCGCAGAATATAACGGACAAAGCTACCCGATTTCAGGTCAATTAATTGATGCGCATACTGCCTCTGTTCAAATTGCTGGTACTCAGCAAAAGCTATCTTTTAATCAAAGTCAGCAAGGCATTACCTTATTCCAAAATGGGCAAAGCTATAAGTTTGCTTATATTCGTCAAGATTTTAATCAAGCAGATAGTCAAGCCGATGAAGGTCACCTGAAAGCCCCAATGCCGGGTGTAGTCACACAAGTGCTGGTGAGTGCAAATCATAGCGTGAAAAAAGACGATATTTTAATGACGCTTGAAGCAATGAAAATGGAATACACCATCCGTGCCCCTAAAGACGGCGTGATTGTAGACTCCTATTTCCAAGTGGGCGATCAAGTCAAAGCTGGCGATGAGCTTGTGGAATTTCAACCTGCACAGGAGGAAGTTGCATGAGTGAGTTTGTCAAAATTGTGGAGGTCGGTCCCAGAGACGGCCTCCAAAATGAAAAGCAGGCTTTAACGGTTGAACAACGCTTAAACTTTATTAATGACTTGATAAATGCGGGCCTAAAATCAATTGAAGTGGGTTCATGCGTTTCGGCAAAATGGGTGCCGCAAATGGCTCAAAGTGACGAGCTATTTAAGCTGTTACCCCAGACCACAGATGTGCAATTTAGTCTACTCACCCCAAATATTAAAGGTTTTGAAACTGCTCAAGTCGTAGGATGCAAAGAAGTTGCGGTTTTTACCGCAGCTTCTGAAAGCTTTACCCGTAAAAATATTAACTGCTCTATCGATGAAAGTTTTGAAAAATTTAGCGATGTCATGACCGCAGCGAAAGCACAGAACATACGTGTGCGTGGTTACGTCTCTTGTATTGTCGATTGCCCTTATGAAGGCGCGATTGCACCTGAGCAAGTGGTGAAAGTCGTTAAGCGGCTCTATGACATGGGCTGCTATGAAGTGTCTTTAGGTGAAACCATTGGCACAGCAACACCAGATCGAGTTCAAAAGGTTTGGCAAGCATGCCTCGCTGAACTAGACAGCAAGGTTTTGGCAGGACATTTCCACAATACCTATGGCATGGCGATTGCCAATATTTATCAGTCTTTACAGCAAGGTATTCGTGTTTTTGATTCGTCCCTTGCAGGACTTGGCGGTTGCCCTTATGCCAAAGGTGCTTCTGGCAATGTATCGACCGAAGATTTGTTTTATTTGCTGTCGCACATGGGGTTTGAAACTGGCATAGACTTAGAAAAGTTAATGCAAGCCAGCCAAAATATTAGCAATGTATTAAACCGAAAAAGCTTGTCGAATTATGCAAATGCCTATTGGCAGACAAAGTGTGCTTAGCAATAAATTAAAATAACTCAACTTCTGGTATAAGGCTGAATAGATTAGGCTAAGTACCAGATCATCGCGTCTAGTCTTTATCTCATTCTGATCAGAAATTGGGACTAAATCCCTCACGCAATTTATTTAAAATCTATCATTCATCTCTGTATTAAATGCCCCTCTCAACAGAAGCATTCTCTACCCTATTTTTATTCTAATCCGTATTATTGTTCATCCTTTTCTAGTTTAGTCCTTAAAAATTTATCTCATTATTTATAAAAATAAGATGCATCCATTTCAATTCTTGGTGAAATATATTCTTCCACCCAATCCAACCATGCACGCGTTTTGGCATCAATAAAATGGCGTGAAGGCAGTAAGGTATAAACTCCAATATCGGGCGAACGCCATTCGGGCAAGATATGGCATAATCTTCCATTCTGAACCGCGTCTAAAGCCGAAAACATTGGTAATAACGCCACGCCCATGTCCTGCTGTACAACATCTAATAATAACTCAGGATTATCTGCAATGAGTTGCCCACCAATATCAATTTGGTAAGACTCACCATTTGCATTTAACAAGTGCCAATCTGGGGTAATAGACGGGTTTACTAAGCGTAAACAGGCATGGTTTTTTAAGTCTTCTGGTGACTTAGGAACACCATGTTTTTCTAGGTACGCAGGTGAAGCACATAAAACAGAAAAAATAGTGCCAATTCTGCGAGCAACAAAGCGGGAGTCTGTTAAAGACTCAGTGAGATAGAGACTCACATCTACCCCTTTCGCCAACAGGTCCGGAACGTACTGCGATGTCGTATATTCCACCGTTAACTCGGGGTAATTTTTGCAAAACTCGGCCATGACTGGAAAAACATAGTGATGCCCAAAGCTTCCCATGCTTAATACACGTAAACGCCCTTTCGGTTTAGATGCCGTTCCTGTTACTTCTGATTCTGCTTCATCCACTATTGAAATGACTTGGCGACAGCGCTCTGCATAAGTCGCACCAATATCGGTCAGAGCCTGCTGGCGCGTTGAGCGTTGTATTAATTTTGTACCTAAGCGTGTTTCTAGCTCGCTGATAAGACGTGAAACCTGTGCTGTGGTCAGATCCATCTGCTCAGCTGCTGCTGTGAAACTCCCGCTATCAATCACTTTCAGGAATGCATGCATTGCATGCAATAGTCCACCATCGAGATTTTTGCGCATAACGTAAATATGTTTTCCTAAATTACGGATTGTTGCACCAGTTTAGATCAACCACAATGACTAAATGTACATACATTGGCACTAATTCTTTTTTAAGAAGAGGAACCGATCTTTTTTTTATTTCGTATGTCACTTGCTCCAAATATTCAACTGGATGTTGAAAAAAGAAAGTAGTCCGAGCTACTAAAAATTCTAAGGAGATATAAATGAACATAGCTACAAAAGTCACTCCAAATATTATTGCAACAAAGGATGTGTCACTTGAAGATAAATATATAAGTGATAACGGTACAGCATATATGACCGGCATTCAGGCACTTGTTCGATTGCCTCTTGCTCAGACTCGCCGTGACGCGATTAATGGTTATCATACTGCTGGTTTTATTTCTGGTTATCGCGGTTCTCCTGTTGGTAACTATGATAGTTTCCTTTGGCAAGTTCAAGGATTACTTAAATCCCATAATGTTGTATTTCAACCTGGTGTAAACGAAGACTTGGCTGCTACCGCAATTTGGGGTACGCAACAAGTTAATCTTTCAGGCCAAGGCAAATATGATGGAGTGTCTTCATGGTGGTATGGTAAAGGCCCGGGTGTTGACCGTTCAGGCGATGTACTCCGCCATGCGAACTTAGCTGGTACCTCTGAACGTGGTGGTGTCGTTGCTTTATTTGGTGATGACCACTCTTGTAAATCTTCTACAATCCCTCACCAGTCTGAACATGTCATGATTGGTTGTGGTATTCCAATTTTCTACCCAACATCCGTTCAACAAATTTTAGACTTTGGTGTACACGCCATTGCCGTTTCACGTTTTTCTGGCCTTTGGTCTTCAATGAAGCTGGTCAGTGAAATTGTAGAAACCTCTGCTTCAGTTCATGTTGATCTAGACCGAGTTAATCCCGTTATACCAGAAGATGTTAATTTCCCAGAGGGTGGCGTTAATATTCGTTGGCCAGATCATGGCATTCAGCAAGAAGAACGTCTTTATAAATATCGCTTACCTGCTGTTTTGGCTTATGCCCGCGCGAATAAAATCAACACCGTAACATGGCCTTGTGAAAATGCCCGTATTGGTATTGCTGCGAGTGGTAAAGGTTATTTAGATACGATTGAAGCCTTACGTATTTTAGGTATTGAAGACGAAACTGCCCAACAGCTTGGGCTACGTGTTTATCAGGTTGGGATGATTTGGCCTTTAGAACCTCAAGGTGTTCGTGAGTTTGCCGAAGGCTTGCAAGAACTGATTGTTATTGAAGAAAAACGTCCAATTATTGAAACACAAATTAAAGATGAGCTGTACTCACTGCCTGATGGCAAACGTCCTCGTGTCATTGGTAAAGCAACTGATAGCAAAGGTGAATGGAGTACCTCTATTGAAGAAGCACCGCTCATTGGTCACTATGAGTACCAGCCTGAACCTATTGCAAAAATGCTGGCTACTCGCTTCTTAAAACTAGATATTCCAGAAAGCTTAAAAGTACAAATCCAAAGCAGAATCGACTTACTGCTAAAAGCAGAGCAAGAATCAAAACGTGTTATTGATCTTGCTGAGCGTAAACCCTATTTCTGTAGTGGTTGCCCACATAACTCATCAACGGTAGTCCCTGAAGGTAGCCGTGCGTTAGGCGGTATTGGTTGTCACTATATTGCTGTTTCACTTGACCGTGGTACCGAAACATTCTCGCAAATGGGCGGTGAAGGTGTAAGTTGGGTCGGTGCATCACCATTTACCAATGAAAAACACATTTTTGCCAACCTTGGTGACGGAACTTACTTCCACTCAGGTTACTTAGCAATCCGTCAGTCCATCGCTGCAAAAACTAATATTACCTACAAAATCCTCTACAACGATGCGGTCGCTATGACAGGTGGTCAGCATGTAGATGGACATTTGAGCGTTGCGCAATTAACTCGTCAGCTTGCTGCTGAAGGTATTAAAAAACAAGTCATTGTGACTGATGAAGTTAAACTATTAAACGAAGAAGACGGCATTGCACCGGGTGTAGAAATTCGCCATCGTAATGAACTTGACGCGGTTCAACGTGAATTGCGTGAAGTTTCAGGTGTGACCGCTTTAATTTATGTACAAACCTGCGCCAGTGAAAAACGCCGTCGCCGTAAACGTGATGCCTATCCTGACCCAGCTGAGCGTTTATACATTAACAGTGATATTTGCGAAGGCTGTGGCGACTGTTCGAAAAAATCAAACTGTTTATCTATCGAACCAGTAGAAACAGCATTAGGTACTAAACGTCAAATTAACCAAAGTAGCTGTAATAAAGACTTCACTTGTGCTGAAGGTTTCTGCCCAAGTTTTGTGACTGTTCATACACGTGATATGAAACGTCCAGCTAAATTTGAAGGAATTGGCGCAGGCTGGCCAACATCACCAATCATTCCTCAGTTATATGATGTTCCAAGTCGTATTATGGTCGGTGGTATTGGCGGTACAGGTGTTGTGACTATTGGTGCACTCCTTGGTATGGCAGCTCACCTAGAAGGCAAAGCGACACGTGTTATGGACATGGCTGGACTTGCACAAAAAGGCGGTACGGTTTATTCATACGTACAACTTGCAGCAAGTGATGAGCAAATTTCTTCTACAAAAATTCCAGCAGGACAATGTGAGTTACTGATTGGTGCAGATGCTGTAGTGGCTGGTGGTAGTGCCGCACTTTCTCGCTTAAGAGATGATGCTTTAGTCATTGTCAATGAAGACAGTACCCCTACTTCTGAGTTTATTAAATCTCGTGACTGGTATGCACCTATTACTGATTTAATTGATCGTCTTCGTGGTCGTGTTCGTCAAGGTCAATTGGTTTCATTACCAGCAGCTCGCATTGCAACACAACTATTGGGCGATGCAATCTATACCAATCAGTTATTACTCGGTATGGCATGGCAATCTGGTCGCATTCCGTTATTACGTGAAAGCATTGAAAAAGCAATTCGCTTAAATGGTACGGCTGTTGAAAAGAACATTGAAGCTTTCCGCGTAGGTTGTCATCTTGCAAGTGACCCAACTTTAGCTGCACGTTTACTCGCAGCAATGCCAAAAACTAAAACGCCGCAAACGTTGGCTGAACTTGTTGAAGACCGCTCTACTCGTCTTACAGACTATTGGAATGACGCTTATGCAACTAAATACCGTACTCTGGTAGAACTGGCTGCTAAAAAGTTACCAGAAGAATTAACTGGTACAATTGCAACCCAGCTTTATAGAGTCATGGCGTACAAAGATGAATATGAAGTTGCACGTCTGTTAACAGGCAAAAGCTTCAAAGAATCGATTGAAACACAGTTTGGTAAAGGCTTACGTTTAACTTACCATCTTGCTCCACCAGCATTACTCGGTGGTCTGCAAAATGTTCGTAAACGTGCGTTTGGTTACTGGATGCGCTTCCCAATGATGATGCTTGCTCGCTTACAATGGCTGCGTGAAACTTTCCTTGACCCATTTGCGCGCCAAGAAGAACGTCAACACGAACAAGCATGGCGTGACCGTTACATCGCATTTGTTGAAGCACTGGTTGAAGCTCCAGAAAATCATAACTTGGCTGTTGCTGAACAAATTGCAAAATTACCAGCAGAAGTTCGTGGTTATGGACATATCAAAATGAAAGCAATGGACGCTGCAAAAGCACGTTGGGATGAACTTACACCAACACTGATTAAAGTTCGTAGCTAAGAAATTGCTTAAACTTTAAATCTCAAAATAAAAAAGTCATCCTCCGGGATGACTTTTTTATGGGTCCAAATATTTATTTGGCCATCTTACGTAAAGTTAAAATCTGCTCGCTTCGTCCAAATGGGCCATAGAGGTCATGTAAAACTGCACTTGTTAAGCCAATACCATCCGATCCATATTGCTGAACAGTTTCCAAACCTAACCATTTACCTTGCGGATAACGGTGCATGTGGATTTGCAAATCAAGATTTGGAAACCCCCACGTAAATTCACCTTCTTGTCTTGGTACAATTCCGTTTGCGGTATCCACCATACCAATCAAATGTGCAAAATCTGTGGTCAGCTGCCCTTCAACCATTTCTTTATCATTATTTAGCCAAACGATACCTTTACCTGCGCGATGCTGATCATCAATTTTTGTCACTAATGTTTGAATAAAACCACCCGGCCATCTTTTCATACCCTTCCACTCTGTAAAAGAGTCTGGATGATGAACTGGCTGATCTTCAAGCCCAGCAATATCGGAACTGTCTTGAGTACACATTCGCCATGCTCTGGCAACAATACAGGTTTTACCTTGTGCTTGCATTTCAGCTTCTATTAGCTCAATTGTTTTTCCGGCACGAATCACTTGGGTCTTAATTGTAAATTCACCAAATGCAATAAGACCAAAAATATCAAAACTAATTCGACCAATTCGCATGCCTTGTCGTGGTGAAAACTGCTCTAACTCCGCTGCTATTAAGCCACTTGCTGGTGCCATATGCTGTTCATGAGGGTTCCAAGTGCCTTGTGCATGAACAGTTGAGCAATAATGAGCAATAACTTCACCTTGAGGACCAATTGATCTATTCAGTAATTGATAATAAGCATTCATGATTTTCTTTCCTTAGTCCTTATCGAACATCAATATTTAATGAAAGTTCACGTTTTAATGCTTATATTAATGGTCTATTCCCTTGGCTAAATTGGTTTTTCCTACCAAAAACTCATGAGTCTAAAGTTACAAATTTAATCAATGGGTAAAATTCCACATAAAAATTTCACCCATTGATTCTCAAAAAACTACTATTTGCTAGAATGCAAAAGCATCTTGGTCAAGCTCCATGACAGATTCAGCTCCTGACTCAATTGCGGCAGCATGACTTTGTGTACGATGTAAAAGTTTTTGATAGAAAAACTTAGCTGTTGTTAACTTCGCTTTATAAAAAGCTTCCTCTTGTGTACCTAATGCCAATTTTTCATGGGCAACTTGAGCCATTCGAGCCCAAAGATAGGCAAACACGACGTAACTAGAAAAATAAAGATAATCTACAGAGGCCGCGCCAATTTCTTCTGGATTGTGCTTCGCTTTTTCGGCAATTGTTGTAGTGAGCGATAACCATTGTTGCTTAAGTTCACCTAATTTTTCTAAATAAGGTTTCAGTGCAACATTTGCTTGATGTTGAAGAATGAATTGATCAATTAAATCCGTCATATTCTTTAAGAGCTTGCCTTCTGAATTTAAGACTTTACGTGCAAGCAAATCTAAAGACTGGATTTCGGTTGTTCCTTCATACAAGGTTGAAATGCGTGCATCGCGTACAATTTGCTCCATTCCATGCTCAACAATAAACCCATGCCCACCAAATACCTGAACACCATGTTTTGCAGACTCATTACCAGACTCAGTTAAAAAAGCTTTAGCAATAGGCGTTAAAAAAGCCAGTAAATTATCGGACTGTTTTTGCTGTTCTTGATCGGCTGAACTTTCAACAATATCTACATGTTGAGCTAGAAAATAAGCTAGCGCACGTCCACCTTCAGCAAATGCTTTTTGTGTCATTAACATTGAACGCACGGCAGGATGCACAATAATCGGATCGGCATTCTTTTCTGGATATTTTGGACCAGATAATGAACGCATTGCGAGGCGTTCTTTGGCATAACTTAACGCGCCCTGAAATGAAATTTCAGAGGCAGCGAGCCCTTGTACTGCCGTTCCAATGCGCGCGGTATTCATAAAGGTAAACATACAATTAAGCCCACGATTTTCCGGACCAATCAAATAACCTTGAGCACCATCAAAGTTAAGAACACAGGTGGCATTTCCGTGAATACCCATTTTATGTTCAATGGCACTACAGACGACCTGATTGCGATCTTGCAAATTACCTTCATCATCTACATTAAATTTAGGCACGATAAACAAAGAAATACCTTTTGTGCCTGCGGGTGCCTGAGGTAATCGAGCTAAAACAATATGAATAATATTTTCAGAAAGATCGTGTTCACCTGCCGATATAAAAATCTTTTCCCCAGTAATTGAGTAACTACCATCCAGATTTGGTTCAGCCTTGGTTCTAATTAAACCGAGGTCCGAGCCCGCATGTGATTCGGTTAAGCACATGGTTCCAGTCCAGATTCCACTAATTAACTTGGTTAAAAACTGCTGCTTTTGCTGTTCTGTTCCGTGGTGTTCAATTGTTCTCATCGCACCATGAGATAATCCCGGATACATTGCCCAAGCCCAGTTAGAACCACACAACATTTCAGAAATCGCAATGCGTAATAGAGTTGGTAAGCCCTGCCCACCATATTCAGGGTCGGCGGTTAGAGAGGTAAACCCAAGTTCGGCATATTTTTGGTAGGCTTCTTTAAAACCTTTCGGTGTAGTCACTACGCCCTGATTTAAATGACACCCTTCTTGATCACCATTTTGATTAATAGGTGCCAATTCATTTTCACAGAAATCTGCTGCTGCCTCTAAATATTGATCAATTAATTCTCGATTTACGCTTTCTTGATATTTGCTTAAACGTTGGTAATTCTGTTCTGTTTGAAGCATTTCATGCAAAACAAATTGCATATCACGTAATGGAGCTTTGTATAAAGGCATAGTTTTTTCCCTTTCACTTCACTGCCTAGGTCATACAGGCAGATATGTTTTTCCTTGAATAGACTTTTATTTTTTCAACTCAACCAAAATATCAAAAAATTTCTTATAGCAAAACTAGTTTTCACTATTTTCATAAAATTTAACACGTAAAAATATCCGTTAAATATTTAAGAAGTTGTATTTAAATAGTTTTATTAAATTAATGCTTGTAGAAATAAAAAACTGATTGCTATTTTAATTTTGTATTGCAAAATATTATTCCGTAAAAAATCAATTTATAGTATTGTGATTACATTACTTATCATCCAAGGACGATTTATGGATAGCCCGAAATACACAGGTCTTGAATTTTTAACAGCTTTAAAAAATGGCGAAGTTTCTCCATCGCCTATGGCTCACACCATCCCCATGCAATTAGTAGAAGTTTCCGAAGGTAAAGCCACTTATAAAGTTACACCTAAGCAAGAACATCGAAACATACAAGGCGGTGTACACGGCGGCTTTTGTGCTACAGCTTTAGATACTGCTACAGGAAGTGCTGCGCATACTCTACTCGAACATGGAGTTGGCTATGGGACTATTGATTTGAATGTAAAAATGATTCGTCCCATGCAAGTTGATACGTCTTACTACGCAAAGGCTGAGTTGATTAATGCGGGGCGCAATATTATTAGTACTGAAGGAAAAATCGTGGATGAAAACGGAAAAGTATATGCTTTTGCCACTGCCACATTAATGATTATTCGAAAATAAAAGCCCTGTTAAGCTCCTCCTTATGGAGCTTTTTCTTGCTTGGCAATTTTGTCCATTTCATAGAAATCTAAGCGATCAATCATAAAACTCACAATGGCTAGACTTATACCTAAGGCTACACAGGCTTCCCATCCCCAGTGTTTCCATGCATAAACTGCAATAAAAGAACCTAAGGCCGCCCCACCAAAATAGAGCGTCATATAAATTGAGTTAATGCGGGAACGTGCCTGCGCGGAAATTCGATAAACCAGATTTTGGTTGAGTACATGAAATGCAGACAGCCCAAAGTAAGCCATAATTACGCCAACCGCATAGGCCACTAAAGATTGCTGTGCAAAAAATAGTGGTATCCATGCAGTAATTAATAAAACCATGCTAACCAGTGCAACTTTATTCTCAAGTCCCGCTGCAATTTTCTTACCCGCCCACGGTGTGGCAAACACACCAGCTAACCCGACAATTCCAAATAGACCAATTTGGAAATCATTAAAATGATAAGGAGCATTGGCTAAAAGAAATGTCATGGTTGTAAAAATAAGTGCCAAAATACCAAAACCAATTCCACCAGCAAAACCACGGCGAAGCAGATGAGGTTGATGCACCGCTAATGAAAATAATGAACTGTAAATTTGTAGAATATTGAGTTGATGAGATTTACGCGCAACTGGTAATTTTGACCACATGATCCAAGCAAAAACCAAAATGACGATGCCACTAATTAAATAAACGGCATGCCAAGACCAAACCGTAGAAAGTAAACCCGCAATAGAGCGCGCCAATAAAATTCCCAAGAACAAACCACTCATGAGAGTCCCAACAACTTGCGGGCTTTTTTTCGGACCTGCCAAACCTGCGGCGAAAGGAACCAAAACTTGAGTTGCAATAGAAAAGAATGTTGCTAAAAAGGTAAAGCCATATAAGACTGGCAAGGTTTGGCTAAAAGAAAGCCCCACTTGTGCAAGCCCCGTACAACACATGAGCAAACAAATATAACTACGCTTTTCAAAGAAATCACCGAGTGGAACCAATAGAAACAGTCCTATCGCATAAGACAGTTGTCCAATCACAATGGTTAAAGCCACTTGTTCGGCATTAGCCTGCAAAGCTTTGGCAATTGAATAAATTAAAGGCTGGTTATAATAGTTCGAGCCCGCACAAATCCCGCATGTCATCGCCATGATAAAAATAAAGCTTTTTGACAAAATATTGTCTGCATCGGGTCGAACTATTTTTTCCATTTTTTAATTACGCCCTATTTTAAAATTTATACATCGACACAAAGTTTACACGTGATACATCAGCTGTTCTGCCATCAAAGACTTCTCGTTTACCTTGATGGTATTCCATGCCGATATCCATTTGTTCAATAGGCGAATAAAAAACGTTAGCCGCATAGTCAGTTAAACGCTTATTGGCATCGGGATTGAGTTTTGCATAAGCCGTATCATCATCATAATCAAACACTGAAGCTGATAAGTTTGCACGCCATTGTTCATTGAATTTATATGTATAACCAATATTTACGCTATTGAGTTTATTCATAACTAAATCTGTTTTTTCTTCATTTAAAGAAAAATCACCCGCTGCATTTAAACTTGTTGAATTTGCCAAGCCGCTTTGCGTGGTGTAAGGCATAAATTTTTGATCACCAACAATATATTGATAATTTGCTTGCACCGATTGCTGTGGCGTTAATTGGTATTTTAACCCGCCCCCTGCGCCCCAACTTACTTTCTTAACCGTGGCAGTTGCGACATCTGCAGATTTTTCATTAATAAAACCTTGAGCAAGTGCAGTTAAAGGACCTTGTTTAAAGGTATAGCGTCCCGTTAATGATGGAAAAGCCGAGACTCTTGAACCTGTATATTCTAGAGCTACTTTTAAATCATTATTGGCATCAATTTTCCAGTCATAGCGAATTTGAGGAGTCCGTGTATAGGAAGTTCCTACAAATTGCGTGTAGTCCACAGATTCTGTACGTGTTTCCATGTTGGACATGAGTGACCATGTTTGACCAAAGGTCCAATCCTTATAAGTGAAAAATGCATGGCGAATACGGAATTTACCATCGCCCGTTCCCATGTTAGAGCTATCAAAGAAATCGGCTTCAATATTTCCCGTAACCGCTTTATTCGGGCTATTAAAATAGACCCCTAAGCGGCTTGCATTTACACTTACATCTGAACGCGCATGATTAGAACGTTTATCACTCTCAAAAGGTGTGCGGTTTAAGCTACTTGTCGTTCTGCCTCCCGAATCAGGTGAGGATTTAAAATCGACCGCCGCATCTATACGGGCAATACCGTAAACCTTAACATTGTCGGTCCAAGTCACCCAAGACGGAGCAATCGGCTTAGCTGTTTCAATGCTCTTATTCTTTTCGACATTTTCTTCAATTTGGGCCTGTTTGACCTGTAAATTACTTTGACTTTGTTTTTGAGCTATAAGTTCTGCTTTTAACTTTTGTAGCTCACTTTCTAGCAAATTAATTCGCTGTTCTGTTGTATCTGAAGAATTTGCAAAAACAGTCCCTGAAGCCGCAGCGCAAGCTGCAGCTAAAATTAATTTTTTCATCTTTTAATCCTTAAAGAAGCTTTTTTCCATGTGTATAAATTAGGCTACACGTGCATCTATGAGCGGACAGTCGGTCACTGCCTGTAATTCATCAAAACTTAGACCCTCCACCATTTCCTTGACATAGGCTTTCTGATCTTTCAGTTCAATAATGCATAAATCGGTATAGATACGATTTACACATTGCTCACCTGTGAGTGGATATGTGAGTTCTTTTACAATTTTTGACTCACCCTTTTTAGTGACATGTTCCATATAGACATAAATCGTTTTTGCGCCAACCGCCAAATCCATCGCACCGCCTACGGCAGGTACATCATCTGGTTTGCCTGTGTGCCAGTTTGCCAAATCACCATTTACCGCAACTTGGAATGCACCAATAACGCAAATGTCTAAATGGCCTCCACGCATAATGTCAAACGAGTCACCATGATGCATAAAGCATCCACCTTCTAATAAAGTGACAAGTTCTTTTCCGGCATTGACTAAGTCTTCATCTTCTTCACCGAGTTGTGGTGGCGGGCCAAAAGCCAAAACACCATTTTCCGAATGTAAAAAGATTTCTTTGTCTTTTGGCAAAAATTTGGCAACGTTAGTAGGAAGTCCAATTCCCAAATTGACATAAGAACCTTCAGGAATGTCATTGGCAATCAGTCTGGCAATATCTTCACGAGAACGCTTTTGAACTGACATTAGATATCTCCTACTTTTACAACGTGCTGTACAAAAATTCCCGGTGTGATAATGCACTCTGGGTCAAGCGTTCCTAGCTCTACCGTGTCATTAACTTGAACAATGGTATTTTTTGCGGCTTTTGCCATAATGGGGCCAAAATTACGGGCCGCTTTGCGATAAGTTAAATTGCCCCAGCGGTCGGCCTTATCTGCATAAATCAATGCAAAATCAGCTTCAAGTGGATATTCAAGTACATAATTTTTGCCATTAATAGTTCGCGTTTCTTTACCCTCGGCAACTTTGGTGCCATAGCCAGTTGGAGTAAAAACAGCTCCTAATCCTGCACCTGCTGCTTGAATACGGCATGCCAAATTCCCTTGTGGAACCAGCTCTAGCTCGATCTTTCCAGCTCGATATAAATCTTGAAAAACTGTTGACCCAGCCGATTTAGGGAATGAACAAATCATTTTCTTAACACAACCGGCAATAATCAGATTTGTTAAACCCCGATAACCAGAAGCTGCATTGTTATTAATAATGGTAAGTTCTTTCTTGCCTAAATCAATTAAGGCCTCAATTAATTCTGCTGGTTGTCCAGTAACACCGAACCCACCTGTCATGATGGTTGCCCCATCAGGAATAGCTTTTAAAATCGGTTCAATATCACTGGTCACTTTATTAATCATTTCTTCACTCTCCTTAGTTATTCAGCTTTTTGAGGATCGTATAAACGATCTTTAATAAATAAGGTTGGGATAAGTCCACAGACAAAATATGCAATACCCATCAGTAATAAGCCTGCACCAATGGAACCATGCATTGCCAAATAACCAATGGTCAGTGGCGCAAAGATCGCTCCGATACGTCCAATATTAAATGCACCACCCACTGCTGTACCTCGAATAGAGGTTGGGAAGCTTTCGGTTAAATAAGTTGCGTTAATAGCGTACGGAATACCATAAAGGAAACCAAAAACCAGCATCAGCCAACCAATGTTTTCAGGCGTATGCATATACACCACCACTGGTATAAACAGTGCGGTTCCAATCGTACCGAAGGCGAAAACAACTCGGCGTCCAATACGGTCTGCTACAAAACCAGCAAGCACTTTGGCAAACATCATGGTCAAAAATGTTCCAATCATATAGATTGCCATTTCTTTAAATTTAATCCCTAATTCAGACTCTAGATAAGCAGGCAACCAGTTACTCACCCCCAAATAACCAAACATCAGGAACCCAGAACTAAATGACCAAAGCATGAGCATCTTGCCGTGTTTTTTATCTTTAAATAGGGCGATATAAGGATTCTCAGCTTTTTTGGCAGTGCCAACAGCAGGGTTAGCAAGTTTTAAAGCACGGGCTTTTCTCCATGACTCAGGTTCAGGCACAAAGAAGAACATGAGAACAGCCAAAACAATCGGGATAATCGTAATGAAATACAGCATCCGCCAGCCAAATTCAGGAATAATCCAACCTGATAGACCTGTAATGGTTAAAGAACCGAGGGTATAACCAGTCATCAGTGTTGCTAACACCGTTGTACGATATTTGGTCGGCACCATTTCAGACATTAAAGTATTACAGCCGATGTAGAGACAACCCAATCCCATACAGGTAATAATTCTTAAGATCGCGAGTTGCCCATAGGATTGTGCAAACCCCGTCATACAAGAAAGTATGGCAAATGCTGCTGTTGAAATGACAATAATACGGACTCGTCCAAAACGGTCACTTGCCCAGCCACCAATCAGTCCACCAATCGCCATACCAAAAATTGACCAACTGCCTAATGCACCTGCCTGAATCGTGGTTAAACCAAATTCGGCCTTAATACTGGTCAGAGTAAAAGCTAGAATGCCAACATCAGCACCATCACAAAGTAAAGTGAGAAATGAAAATATAAAGGCTAGAACCCAGACTTTTTTAGGTGTCTGAGTGACCTCATTGTCTTGGAATGTACTTAGAGCTTCCATTTTCATATTTTTACCTATCCATTACATAAAAGTGAGTATTCCTAAACTCATTTATTTGAAAGAGAATATTTTTATAAAAATCATCCATCTTTCTATTTATCATTTTTTTCATGCAATAAATTAACTGGTAACCGTGCATGATTTAGGTTCAGACCTGATCATGATCAAGTCTGAAACGCTGCTGAATTAATCAGCTTTTTGTGGGTTAAATAATCGGTCTTTAATAAATAACAGTGGAATCACACCGCAGATAAAATAAGCAGCTGCCATCACCAATAGCCCTAAACCAATAGAACCACTTTGCGATAAATAACCAATTGTAAGTGGAGAGAAAATCGACAGAACCTTGCCAATATTATAGGCACCACCAACCGCAGAACCACGAATCGAAGTCGGGAAGCTTTCAGTCATATAGGTGGCATTAATGGCGTATGGAATGCCATACAAGAAACCGAAGAACAGCATCATCCATAAAATATTGGTTGGTGTATTTAGATAAACAATGACAGGAATAAACAGTGCTGTACCAATGGTTCCAAAAGCAAACACAGCACGGCGACCCAATTTATCCGCAACAATGCCCGCAATTACTTTGGCAAACATCATAATCAGGAAGGTACCGACCATATACATCGCCATTTCTTTAAATTTGATCCCCAGATCAGATTCAAGATAAGCAGGTAACCAGTTACTTACCCCGTAATAACCAAACTGTAATGCACCTGTACTGATAATCCACAACACAAACATAGTGCCGTGTTTTTTATCTTTTAAAATTTCAAGATAAGGATTCTGACGTTTCACTTTTTGGGTTGGATCGACTGTCGTTGCCGCCAACGCTTTCAATTCACGTGATTTTTTCCAAGATGCAGGTTCAGGCACACAAAAGTGCATCAAAACCGACAGCACCACAGGGGTAATTGCAATCCAGTACAGAAAACGCCAACCATGCTCAGGAATAATATGACCTGCTAACAAGGTTGCAAGTAATGAACCCAAGGTATAACCCGTCATCAAGGTTGCCAATACAGTGGTACGATGTTTAGTCGGCACCATTTCTGACATTAAAATATTACAGGCAATATATAATGCACCCAGCCCCATCGAGCCAAAGACTCGTACAATGGCAAACTGCATATAAGAATCAGTAAAACCAAGCGCACAGGTTAAAACTGAAGAATAAGCAATAAAAAATACAATAATGCGCACGCGGCCAAAACGGTCACATGCCCAACCACCAATCAGACCGCCAATTGCTGAACCTAAAAGCGTTAAACTTCCTAAAGTACCTGCCTGTACACCCGTTAAATGAAACTCCGTTTTTAAACTGGTTAAGCTGAGCGCGAGAAAACCCAAATCTGCGCCATCACATAACAAGGTAAGAAAGGCAAAGATAAATGCAGTAATCCAAATCTTTTTGGGGGTTTGAATCCCTTCAGGGCTTGCTTCCTGCTTCAGTGTTTCTGTGGTCATATCCATATCCTTAGAGGAACATGAGGCATCCGATGCCTCATGGCATTTAATTTTTTATTAGGCTGTAGCTTCCCTAATCATGTTTTTGGCAATAATAATTTGTTGAACTTGCGTGGTTCCTTCATATAAACGGAACAAACGCACATCACGATAAAAACGTTCAATGGCATATTCGCTGATATAACCTGCCCCACCGTGAATTTGTACGCAGCGATCTGCCACTCGACCACACATTTCGGTCGCAAACATTTTTGCGCAAGATGCTTCTGTACTAATGTTTTCGCCATTGTCACGACGGCGAGCTGCATCTAAAACCATACATTTAGCAGCGTAAATCTCGGCTTTTGAGTCAGCGAGCATGGCTTGAATAAGCTGAAAGTTCGCAATCGGCTGACCAAATTGCTTGCGTTCAATGGCGTAGTGAAGAGCATCATTTAACATACGCTCAGCAACACCGACGCTATATGCCCCAATGTGCAAACGGCCTTTATCAAGCACTTTCATGGCCGTTTTAAAACCAATACCTTCAATGCCACCAATAAGTGCAGATGCAGGTACTCGGCAATTTTCAAAAATGACATCACAGGTATGAGAACCCTTTTGTCCCATTTTTTGATCAATTTTTCCTAAAGTAATGCCGGGTGTGTTGGCTTCTACTAAAAAGGCTGAAATGCCCCCCGATCCTTTAATTTCAGGATTGGTTCGTGCCATTACCGTAAAAGTAGCTGCATGTGGCGCATTGGTAATAAAACGCTTAGTACCATTTAGAACATAAAAATCACCATCTTTTACTGCACTGGTTTTTAAAGATGCCGCATCAGAACCAGATTCAGGCTCGGTTAAACAAAATGAACCTATAATTTCGCCACTTGCATAACGTGGTAAATATTTTTGCTTTTGCTCTTCTGTCCCATCAATCAAAATCGCGCTTGAGCCAATTCCGTTATTGGTACCAATTAAAGAACGGAAAGCTGGTGAGGTTTGCCCAAGTTCAAATGCGACTCTTACTTCTTCTTCCATGGTGATGCCTAAACCACCATATTCTTCTGGAATTGTGAGTCCGAACAAACCGAGCTCACGCATTTGCTGCACAATGTCATCCGGAATTTTATCTTTCTCTACCACTTCGTTTTCACGAGGGATCAATTCATTTTTTACAAAATCTCGAATTGTTGAAAGTAATTGTTCCAACATCCCTTCATCACGGATCATCTGTGATCTCCCTTCTTATGTATTTCCATCGTACCCATCAGCCAATTCCAGCTTGTCTGGATACCATGTTTTAAATCTTGTTTACTGCGGATTTGTTTCATAGTACGAGAACGAAAACACAAATTTCAAGCTTTTTTGAAAATTAATTTCGTTAAACGAAATTTAAAAACAGACCAATACACAATATCAAGCACTTACACTCCTTAAGAGATCACAATTGCTCTATTTAAATAAATAAGACTTGAAATAAATTCCAAAATACGCATCATAAAAGGAATATAGTTTTGATATGCGAAACAAGGAATGCAAAAATGAGTAAAGAAATAGGGAATAATTTCGTAGATGTTGATTACACCATTCAAAAAATAGCGATTGTAAAAATTAACCGCCCAGAAGCTAAAAATGCCTTAAACGGTGAAGTTCGTAAGCAATTAGCACAAATTTTTTCCGAATTAAGTTTTAACGATGAGATCAATGCAGTTGTACTCACTGGCGGAGATGAAGTTTTTGCCGCCGGTGCAGATTTAAAAGAAATGGCAACAGCGACTTCAACAGAAATGCTATTACGTCACACTGAACGTTATTGGAACGCAATTTCCCAGTGCCCTAAACCAGTGATTGCGGCTGTAAATGGCTATGCGTTGGGTGGTGGCTGTGAATTGGCAATGCATGCCGACATTATTATTGCCGGTAAAAGTGCAGTTTTTGGACAGCCAGAAATTAAAGTTGGTTTAATGCCAGGTGCTGGTGGCACACAGCGTTTGTTTCGTGCAGTCGGTAAATTTCATGCTATGCGCATGATTATGACAGGTGCAATGGTGAAGGCTGAAGAAGCTTATATCATTGGGCTTGTTTCACAAGTGACAGAAGACGATCAAACTATTCCCACCGCTATTCAAATGGCGCAAAGCCTAGCAAAAATGCCACCTATCGCCTTGCAGCAAATTAAAGAAGTTGCACTCATGAGTGAAGATGTTCCTTTAAATGCTGGCTTAACCCTAGAACGTAAATCATTCCAACTACTGTTCTCTACCGAAGATAAAAATGAAGGTGTTCAAGCTTTTATTGAAAAACGCAAACCCTCGTATCAAGGTAAATAATTTAAATAGACAACACCAAAGGAATGAAAATGGCTAAAAAAGTATTTATTAGTGCAGGTGGCTCAGGGATTGGACGCTGCATTGCTGAAGTATTTTTAAACAACGATGATGAAGTTTTCGTTTGTGATATTAATGCTCAAAGTCTAGAACAGTTTCAGAAAGATTCTCCAAAGTTGCACATATATGCATGTGATTTAGCAGAGCCTGAGCAAATTAAGCTTATGTTTGCCGAAGCGATCAAAAAACTTGGCCATATTGATGTTTTAGTTAACAACACAGGCATTTCAGGCCCAACCATTGCCGCAGATGAACTGAGTTTTGATGACTGGAATACGGTTATTAATTTAAATCTCAATAGTACTTTTTTAATTACTCAATTAGCGATTCCCTTGTTAAAGCAATCGGGCGCTGGTGTCATTATTAATATGTCATCAATTGCAGGTCGCTTAGGCTATCCATATCGTTTGGCGTATTCCACTTCAAAATGGGGACTTATTGGTTTTACCAAAACACTTTCTATGGAACTCGGTGCAGATAATATTCGAGTTAACGCGATTCTTCCAGGTGCTGTTGATGGTGACCGTGTCCAACGCGTTCTACAGGCACGCGCAGATGTAGCCCAAAGTTCTCTTGAGAAGGTCACACAAAATGCACTAAAAAATCAGTCGCTCAAATATTTTGTAAATCCGAAACATATCGCAGATTTATGCCTATTTTTAGCCTCTGATAGTGGTCGTTCTATTTCAGGCCAGATCTTACCAATTGATGGTGATAAACAATGCTTAAGTTAAATCACCCACCCTTATTTATCCGCTTAATTTCAAATACAGATCAATAATCAGGATGATCGACATGACTTATGATATTAAAAGCATGGCTGTGATTGGTGTAGGTATTATGGGCAGTGGTATTGCTCAAATTGCTGCACAATCTGGACATACCACTTATTTATATGATGCTAAGGCAGGTGCAGCAGAACAAGCAAAAGAACAACTTGCTGCCACATTTCAAAAGTTGGTCGACAAAAATAAAATTACGGCTGAACAAGCTGCAGCGGCAAATAGTCATTTAATTGTTGCGCAACAAATTGAAGATTTAAAAGATTGCGACTTGATTATTGAAGCTATTATTGAACGTCTGGATATCAAACAAAGTTTGATGCAACAACTTGAAGAGGTTGTTTCTGAAAGTACCATCCTAGCTTCCAACACTTCTTCTCTTTCTATTACGGCAATTGCTGCAAACTGTAAAAAACCTGAACGCGTGGTGGGCTACCATTTCTTTAACCCTGTTCCACTCATGAAGGTTGTTGAGGTCATTCGGGGCTTAAAAACCGATCCACTTATTATCGACGCTTTAAATAGCTTGTCTCGTGCATTCGGCCACCGCCCTGTGGTTGCTAAAGACACACCAGGATTTATTATTAATCATGCTGGACGAGCTTACGGAACTGAAGCTTTAAAAATTCTAAATGAAAATGTCTGCGACATTAGTGAAATTGACCGAATTTTACGTGACGGTGTTGGTTTTAGAATGGGACCTTTCGAGCTCATGGATTTAACGGGGCTTGACGTTTCTCATCCTGTCATGGAGTCGATTTACCATCAATACTATGAAGAAGCACGCTACAAACCTAACCCGTTAACCAAACAAATGTTGGAGGCTAAACAACTCGGACGCAAGGTTAATCAAGGTTTTTATAATTATGAAACTGGTTCAAAAACAGGTGAACAACCCGCCAAGTTTGTAGACCGTTTAGCGCAATATCCAAAAGTTTGGGTAGCAGCAGATTTCTCTGAAGATAAAACACAGCTTGAAGATTATTTAACTCAGCAAAATATTGCCTTAGATACTGGCTCTGCACCGCAATCAGACAGTTTATGTTTACTCGCTTGTTACGGCGAAGACACAACTCAAGCAGCTATACGCCTAGGCGTTAATCCTGAGCAAGCTGTTGCTATAGACATGTTATATGGCATTGCAAAACATCGCACATTAATGCCTTCACTTGTCACAAAAGCTGACTACCTTCAGGCAGCTCACTCTATTTTCAATTTAGATGGAAATACGGTCAGCATGATTGCTGAAAGTATTGGGTTCGTTGCTCAGCGTGTTTTAGCCATGGTCATTAATTTAGGCTGTGATATTGCCCAGCAAAATATTGCAACAGTAGATGATATTAATGCGGCAGTACGTCTTGGCCTAGGCTATCCATTTGGCCCAATTGAGTGGGGCGACCAAGTCGGTAGTCAAAAAATCTTACTCATTCTGAACCGTATAACAGCACTTACCCATGACCCGCGCTATCGCCCTAGCCCGTGGTTACAGCGTCGTGTCGCACTTCATTTACCTCTTACTTTTACTCATGAGTCTTGAAAAGGAACTTCTCAATGTTAAATGCTTATATTTATGATGGTTTACGTAGCCCAATTGGTCGCCATGCAGGTGAACTTGCCTCAATTCGTCCAGATGATTTAGCAGCGACAGTCATTCAAAAGTTACTTGAAAAAACTGGTGTTCCAGGTGCTGATATTGAAGATGTAATTTTGGGTGATACAAACCAAGCAGGTGAAGATAGCCGTAATGTTGCGAGAAACGCGCTTTTACTTGCAGGTTTACCTGTAACTGTACCCGGTCAAACCGTAAACCGTTTATGTGCCAGTGGTTTAGGTGCCGTAATTGACTCTGCGCGTGCCATTACTTGTGGTGAGGGTGAGTTATATATTGCAGGTGGCGTAGAAAGTATGTCACGTGCACCCTTTGTGATGGGAAAAGCGGAAAGTGCTTATAGCCGTGATGCTAAAATTTATGACACCACGATTGGCTCTCGTTTTCCGAATAAAAAAATTATTGCTCAGTACGGCGGTCATTCAATGCCTGAAACGGGCGATAATGTTGCTGCCGACTTTGGTATTACACGCGAGCAAGCCGATTTATTTGCGGCACAGTCACAAGCCAAATATCAAAAAGCCAAAGAAGAAGGTTTTTTTGCGGGTGAAATCACCCCAATTGAGGTTTTCCAAGGCAAAAAGCTACCACCAAAACTGGTTTCTGAAGATGAACACCCTCGCCCAAGCTCGACTGTTGAAGCACTTACAAAATTAAAACCATTGTTTGAAGGTGGTGTAGTGACTGCTGGGAATGCTTCAGGCATTAATGACGGCGCTGCGGCACTTTTGATTGGTTCAGAAGCTGCAGGTCAAAAATATGGCTTAAAGCCTATGGCAAAAATATTGTCAGCAGCAGCTGCTGGTATTGAACCCCGTATTATGGGGGCCGGCCCTATCGAAGCCATTAAAAAGGCAGTTGCACGTGCAGGGCTGACTTTAGATGACATGGATATTATTGAAATTAATGAAGCTTTTGCCTCACAAGTGTTGTCTTGCTTAAAAGGCTTAGATATTGATTTTAATGACTCTCGCGTAAATCCAAATGGCGGTGCAATTGCTATTGGTCATCCACTTGGTGCCTCTGGTGCCCGTCTTGCTTTAACTGTGGCACGCGAACTCATTCGTCGTAAAAAGAAATATGCTGTCGTAAGCCTATGTATTGGTGTGGGTCAAGGCCTCGCTATGGTGATTGAAAACGTTTCATAATTACCAAACCAGATATCCATTCATCACAACAGCGCAGTGATGAATGGATTTATTTTGCAGAGCGAAATATAATGGCAAAACTTTGCTTTATTATATTTGAGGATCGAATGTCTCAGAATTCAAAAACTGAACAACCAATAAATTTTGATGAGATACGCCTAGATCCTATTTCACATATTCATCGGGAAAATAACCCTCAATTTATCGCTTCTTTAGCGCGTGGTTTAGAACTTTTACGCTGCTTTTCTGCAAACAATCAGGTACTTGGAAATCAAGAACTTGCAAAAATGACAGGTTTACCTAAACCGACTATTGCACGTATTACCAATACCCTTGTGTCATTAGGTTATTTAAAACAATTGCCTAATTCGACCAAATATACCCTAGACATTGGTGTTTTATCTTTAGGATATGCAGCATTGTCGAATATTTCTATCCGTACTATTGCTCATCAATATATGGAAGAGATGAGTCAACATGTGCAAGCCCCTGTGGCAATGGCAACACGTGACCGATTAAATATGGTGTATATCGATGTGGTACAAATTGAAACTGCATTAAATATGCGCCGTCCAATTGGCTCAACTTTGCCACTTCATAGTAGTTCAATGGGAAGAGCATGCTTAGCGGCGACCCCTGAACGTGAACGTAATTTTTTACTTGATGCACTTAAGCAAAAGAACGCTGAAAACTGGCCTGCCATCAAACGCTCTTTAGAACGAGCTTTCCGAGATTATCAAGATTACGGATATTGTTTGTCTTTAGGTGAATGGCATAAAGAAGTGAACTCGGTCGCTGTACCCTTAGTCAGCTCTAAACACGGACTTTATGTCTTTAACTGTGGTGCGCCAAGTTTCCATTTAAATCCGGAAAAACTTGAAGGTGAAATTGGACCACGTTTAATCCATATGGTGCACAATATTCAAGATGCTTTGAATGAAACGCACTGACAACCGTACTTAGAAAAGTAATGGTTGTGATGGTTAAAGTTCCTCTTTCATTATGACAATAGGCATGATGAAAAACGCACTCTATACCCCAACCATTATTTTAATGGCTATTGCAGCAGGCATCTGTACAGGCGGAAATTATTTTAGCCAACCACTTATTCATTCGATTAGTTTGAGCTTAAATTTAACCGAAACCACCACGGCATGGGTGCCTACTTTAGCCCAGATTACCTATGCTTGTGGCTTACTCTTTTTAATGCCACTAGGAGACATTTTAGAAAAGCGCAAACTGCTCTTCATCTTTATGTTACTGGCTGCAAGTGGATTAATTATTAGTGGTTTTTCACATAATATTTATCTGCTCTTACTAGGTACAATCATTACCGGTCTATTTTCCAGTTCAGCTCAGCTTCTATTACCTCTCGCCGCAAGTCTGGTTCCCATTCAACAAAGTGGTCGTGTTGTTGGTTTTTTACTGAGTGGTCTCATGATGGGGGTTTTACTCGCTCGCTCCCTATCAGGATTGATGTCTACGCTTTTTGCATGGAATGTGATTTATCTGGTCAGTGGCTTTTTATTACTAGTCATCGCCATTATTTTGCACCGTAGTATTGGATTGTTCCCACCCACCAAATCTGAAAACTATGCGAAAACCGTCCGCTCACTTCCACAAATTTTTATCCAAAATCGACGTTTAAGAACCAGAACTTATATTGGTGGTTTTACATTTGCCTGTGTAAGTTTAACCTTTACTACCATGTCATTACTTTTGGCTCCCGCTCCCTATTTTTTTAGTGACTTTACGATTGGTCTTTTCGGTTTTGTTGGCGTTTTAGGAACTTTCGTTGCCAATTTTTCAGGCAAATTTATTGACCAAGGGTATATCCACAAAATTTCAATTTATTGCGGCGTGGGTCTTATTCTAAGTTGGATTCTTTTTTCACTTTTACCCTACCATTTCATCTTTTATATTATTGCCTTACTCATTCTATACGCTTCACTTTCCGCAGTTCATGTCACCAATCAAAGTATTGTATTTAAGCTCAATCAAGAATTACGTTCGCGTTTTAATGCGATTTATATGACTGGTTATTTTGCAGGTGGAGCTTTAGGCACCACAGCTGGAAGCTACGCTTGGAAACATTTTGGTTGGACGGGTGTCTGTATTTTAGGCTTAATTTTTGCCGTCTTGTGTCTTTATTATTGTATCGCCGATGCAAAAGATCAGCACAACTAGCAAGCTTGTACTGATCTTAAACGAATAACTTTCAATAATTTCGCGATAAACGTTATGAGCTAAAGCTAGATTTTATAAAAGCCCCAATAAACGTCCACGAATAATATCTTCTGCGTCTTTTACAATACGGCTGACCAATTCATCACAGGTCGGAATATCATGAATTAAACTTGCAACTAACCCACATGACCATGCTCCGGCATTTACATCGCCATCTATCATGACTTTAGGATAAACTCCTGCAACCTCTTCAATAATATCTTCAAATTTAATGTTATCGCCAAGCGCTTTTTCTTTCGCTACAATTTTTTCAACGGCCACATTATTCAGCACGCGCTCGGTATTGCGTAAAGCTCGCATAATTAAACGGGTATCTCTTTCAGTTGCATTCAGAATCGCCTGTTTCACATTTGCGTGTACTGGGGCTTCTTGAGTTGCAATAAAACGCGTTCCCATATTAATTCCATCTGCCCCCATGGCTAAAGCTGCCGCGAGTGAGCGTCCATCCGCCATCCCTCCTGAAGCAACAAATGGAATTTCTAATGCATCGGCTGCTAAAGGCAATAAAATCATATTCGGTACATCATCTTCACCAGGGTGCCCACCACACTCAAAACCATCTACAGAAACTGCATCGCATCCAATTTGTTGGGCTTTTAGGCTATGTCGAACAGAGGTACATTTATGAATAACTTTAATGCCAGCAGCCTTTAAATAAGGCATGACCTGTTCAGGATTACGACCCGCTGTTTCTACAACCTTTACTCCACCCTTAATAATTGCTTCTACAAAACCCGGATAATCTGGTGTATTTACGGTAGGCAAGAAAGTTAAATTTACGCCAAAGGGTTTATCAGTCATTTCTCGACAGCGCGCAATTTCTTTTGCTAGATTTTCAGGTGTTCTTTGAGTCAGGCCAGTAATAATGCCTAATCCACCTGCATTTGAAACCGCAGCAGCAAGCTCCGCAAAACCGACATAATGCATACCGCCTTGAATAATCGGGTGCTCGATTTCAAATAATTCTGTAATTTTCGTCTTCATATTATTTCCACTCACTTTTTATTTACCTAGCTTCTGATTTCCTTAGCATGTCTAGGTACTTTATTACCAATAAATCCTGTAAACATTTCTAAACTTACAAAGCTTAAAATTTCGCAATACAAAATTTCATACCACAATATAAAACAAATTAATTGATAATGGAATTTATTTTCGATAGGATCATCTTATTAATTTAAAGTTTTAATTTCAAATCTGTCTAAGAATATTTGGTTTGAATCAACAATAAAGCAAATATTTTTCAAATAGTTAAACAAAAGGAATGAATGATGCAGCAGGATGATATGAGTCAAAATAAATTGACAATAGGTGTAATTAAGCAACATTTAGATAAAAATATACTCACACTAACGATGAGCAATCCCACCAAAAAGAATGCGATTAATTATGAAATGTATTCTGCACTCAGTCAGGCATTAGATGAGGCAGCAATCAATCAAGAAGTTCATGTTGTTATACTCACAGGCGAAGGGTCTGCATTTACCAGTGGCAATGACGTAAATGCATTCGAAACGCGTAATACAACCAGTACCGAACCACCCTCTTCAATTGTGTTTCTAAAAAGCTTAGCAACGTTTCCAAAGCCGATTATTGCTAAGGTAAATGGTGTAGCAATTGGCATTGGCAGCACCATGCTTTTACATTGTGACCTCGTATATGCAAGTCAAAACTCTATTTTTCAGTTTCCTTTTGTGAATCTCGGACTTGTGCCTGAAGCAGGTTCTAGTTACATCTTACCGAGATTATTAGGTTTCGCGCGAGCTTCTGAAATTATTTTACTGGGCGAGAAATTTTCGGCGCAACAAGCTAAAAATTATGGTTTAGTAAATAACGTATGCGAAGAAAACGAGCTTGAGCAATTTGTTGAAGATACGGCGACCAAACTCGCAAATAAACCAACTCAAGCTTTACAACTCAGTAAAAAATTATTAAGAGATATGCCTATTGATGATCTATTAAATCGTATTGATCATGAGTCGACTATTTTTTCTCATTGTTTGCAAGGTGAAGAATTTAAAGAAGCCCTGAGCGCCTTCAAAGAAAAAAGAAAACCGAACTTTCATAAGCATGTCATTTGAAATATAACTTATGAAAAAGGCCAGCAATCAATATCTTTGCTGGCCTTTTTTGATTTTTTAATTCAGTACAATTAACTAATCTCAGTACGAATGTTATTCACCATATGTAAGAGACGTGGTGCAATATCTTCTTCAAGTTTTTCACGGTTCATAATAAAGCTTGGACCGCCACAGTTGAACACCAGCAAACCATGTTGTTCATGAATCAGTGGAACTGCAACTGAGTTCACATCTTTATGCCATTCGCCAATTGAAAAACAATATCCAAAATCTTGATAGTCTTTAAAAGCTTTGTCTAAATCACGATTAATCTTGATCCAGTCTTCTTTGTGCTTGGTACGAATCGCATCAAGCAAAAACTCTCTTTCATCTTCAGGCATTGCAGCTAAACATGCACGTCCCATCGAACTTAAATGAATGGGTAAATAAGTTCCGACCTGACGGCGCATGGTCATATTTCCTTTACCTTGTACCACGTCAAGATAAATCATATTAAGTCGATCACGTGTTGCCATTGCGACCGCAGCGCCAGCATAGTCTGCCAGATTTTTCATATATGGATGAGCAATAGAACGAATCGATACGTTAGAAAGCATCGAATAACCAAAAGCAAGAACCCCAACTGAAAGTTGAAATTTGCTCGAATTTGGGACTTGTTTGATATAACCCAAACGAGACAAAGTGTGCGTTAGACGAGTAATGGTTGGCTTAGGTAAACCCGTCATTTGTGCGAGTTCTTGGTTTCCTAAATGCTGATGTTTTGGGGTAAAACAACGTAATAGCTCTAAACCACGGGCTAATGCAGTAATAAATTGGCGATCATTTTCATCCTGCATGTCTTGAATCGGATGTAATAATTCATGTCTTAAAGGCGCTAATAATTTTTCTGTTTGCTCTGCATCTACTGCATCATTCATATCTATACCAATCCATATTTTGTTTCGCACTGCGAAAATTATAATCTATTTTTTCTATAAATAGCAAAAAAGCAAACGTCCTAGTCTGCAACTAAAATATAACTTGATTTAAACCATTCAAGCGAAAGGCTAAATATTTAATTTTCTAATTTTAAAAATAATTTTAACCCTTCGCTTTCAGGCTAGCTTATGCAATCACGCCTTTTTTCTTAAGCTCATCTAATTTTTCCAGAGAAACGATTCGACCTAAAACCACTTGTGTATGTTCACCCAATAAAGGAGGGGCTGTTTTGTACTCAACAGGTGTTCTTGAAAGTTTGATTGGCGAGCCAATTACCTTCAATTTTTCACGTTGCGGGTGATTCATCTCGACCAACATTTCTCGTGCAATCACTTGTGGCTCTTGAAAAGCTTGTTCCAAGTTATTGATTACACCTACCGGAACTTTAGCAGCATAAATCGCATCTACCCATTCATCTGCAGTTTTAGTTAAGAAATGGTTTGATAAAATTTCGATAATTTCATCACGATGTTTAATTCGGTCTGCATTTCGGGCAAAACGCGCATCATTGGGTAAATCGGGTAAGCCAATACTTCTACAGAGCTGAATAAACTGGGTGTCATTTCCACACGCGATAATAAAATCACGATCAGAGGCTTTGAATACTTGGTAAGGCACAATATTGGCGTGTGCATTGCCATAACGCTTAGGGATATTACCTGATGAAAGATAATTCATTCCTTGATTTGCCATAGTCGCAATTTGGACATCAAGCAAAGCCATGTCAATGTATTGTCCTAAACCCGTCACATGACGATTAAGTAAAGCAGCTTGAATGGCTATCGTAGAATAAAGTCCTGTAGCTAAATCAGAAAAAGCCACCCCTACTTTTTGTGGACCACCGCCCGGTAAATCATCACGCTCACCTGTGACTGACATAAGTCCGCCCATTCCCTGAATAATAAAGTCGTAACCAGGTTCTTCAGCTCTTGGGCCAGTTTGGCCAAAACCTGTAATCGAGCAATACACCAATTTCGGGTTAATTGCAGACAAAGACTCGTAATCTAAACCGTATTTTTTCAAAGAACCTGCTTTATAGTTCTCAATCACCACATCTGTATCTTGAATTAAAGCTTTAATCAATTCTTGACCATCGGGACTGGCAATATCGATGGCAACCGATAGTTTATTGCGGTTTGTAGACTGATAATAAGCAGCCTCTTGAGTATCAAACCCAGAGTCATCCTTCATCCAAGGTGGTCCCCACGAACGAGTATCGTCACCTACTTTGGGTCTTTCAATTTTGATGACCTCTGCACCTAAATCGGCCAGCGTCTGTCCACACCAAGGCCCAGCCAATACCCGACTTAAGTCAAGCACCCGAATTCCATTTAAAGCACCCATCTTCATCCCACTCTATCTGGTGATTCATTTCCTATAGGAAAATTTATCCATTTAAAATTTCGCATAGCGATATATATTTTTAATATACACACCTCATTTTAAAAATCAAACTTTAATTTTCCACTAAAAATGATGAATTTTTATAAGAAAATATAGCTTAAATAAATCAATAAATTAGCCAATCAAATACCAACAACAATATATCGCATTGCGAAATTAATTTTCAAAATATATTGTTTTGCGTTCATCCATTGATTACTATCGCTTCAAATATTGATGATTTTACGAACATCGAATTGATGTTCTTAGCATGTAGTAAAAGGATGAGACTATGATTCGAGATCAGGAAACCTTAGATCAACTTGTTGATATGATTCGACAATTTGTTGAAGGTGTATTAATTCCTTATGAGAATGAAGTCGCTGAAACGGATGAAATTCCTCAAGATATTATTGATCAAATGAAAGCGCTGGGCTTATTTGGTTTAACCATTCCTGAAGAGTACGAAGGCCTTGGACTTACAATGGAAGAAGAAGTCTATGTTGCTTTTGAATTAGGACGGACCTCTCCTGCTTTTCGTTCTCTCATTGGGACCAATAATGGCATTGGTTCAAGTGGTCTGATTATTGACGGTACTGAAACTCAAAAATCATTTTTCTTGCCGCGTTTAGCACGTGGTGAAGTGATCAGTTCTTTTTGCTTAACTGAACCCGATGCTGGTTCTGATGCTGCATCTTTAAAGACTAGTGCAGTAAAAGATGGCGACTTTTATATTTTAAATGGCACCAAACGCTTTATTACCAATGCTCCTCATGCTGGCGTATTTACAGTAATGGCACGCACAAGTTCTGATATTAAGGGTGCTGGTGGTATTTCTGCTTTTATTGTCGACAGCCAAACTCCAGGTATTTCTCTGGGCAAACGCGATAAAAAAATGGGGCAAAAAGGCGCTCACACTTGTGATGTGATTTTTGAAAATTGTCGTATTCCTGCTTCAGCACTCATTGGTGGAGTTGAAGGCGTTGGTTTTAAAACGGCCATGAAAGTGCTGGATAAGGGTCGATTGCATATCGCGGCGTTAAGTGTTGGAGCCGCGACAAGGATGCTAGACGATTCTTTAAAGTACGCTATCGAACGTAAGCAATTTGGGCAACCCATTGCCGAATTCCAACTTATTCAAGCCATGCTCGCCGACTCCAAAGCCGAGATTTATGCAGCCAGATGCATGGTGTTAGACGCCGCACGCCTACGTGATGCAGGACAAAACGTCAGCACTGAAGCTTCCTGCGCAAAAATGTTTGCGACCGAAATGTGTGGTCGAGTCGCTGATCGCTGCGTACAAATTCACGGCGGTGCGGGCTATATCAGTGAATATGCGATTGAACGTTTTTATCGAGATGTTCGTTTGTTCCGCCTCTATGAAGGGACCACTCAAATTCAACAAGTGATTATTGCCCGAAACATGATTCGCGCTGCGTCTTAATCAAATTTTAAGCACTTTAAAACGACTTGAAGTGCTTTCAATCAAATGTAGGTAATGGATTATGGCTACAAATTACAAAGAAGGTCTTTCTCGTATACAGCCTCATACTTGGAAAATTGCATTTATTTTTGCATTTCTAGCGCTATTGGTTGATGGTGCAGATTTGATGCTACTGTCTTATAGCTTAAATAGTATTAAGGCAGATTTCGGATTAAGTTCGGTACAAGCCGGTATGCTCGGTAGTTTTACTTTAGCAGGTATGGCTGTTGGTGGAATTTTTGGCGGTTGGGCATGCGATAAATTTGGTCGCGTCCGCATTGTTGTTATTTCTATTTTAATTTTCTCACTCCTCACCTGTGGCTTAGGTTTTACTCAGAGCTTTCTTCAATTTGGTATTTTAAGATTTTTTGCATCACTTGGACTTGGCTCGCTCTACATTGCGTGTAATACCTTGATGGCCGAATATGTCCCGACACGTTACCGCACAACCGTACTTGGAACTTTACAAGCGGGTTGGACGGTTGGATATATTGTTGCAACATTACTTGCGGGTTGGATTATTCCAGATCATGGCTGGCGCATGCTGTTTTACGTTGCGATTATTCCCGTCATTATTGCCGTTTTAATGCATATTTTTGTACCAGAACCACAAGCATGGCAACAGGCTCGACTACAACAACCTGTTGCGGCTCAAAACGCATCGAAAACTTCGGCATTTAAACTTATTTTCCAAGATAAACAGAACCGTAATATGTTTATCCTTTGGGCACTAACCGCAGGTTTCTTACAGTTTGGCTATTATGGCGTAAATAACTGGATGCCTTCTTACCTAGAAAGTGAGTTAGGTATGAAGTTTAAAGAAATGACTGCCTATATGGTCGGTACTTATACCGCCATGATTTTAGGTAAAGTCCTTGCCGGCATGATGGCAGACAAACTAGGTCGTCGTTTTACCTATGCCTTTGGTGCCATTGGTACTGCTATTTTCTTACCACTTATTGTTTTTTATAACTCACCAAGCAACATTTTATATTTACTCGTTACCTTCGGTTTCTTATACGGTATTCCTTACGGCGTAAATGCAACCTATATGACTGAAAGTTTTGCGACAGCCATCCGCGGTACAGCAATTGGCGGTGCTTATAATGTTGGTCGTCTTGGAGCAGCCCTTGCACCTGCCACAATTGGCTTCTTAGCATCTGGTGGTTCTATTGGTTTAGGTTTTGTTGTAATGGGTGCTGCCTACCTGATTTGTGGTGTGATCCCCGCCCTATTCATTAAAGAAAAATTATATGACCCACAAAAGTCGTAAAGAGATCCATCACAAAATACCATCTAGGTCATGTGCCTATATGGTGATGGTGCTAACGATCAAACAGATGTTTTAGATCTTTAGCCGGAAATAAGGAATTTACTCCTCAAAGTTATTCCTTATTTCCACATATGTAGAGTTTATTACTCTTCATTTTAATTTTTTAGGTAAGCTTAGTTCTCAAGGGAGCTAAGCTTAAAAAGATGAAGATGTACTTGGTATTTTTAATCGCTTTATTATAAAAGAACCCGCGTTAAAGCAGGTTCCCTCATTACTTAGAAAATCAACTTGCGTGCTTAAAACTATCAATTTGCTTAATTTCATAAGGCAAACCGACATAATTTTCAGCCAATGTTGTTCTACCTGCAATCGACCCGAGCACATAACTTAGTTCGGCTTGTTTAATCTTATGATCAAACTCACTTTCAGTTTCAAAGCGATGCAATAAATGAGTCATCCACCAAGAAAAACGCTCTGCTTTCCATACACGTTGTAGGCATTTCTCAGAATATTCATCAATACCTTGTTCTGAACCTTCGGCATAATATTCAACAAGTGCACTTGATAAATAAGCAATATCGGAAGCAGCGAGATTGAGGCCTTTTGCACCTGTTGGTGGAACAATATGCGCAGCATCACCTGCTAAGAATAGTTTTCCAAAGCGCATTGGCTCAGTCACAAAACTACGTAACGGCGCAATACTTTTTTCAATAGAGGCCCCAGTTACTAGCTTTTCACGGCTTTCAGGATCTAGGCGGTTTTTTAACTCATCCCAAAACTTTTCATCAGACCAGTCTTCTACGTGATCAGTTAAAGGGACTTGTAAATAATAACGGCTACGCGTTTCAGAACGCATACTGCATAAAGCAAATCCGCGTTCTGACTGTACATAAATCAATTCATCGGCTACAGGTGGAACATCTGCCAACAGACCTAACCAGCCAAACGGATAAACTTTTTCAAAGGTCTTAATTTTATCTTCTGGCACGCTGGCACGGCAGACACCATGGTAGCCATCACAACCAGCTATAAAGTCACACTCAATTTGAAAAGCTTTACCTTGGTACTCAAACTCAACTTTTGGTGCAGTGTAGAAATCTTTAACCTGTACATTTTGAGCTTCATAAAATGAAGTCAGCTGCTCTGCTTCACGCGCAGTCATCAAGTCTTTGGTGACTTCGGTCTGACCATATACGGTCACTTGTTTTCCACCTGTTAGTGCCGCCAAATCAACCCGATGTTTTACACCATTGGTTAAGATTTCAATGCCTGAATGCGGCAATCCTTTGTCTTTTAAATTTTGGTCAACGCCTGCTTGTTTAAGTAAGTCGACCGAAACTTGTTCTAAAATTCCTGCACGAATCCGTGAAGCCACATATTCAGCACTACGTTGCTCAACAATAATATGATCGATCCCAGCTTTATATAGGAGTTGTCCAAGCAATAACCCTGCTGGTCCAGAACCAATAATTGCAACCTGTGTCTTTAAAATATCCATAACTTCATCCTTGTTTCATCCTGACTTTTAAATTACTGGCTTTAAGTTTTGTGCACTATGTATCCAAGACGAAAATAACCGTTTATCATTTAGTTTGTCCGAATAGCGGACAGAAACAACCAAAATAACAGGAATGAAAGGATGCCTTCTCTCGATGCTTTTTTAGAGCACCCAAACTCGCATGAGAAAATTCGTCAAGAAGACTACATTGCAGGATTAGCAAAAGGCTTGGCTTTGCTAGAAGCTTTTGGAACAGATCGGCAACGGCTCAATGTGACTCAAGTGGCCGAACGAACCGGTATTAGCCGTACAGCGGCAAGACGTTATCTGAAAACTTTAAAATACTTAGGCTATTTAGAAACAGATGAACATTACTTTTGGCTCACCCATCGCGTGCTGCGCTTTTCGAGTTCTTATTTAAGCTCTGCCCATCTGCCTAAAGTTGCTCAATCATTTTTAAATCTTTTGTGTGCGCAGACGTCTCTCACTTTTTCGATTGTGGTGCTGGACGATAATGAAGTTGTGCCGATTGCCCGTAGTTATTTACCGCAGCAAGATAATTTACGCGTTAGCCCTTACGGCATGCATTTAGGAAACCGACTCCCTGCCCATGCAACTTCCACAGGTAAAGTATTACTTGCGGCACTGTGTGAAGAAGCTCAGCACACATGGGTAAAAAATTACGGTTTAAAACGCTTAACCCCATTTACAGTTGTAGATGAGTCAAAGTTTTTTGAGGTGCTTAAGGATATTTCATTATCGGATTATTGTCTTTCTAAAGAAGAACATGAGCTTGGTGTGATTGCGATTGCGGTGCCTGTATTTAATGCACAAGGTCAAGCTATAGCAGCACTTAACTGCATGTCTCAAACCAACCGTGTACAAGAAGATTATTTGGTTCAGCAAATTTTGCCATTGCTGCGTAACACGGCCAATGAACTTAGAAATGTGATTTAAATAGACTTAGAAACTCTTGTCATCAATTAGAGGTACAAGAGTTTCAACTCATAATTTTAAATTGCGACCCCTTTAACTCGCTGGTTTGCCAGAACTAATGAAAGAACGAATACGAGCCAATTGAGCAGCTAAACAATATTGAAAAATTACTTACAGCAATTTTAGGCATTGATTTGGTGAGGAAGATTTTGTTCAATAGACATGGCTTTTTGCCAGCTTTCTAAGTTTTCTAGACTTCTTACATAATTTTCAATATTAAGATATTTTGATCGAATATTTAAAGAATTAATTAGACCATAGACTACGAAACTAATCATAAAATCTGCACCCGTTAAGCAATTGCCTACTAAGAATTTTTTGCCTACTAATTGTTGATCTAAATATGAAAATACTTTATCCAACTCAGCATGCGCATATTGATCTAAGAACTTTAATTGAGTGCCATTTTTTAACTCAACCGAATTAAAAATATTTAATAAATATGGAACCATAGCCGAACTTTCTGAAAAATGAATCCATTGTAAATAATCAAGATAACTGTCTGAATTTTTCGCGGGCATAAGTTGAGGAGCAAACTTTTCAATCAAAATTTCTACAATGGCACCTGATTCTGCAATTACTTTTCCATCGAGCTCAATCACAGGTGATTTTCCTAAAGGATGAATATTTTTTAATTCTTGAGGTGCAAGATTTGTAGTTTTATCTCGGAAATAACTTTTTAATTCATAAGGTTGATTAATTTCTTCAAGTAACCACAGAATGCGAAATGAGCGTGAAGCATTTAAATGATGAAGAATAATAGACATTAATTTTCTCTTTTAAACTAGAAGGTCAACAAAGTGAGGCCTCACTATATAGATTGATAGACGACCGGTCTAATATTTTTTGTTATCAGCTCAGCATTTGTCTGATTAAGTAATAAAGTAAATGTGTTAAAAACATAAAAAAACCACATCCGTAGATGTGGTGACAAATTGGCTTTTAATTTTATCGATTGTCTAGCGCATTCTGAGGTCTCAAATTACATCAACTACCTAAACTGCGCAAAAAACAATCCAGTACCTTTTCCAGCTCAATTGCCCCATCTAAGCTTAAAAGCTGAATAATTGCGCCTTCAATCATATATAAAAATAGCTTTTCATCCTGAAAGGAAGCATCGGTTTTAAGTGCTCTAAGCTGGCTATAGATTTCATTGATTAGCCACGTTCGATATTTAATTGCGACTTGATAGGCGTTTGGATAGATCTGTTTCGTTTCA
The DNA here is from genome assembly GCF_031799005.1 of Acinetobacter sp. V102_4. NCBI lineage: Bacteria > Pseudomonadati > Pseudomonadota > Gammaproteobacteria > Moraxellales > Moraxellaceae > Acinetobacter > Acinetobacter sp. V102_4. Next base: position 126,369 of record NZ_JAVQNR010000036.1, on the reverse strand, counting down.
AAAATGGCTTTAAATAGTAAGTAGTAAAGCCCCTCCAAGTCGGTGTGTAAAAGATAAAGCGCCTTAAGTTTATCTTTCACGTTTGAGCCTTGGCCGTACTCAGCAATTGAAACTACTTTTGCTTTTAAGCGTTCTTTTTGTACGATCAAACAGATTTCAATAAACCGCTCTTTAGAGTGAAAGTAGTTATAAAAAGTCGCTTTTGGAATTCCGCACTCTTTCACGATTCTATCGACCCCAACCCTATGAAACCCGTAATGGTGAAATAAATGAATCGACGTATTAATAACTTGTATGGCACGTGTAGGGAGAACTAACTTTGGCATCGTTTTACCGTTATAAAAATTCTTGTTGTTTCTAAATGAGATACTTTTTGGGGAGAAAAAAAGGCGCAGCAAAGCCGTAAAGACTGTGCGTAGCACATCTCAAGTTCGTTATTGATAAGTTTTAAATAAAAAAGACTTAAAGCCTGAAAACCTTAGGGCAATCAAGCTGCTTTAATTTTTAAGCTGTGTCGTTATAGCTTTTAGCAAAGGCTGCCAAGAAATAATGGATGTGCAAAGCCAACTCCTTTTTATTGGGAGTTCTGCCAAACATTAAAATTATGGTGGCAGAACGAGAAAGGGTTCGCGGACTGGTACAACAACCAGCACACCCGAAGGTGTCCCTCTCCCGTCCTACCGCAACGGGAGGGAACGAGGAGATGCTCACACAAAACTATCCCTCAGAAAGGAATAATTCTGATGCTGTTGTAATCGGTCCGCGACGACCGTCTGGCAATGTAGGCCAGCAGGCAAAGAATAGTGCTCTGTCCTATTGCAGTCAAGCACACAAAATGCCATTTGCTTTAAATTAAATCATTAAAAAAGTAAGGCTAAATAATGAGGGTGTTATTGTTAAGTGGGGGTTGTAAAGCGGTGATTTTACAAGAGAGATTTGTTTGGTAGCAAATATGGCTAAGAAAAGTTTGGTATTCCAAGAATTCAGAATTTAATAACTGACCATTCTATTCCCTACTCCTAGGTTTCGATTATACTATTTAGAAAAATAATCCTTTTATAATACGAATAGCTCTTTCTTGCAGAGTTTTTTCATATAGAGCACCTAATGATTCAAGGAGTCCATTTTAGTTTTGATAACTTTTTCTTTGGTTTACTGGATTCTAAGTAGAGTAAATAGATATGTCTCTCCCACGTAATTTCGAAATTATTTTTGCTAGCAATATTGAATTTGAATTCTTAACAGTTGAAGTTTATTTTTATAACTATAGAATTTTTCAATTAAATCGGGAAAATGGCGTTAAAAATATTGAGATAGAGTTTCTCTTAGACTTAACAGCTATCCCTAATGATATAGATTTTAAATTCTCATTAGAAGATTTCTATAAAGTCATAGAAATCGCTAAAAATGATTTAATAAATTATGATAAAAAATAAAATAGCGTGATTATCTGTGGATGCAAGGAACCAATTAAAAGAAACTATATTTTCTGAGTTAAGAAATTAGATCAATTAGCTGCAAAATATTAAAAGTTTTCAAAAAGTAGTTAACTCCAAAAATTAATTATGTACGATAGATGATCTATAGGCTCCTAAACAAGGCTACCAATAAAAAATAACACGGCTTATCTATATTCTATTCTTGTGCTGATAAAATCAAAGCATCTAACAGCTTTAAGTGGTCAGAAATTAAGGCATAAAGAGTCAAACTTTGTCCACCCGCTCCAAATAAAAAATATTCACACCCATCAATGATATCTTCATGCCATGTTGTTACTACATCAATCTGATCATCTTCTTCTAATAATAAATCCACATGATCATGTAAAAGCTCAGCATTTTGCCCTATAAAACAAAATTCCTTACAGCCAAGATTTAGTAATTTTTTCGAAATACCTAACACTTCTTTTTGCTCTTGCGAGTCAGATGCTGTCAAAAGTACAACAAACGGAGAATCAATTTCTGCCACCATTATATCGCTTGGCGTCCCTGCAAATACCTGCCTATCATCAAATTTGATTGTTTGGATAGCCATTTTTTAGCCTCCTGCTCGCCCTACTTAATGTTTAAAATTAGATGGGGCACCTCATCCCCATCTCACTTTTTTAGCACTCAATGGCATTAACAGCGAGGCCACCTTTTGAAGTTTCTTTATATTTCTCAGACATATCTCTGCCTGTTTCCTTCATCGTCTGGATTACTTTATCGAGCGTCACAAAATGCTCCCCTTCATCATGAAGTGCCATTTGTGCTGCATTAATGGCTTTTACCGCAGCAATTGCATTTCGCTCAATGCAAGGCACCTGAACCAAACCACCAATCGGGTCACACGTTAAACCCAAGTTATGTTCAAGGCCAATTTCAGCCGCATGCTCCACTTGTTCAGGTGAAGCACCTAAAATCTCGGCTAAACCTGCCGAAGCCATCGCACACGCCGAGCCGACTTCGCCCTGACATCCCACTTCTGCACCAGAAATAGATGCATTGAGTTTACATAAAATGCCGACTGCCGCCGCACTGAGAAAAAAGCGAACAACTTTGTCTTCGGAAAAGTCTTTAGAAAAAGTCACATAATAATATAAAACTGCCGGAATAATTCCTGCCGCACCATTTGTGGGAGCTGTCACTACTCGACCGCCAGCAGCATTTTCTTCATTTACGGCTAACGCAAATAAATTGACCCATTCCATGGCATGAAAAGTCGTCACAATCAGGTTTGAGTTTTTCTTATTTAATAACTTATCGTGAATTTTTTTAGCCCTACGTTTTACGTTTAATCCACCCGGTAATATTCCTTCATTAATTAATCCATTATGAATGCACTGCTGCATCACTTTCCATATATCCATAATCTTGGCGCGAATCTCACTTTCACTACGCCAGCTTTTTTCATTTTCAAGCATTAACTGACTTATTGATAAATGATGAGTTTTACATAAGCTTAAAAGTTCAGCCGCACTATGAAATGGATATGGAACCTTAATTTCATCAGTCTCAGACTGGGTTTGTGTTAATTGCCTTTGACTAACAATAAAACCCCCACCAATCGAGTAATACGTTTCAGCATATAAAATTTCTTTCGCCTCGTTATAAGCAATCAGTTCCATTGCGTTTGGATGATGAGGCAAAGATTCATCTAAAAAAAGCAAATCACACTTATAGTCAAAAGAAATACTCTTTTGTTGATCGAGCTGGATGGCTTTATTTTCAAGAACATCTTCAATCAAACTTGTACTTACTTGAGTATCGATATGTTCAGGGTCAAAACCCATTAATCCTAAAAGAATAGCCTTATCTGTCGCATGACCAACACCAGTTGCTGCAAGCGAACCATATAACTTAATTTGAACTCGAAACGTCTTTTGTAGATCATTTTGCTTAACTAAATCGTCCACAAAGCTACACGCTGCCCGCATTGGCCCAACGGTATGGGAGCTAGATGGGCCTACACCAATTTTAAAAAGATCAAATACACTTATAAACACGGGGTCCTACCTTCAATCATTATTATTCGTATGTTCGTCGTTATTGTGTCCTTTCGGATAGTTCTAAAATTATCATTAAGCTGTCCATAAAGCACTGAAAATAAATGGGTCATTGCCTAAAAACAACACAATCAATTTCTAATTTAATATTTTCCAAAAATATGGAATTTTCCATTAATTTAAATGGTAAATTACTCAACAAATATTTAAGAATTGTTCTTTTTAACAAATAAAATAGCGGACCTTTCCCAATTTTTTATAAAAAAAATTTGGTATTCAAACTATTCACTTGGAATTTAAATAATTTAAACAAAATTAAAAACAATAACTTACCAATTTTTTAGATCATTCTTTGCCAATAAATAGAATAAAAAATCCCCTATTTACCAATAAACATATATCGTATACGATATATGAAAGAGCAATAGTTCTGTCGTTAAGGAAAACGTAATGACAAGTCAGTTTAAAAAGCAGTTATCACTAATGGATCTTACATTCATTGGCTTAGGCGCCATTTTCGGTTCAGGATGGTTATTTTCAGCAAGTCATGTGGCCTCTCAAGCTGGCCCTGCGGGTATATTGTCATGGATTATTGGGGGCTTTGCCGTTTTAATTCTGGGGATTATTTATTGTGAATTAGGCGCAGCTTTACCTCGAGCAGGCGGTATTATCCGTTATCCCGTATTTTCACATGGTCCGTTACAAGGATATTTACTTGGTTCCGTGACCGTTATTGCCTTTTCAAGTTTAATTGCAATTGAAGTCGTTGCTGCCCGCGAATATGCAGCAGCATGGTTCCCTTCACTTACAGAAATAAATGATGGTGTTCGGTCTCCAACCACGATTGGATGGTTGTTTCAGTTTGCACTTTTATGCGTATTTTTTGCATTGAACTATTACAGCGTAAAGACCTTTGCAATTGCCAACAACCTCATCAGTGCGTTGAAATTTGCTGTTCCTGTTTTAGTGATGGTCGCACTTCTATACCATTTTAAACCTGCAAACTTTTCAATGACCGAGTTTGCCCCAATGGGCGCTCACGGTGTACAAGGTGCTGTATCTGCTGGCGGTATTATTTTTGCGTACTTAGGTTTAACACCGATTATTTCGGTGGCAAGTGAAGTAAAGCGTCCTCAATTTACGATTCCTTTTGCACTCATCTTATCTGTCGTTTTGGCAACCATTATTTATGTAGTGCTTCAAGTTGCTTTCTTAGGTGCAGTACCTACCGATATGTTAGCAAATGGTTGGTCAGGACTCAGTGACAAGTTCCCATTACCTTACCGCGATATTGCCATGTTACTAGGTTTGGGATGGTTAGCACTGTTAGTTGTTTCAGACGCTATTATCTCTCCGTCTGGCTGCGGCAATATCTATATGGCTGCAACTCCACGTGTAATTTACGCATGGTCGAACAGTAATACATTCTTCCGTATTTTTACCCGTGTAGATCCAAAATCAGGCATTCCACGTTATGCATTATGGTTAACATTTGCACTTTCTGTATTTTGGACTATGCCGTTTCCATCTTGGGATAAATTAATTTCTGTAGTTTCGGCAGCGTTAGTTTTAAGTTATGCCCTAGCTCCTGTCACAGTGGGTGCCTTACGTCGTAATGCTCCTGAGCTTGAACGTCCATTCTATGTAAAAGGCTTTACTGTTCTTGGCCCACTCGCCTTTGTCATTGCTTCTTTTATTGTCTATTGGTCTGGCTGGAATGTCATTTCATGGTTATTAGGCGCACAAATCGTATTGTTTGCACTCTATGTCATTTTTAAACGCTATGTGCCAACCCAAGAAGTCAGCCTAGCTCAACAATTAAAATCATCAGCTTGGCTTCTTGTTTACTACATTTTAATGATTATTGTTTCTTACCTTGGCAGCTTTGGTGATGGTGCATCACACCTATTAGCAGCTCCGTTTGACACACTTTTAGTTATGGTGATTTCTCTTGGTTGTTACTACTGGGGAATACATTCAGGTTTACCAAAAGCACTGATTAAAAATGATGATGAAGCTTAGCGATCACTTGCCTAAACATATATAAATTAAGGTTTTCTTTTGATTAATAACGTATACAAAATACTATATTTCTCAAAAGTAAAACCTAGGCTTCGATAATTCTCCAACGTCAGAAGAACTACTTTTGACGTTCACTCTAAAGTGAGGTTGATAATGTTAAATATTACTGGTCAAAATTTTATTGCAGGTCAACGTTCAAGTTCGGGCAGTAAATTTGTCTTAAGTTATGATGCTGCAACAGATGAAGCATTACCCTATCAATTTGCTCAGGCAACTCCTGAAGAAATTGATCAGGCAGCTCAAGCAGCTGCATTGGCTTATCCAGCTTTTAGACAAACTACGCCAGAACAGCGCGCGGTTTTTCTTGAAATAATTGCCAATGAAATTGATGCGCTTGATGACCAGTTTATTGCCACTGTCTGTCAAGAAACCGCGTTACCTGAAGCTCGTATTCGTGGTGAACGTGGGCGAACTACAGGCCAATTACGTCTGTTTGCTCAAGTATTACGCCGTGGTGATTATTTAGGTGCCCGTATTGATTTGGCTTTACCTGAACGTCAACCACTTCCACGTCCAGATTTACGTCAATATAAAATCGGTGTTGGGCCAGTTGCTGTATTTGGCGCTAGTAATTTCCCTCTTGCCTTTTCTACTGCTGGTGGCGATACCGCTTCAGCACTTGCGGCAGGATGTCCTGTTATTGTGAAGGCGCATAGCGGCCACATGGCAACCGCCGAATCAATTGCAAATGCGATTTGTAGTGCAATTGAGAAATGCGCTATGCCAAAAGGCATCTTTAGCATGATTTATGGTCAAGGTGTTGGTGAACCACTGGTAAAACACCCCGCAATTAAAGCAGTTGGATTTACAGGTTCACTCAAAGGTGGGCGTGCTCTCTGCGATTTAGCTGCTGCACGCTCTGAACCAATTCCTGTTTTTGCCGAAATGTCGAGCATCAACCCAATGGTTTTATTACCCGAGGCTCTAAAAGTGCGTGGTGATAAAATTGCAGCTGAACTTAGTGGTTCAGTGGTTTTAGGTTGCGGTCAGTTCTGTACCAATCCGGGTTTAATTATTGGAATTAAATCAGCTGAATTTAGCCAATTTCTTGAGCAGTTCACGGCTGCAATGGCTCAGCAGCCACCACAAACCATGCTTAACAAAGGCACTTTAAGAAGCTATGAACATGGCCTTAAAGCATTACTCGCACATGACAAAATTGAGCATTTAGCGGGTCAACCACAACAAGGCCAACAAGCCTATCCTCAGCTCTTTAAAGCTGATGTATCTCTTTTACTAGAGCAGGATGAGTTACTTCAAGAAGAAGTATTTGGCCCAACAACGATTGTGATTGAAGTTGAATCGGCAGAGCAACTTGCTCTAGCGTTAAACGGACTTCGTGGTCAGCTTACCGCATCATTAATTGCCGAGCTGCAAGATTTTGAAAACTTCTCTAACCTGATTTCATTACTTGAAGAAAAAGCAGGACGTTTACTTCTAAATGGTTACCCAACAGGTGTGGAAGTCTGTGATGCCATGATACACGGCGGTCCTTACCCTGCAACTTCAGATGCACGCGCTACTTCGGTAGGAACCTTAGCAATCGAGCGTTATTTACGACCAGTATGCTATCAAAACTATCCAGATCACTTATTGCCACTCGCTCTTCAAAATGCTAATCCGCTTGGTATTGAACGCTTAGTGAATGGTGAAATGAGTAAAGCTGCACTTTAATATTTTTGAAGGAGTTTATCCAAGAGATGAACTCCTTTTTATTTAGATCAAAATCGCACAACGTAACCGCACATTATTCAAATAAAAAAGTGAAAAAAAATGGATAGCAAGATGCTCTATCAAATCAATACGTAACATATTTTTAAATAAGGATATTGGTATATGACGACAACATTAAAAAAGGTTGTAGCGGCCTCTATGGTCGGCTCCGTAGCTGAATGGTATGAGTTTTTCCTGTATGGAACTGCTTCCGCCCTTGTCTTTGGCGAACTTTTCTTTCAACAAACAGGCAATGCTATAGATGGCATTTTGGCAGCTTTCGCCCTCTATGCTGTTGGCTTTTTAGCAAGACCTATTGGTGGCCTAGTGTTTGGTCATTATGGCGATAAAATTGGTCGCAAAAAATTATTGCAAATTAGCCTGATTATTGTCGGTATAACTACTTTTTTAATGGGTTGCGTTCCGACCTTCCATCAGATTGGCTATTGGGCACCTACTCTACTAGTCATGCTTCGTTTAATTCAAGGCTTTGCTTTTGGTGGTGAATGGGGCGGTGCAGTCATTTTGGTTTCAGAGCACAGTCCAGATGATCGCAGAGGCTATTGGGCGAGCTGGCCACAAACTGGTGTACCGCTAGGGAATTTAGTAGCAACACTGGTTTTATTATTACTTTCAAAAAACCTTTCACCCGAACAATTTCTAGATTGGGGATGGCGCTGTGCATTTTGGTTTTCGGCAGTCGTTGTACTCATTGGTTTATGGATTCGAAAAAATGTAGACGATGCTGAAGTATTTAAAGAAGCGCAGGCCAAACAGCAACTTCTTGAAAACCAACAACTCGGTATTATTGAAGTTTTAAAATATCATAAGAAATCTGTTATTGCGGGTATCGGTGCTAGATTCGCAGAAAACATTTTGTACTATATGGTGGTTACTTTTTCGATCAGTTATTTAAAGTTGGTCGTCCATAAAGATACTTCACAAATCTTACTGCTCATGTTCGGCGCTCATCTCATCCATTTCTTTATTATTCCTTTCATGGGACATTTAAGCGATATATTTGGCCGTAAACCTATTTACCTTATTGGGGCTGTACTCACTGCTTTTTGGGGCTTTGTCGGCTTTCCGTTAATGGATACAGGCAATAACTGGCTCATCATGTTAGCAATTGTGCTCGGTCTATTTATTGAGTCGATGACCTACTCGCCTTACTCTGCCTTAATGACTGAGTTATTTCCTACTCACATTCGCTATACGGCGCTTTCCTTTTGTTATCAAGTCGCGCCAATTATGGCAGGTTCGCTCGCTCCATTAATTGCCTTAACGTTGCTCAAAGAATTTAATAGCTCGGTTCCGATTTCTTTATATTTGGTTGCAGCAAGCTTGATTTCTATTGTCTCGATTTTGCTGGTAAAAGAGACCAAAGGCCGATCACTTGCTTTTAAAGATTAGTCTTTAAAATATAAATTATTCGCTTAACAATGTTTTTGGGTTGTTCTATACAGCCCAATTTTTTATCTAAATATTTTTGATAGAGCCGCGATATAAGGTAGGTGACACCCCTGTATGCAGCTTAAACTGGCGACAAAAAGCGCTATGATCAGTATAGCCACAGCGCAAACCAATTTGAGTAATCGGTAAGTCTGTCGCCAGTAATTCAGTGGCTACCTGAAGACGAATTTTGCTAATCATTTGCCGCGGCGTTAAATGGTATATTTTTTTGCAATAACGTTCTAACTGAGCCACCGACACACCCGCAATTGCGGTCAAGTGTGCCAAGGTAATCGTTTCGGCATAATTCTTTTTAATATATTCCTCAACCTGAACCATCTTATAAAAAGCAGGATGTGTATTTTCAGGCACATTTAAATCATTAGAAATACCCGCTATTCCTACTAAATTTCCATCCGCATCAAATAATGGCTCTTTATAGGTTAGACACCAACCCGACTGGTTCTTTGCATATAAATGTAGTTCTAATTGCTCTGTTAACTTTTTACCACGACGAATTACTTGTAGATCTTGAGATGTATATATTTTTCCAAGTGAGTGGGGAAAGACTTCTTCCGAGGTCTTTCCAAGTAACGCAGTTTTATCTTTTAGACCACAGCGATTTACTAATGTTTGATTGACAAATACATAGCGTGCTTCGGTATTTTTGATGAAAAATACCACCGAAGATAAAGCATCAAATAATGGTTCAATACTTTCCAGATTTTTTAAGAAATCTTCCAAAGTTGTGGTTAGTTTCGGAATTTGAACCAAAGTCATGAGCTAGAGCGGGCAAAGTAATAACTTGTCTACTCTAGAACATTTCATTTTTGATTTAAAGGAGAAGTAGACATCGCCATGAGGCTTTTTACACGGGTAGGAAGTAATGGCGGTCGAGAGTTAGGCAACTGCCAATCAAATAGGCAGGCGGCTGCTGTTGCACAAGTGCTTCCCTGACATGCTCCCATTCCACAACGTGTATGTAATTTTGCATCAATCCAACTACTACGCTCGGCAACCTTATCAAAAGTTACATCTTCACATCGACAAAAAATAGTTTCTGGGCGCGCAAGCGTTTTTAACTCAGCACGCAATTTGAAGCTTTTCTCAAGCAAATGTGCAAATAATCGATACCGTTGTCTTTGAGCAAATAATTGACTGGCTTTTTCATTTTGACCTATAGCTGCATAACCTGCGATGCTACCTTCAACCATTGCCAACTCACTTCCGCCAAAACCTGTACACTCACCTGCTGCCCAAACCTGCGGCTGTGATGTACGTTGATAGTCATCGACCGCAATCGCATTGTCTTTAATTTGACAACCCATTAACTGGCCCAATTGAGTATTCGGTATTAAACCAAACCCACAAGCGAGTCGATCACACTCAATTTCAACAATTCCTTTCGGTGTTTGTAGTCTTACTCGTTCAAGACGATCCTGTCCAATTGCTTCAATTACATAACTGTCAGGGTGATATAGACGATAAGGTAAAGATAACGCCTGTATTATTTTCGCAGGCCAGCGCCAAAGTTGTAGTGCAAATTTACGAACGGAAGATGAAGCTGCCTGTTCAGCAACATAGAGGACTTGAGCACCTACATTTTTTGCTGTGGCCGCACTTGCTAGGAGTAATGGTCCGGAACCTGCGATCACAACACGTTCATTTTTGACAGGTGTGCCTGCTTTAATTAAAGCTTGTAAACCACCTGCACCCGTTACGCCAGATAAGGTCCAACCGGGAAAAGGTAAAAATAGTTCTCTTGCACCCGTACACAATATAAGCTGACGATAAGACAGATTTAGGCTGTCATGAGGTCGCTCAACGAGTAATTGGCCTACAAAAGGTGCAGCGACAATCTTGGCACCAAACATAAATTCAATATTAGGATAAGACTCAATTTGTTGATATTTCTGCTGCGCCATTTCAGGTACAGGAAAAATCGGTCCAGCACGCCAGATTTGACCACCCGCCTGTGGGTTATTATCCAATATTAAAATTCGCCCACCACTCTCGGCGGCTGCAATAGCAGCTGACACCCCAGCAGGGCCTGCCCCTACAATTACCACATCGTATTGTTTTTCCATTATTGTGTTTCCACCTTCATGTCTTGCTGGCACAGCGTCTGACAAGCAAGCACTCTGAGTCCATTAATATTGACACGGCATTCCTGACAAACTCCCATTCCACAAAATGGAGTACGTTTTTCCCCACATACAGACAAACGGCTGTAAGACTTCGCTTGTGCTAAAGCAGCAGCAACATTCGTACCTTCAATCACAGAAACTGATTGTCCGTTAATAAATAGCTGAATCATCTATGCAGCTCCTATAAAACGTTGAGGTAAAAAAGGTTCTGGATTAATATCAAAATTTAATCCACATACATGTGAAGCAATAAGTCTTGCTGTACCTGTCGCAGTGGTTACGCCTAGTCCTTCATGACCTACTGCTAAATAAACCGATTGAAATGCAGGATGCCGTCCAATCACAGGAATGCCATCCGGAGTGGCTGCTCGAAAACCAGTCCATGCCCGAATAACATTAAGATCAGCCAATGCTGGAAAATAATCAGCCGCCTCTTTAAGCACTCGAGTAAACACTTCTGGCTCTACAGTCGGATCAACCGTATTAAACTGACGAGATGACCCAATAAAAAGCTGACCTGTCGGTCTAGGTTGAATATTACAAGCGACCGAAATTCCACTTGTCGCTTGCGTGCTAGCTGCATAAGCTAAAGCCACCAAGGTATGTTTTACATTTAATTCGGGATAACGGTCGGTAATTGCCAAATGACCTTTTTTAGGTTCAATCGGTAACTCTGGAAAAAAATCCGTCGCATGAATGCCATTAGCTAAAACGATATGCGCAGCTTCTAGCCATGTTCCATCACTTAACTGAACCCGATTTTCTTCAATATGAATAACTTTAGCTTGTTGAAGCTGAATCTTTTGCGGGAATTGTTTTAACAACCATTCAGCAGCACAGGGTGCATATAAAATGCCATCATCAAAAACTTCTAACCCACCGTAAAGACCCTGCTTTAAGTGAGGTTCAAGCTGATGAACTTCATCTGCGTTTCGAAGTTGGCAACGGACGCCTTGTGCAGTGAGACGTTGACATTTTTCCTCAGCAATCTGCATTTCTTCTGCGCTACTTGCCAGCCATAAAGTTGGCATTTGGCGATACGCGCATTCCTCCGAAAGCTCGTGTCCTAATTCATGCCATAGCTGAACTGACCAATGACTAAGTTTTAATTCGGCTTCCAAGTCATCCATAATGACCAAATGCCCCATACCCGCGGCTGTTGCACCACCGATACGAGCATCTAAAACCTGCACATTTAACCCTTGTCGGGCTAATTCATAAGCACATGCCGCACCTACAATGCCTGCCCCAATGACTATGGCATCGGTTCTCATAGCTGAATACCCCAAGCAAATGGGTCATTTTCATCCATAAATAAAGTTGCTTCAGCACTCATGTAAGCTTCACCACGAATGGTTGGAATAACATATTCCCCTGCTTGCTCATACGAGGCAATAAACTGACTACCGATAATGCTGGCTTGTTTCCATAACTTTTCTGGTTCAAGTTTGCCATCTGCAGCTAAGCAAGCAATTTTTGCACTGGTTCCAGTTCCACATGGTGAACGGTCATAGGCCTTGCCTGGGCAAAGTACAAAATTTTTACTGTCCGCTTCAGTGTCACTTGCAAATAACTCAATATGGTCAATTTCTTGCCCATCTTTACCGGTTATTCCTTGTGCCGTAAGCGCTTGTCTGACTGTCCATGCATAGTCAGTCAGTTGATCTAAATTATCACTTGCAACACGTTGACCATGGTCATTAATCAAAAAGAACCAGTTACCACCCCATGCAATATCGCCAGTAACTTTTCCATATTTTTCAACATCAACTTCGACCGCTTTTTTATAACGATATGCTGGTACATTTCGCACACTAACTGAATGATCTTCATGCAATGTCGCTTCAACATCACCGACTGGAGTCTCAATTAAATGCGTACCAACTTGTATTTTTCCTAAGTGCGCTAAGGAAGCTACTAAACCAATCGTGCCATGACCACACATGCCTAGATAGCCTGTGTTATTAAAGAAAATAACGCCTGCGCTCGCTTTAGAATTCACTGGCTTACACAATAATGCTCCAACCAAAACATCATTACCGCGCGGCTCTAACATGGTTGCTCTACGGAAATGGTCATATTGTTCAGATAAGATTTTTCGGCGGCTTTCCATATCGCCTGTGCCTAAATCAGGAAAGCCTTCAAGTACTAATCGTGTTGGTTCACCACCAGTATGAGAGTCCAAAATTTTTACTGTTTTCATTAAAGTATCCTTACATTTTTTTCTAGGATGACTGATCTCAAAACAGCAAGCTTGATCGTTTTCTTATGAATCGATGACGAAATCAGCATAGTTAAGATATGCTTCATCTAAAATAAAGACAAAAAAATTAGGCCATTGGCCTAATTTAAATAACACTAAAATGATTAAGAATAGAGCGCTTATTTTTTCGCATTTTTATGGTGAGGTAGATGCTCATAGAGTGATTGGCAAACACCATTAATATGCTCTTCTATTAATTTAACCGCTAAATCGACATCTTTGGCTTTACATGCTTTCACGATTTCTTTGTGCTCATCATTTGCACGTGATTTACCTTCTGAAACATTCATCTGCAATCTTAAATAGCGCTCAATTTTATCGTAAATAGAACGAATTAATCCAAGCATATAGGGCCGCTGTGCTGGTTCATAAAGGCATGCATGTAACTGCCAATTTAGTGTGGTCCAGCTTCCAATATCCATGTTATCGATAAAGGCATTACAAATTTCATCTGCCTTTTTATAAGTTTCTTCCGTCATATTCGGCACGGCGAGCTGAATCAGCTTCGTTTCCAACATCACTCGGACTTCAAAAATCTGTGCCAACTCTTCTTCAGAGATGCGGGTCACAATTGCGCCACGATTTTTTATAAACTCAACCAAGCCTTCGGCTTCAAGTTGCTTTAAGGCTTCACGTACGGGAATTTTGCTGACATTAAAAAGTTTGGCAATTTCATCCTGACGAATCGGTTCACCTTCAGCAATATGCCCTGCAATAATTGCTTCTCTAATATATTTGACAATAACTTCAGATACCGAAGGCATTGCACCAAGATTTGATACATTAAAAGATGGTAGCGTCACGAATATTCTCTTAACCTCAAAATATGACACAAATAAAAGGATGATAATTTTTATTCATCCGCCATAATGAAATCATTGCTTTTCAAGCATTATTTTCGGCACGGCTTACCTTTAATTCAATGCTGCTAAAACTCATTTTCTCTATTTATTGGAGCTAATAATTTTTAACTGCATTAATAGCTAAAGTATACTTTATACCATTTAATTCACAAAACTATTATTAGACTATGCTGAAATCGTCATCATTTTATTGTATCTAACCAAGCAAATCATAATAAATAGCAGCATACTAGCCTGTTCTCTTGATGGGCAACTGTCAAAAAGATTCCTATCCATTTAGCTAAGTTATTGCCTGCAAGATAAAATTTTTATCTTGTAAACATCATGCTGCATAAAACTTTTAAAGTTTGAGTCACTTCATATGAGTACGCCAACAGAAGCAAAATTTTCTCTGAATTATTATACGGGTTTCTTATCTGTACTATTTGCTGCTTTTCTATGGGGTACAGCAGGTACAGTGGCATCTTTTGCAAAAGGCATTAGTCCACTTGTAATTGCTACCATTTCTGTTGGCTTCGGTGGATTAATTCATACGTTTTTAAGCTTAAAAGCCATTAAAAAAAATTACCAAAAACTATTTCACTATAAATCCCAAATCTTTATTGCGGTCATTGTTTCAATTCTTTGTCCATTTGCATTTTATTCATCTGTCTCTTTAGCGGGTGTTTCTATTGGCACCGTGATTTCTATTGGCTGTGCGCCTTTGTTTTCAGTGCTTTTGGAATGGATTTTAGATAAACGGAAACTTTCTTTAAAATGGCTCATCAGTTTTATTCTTGGTTTTTTAGGAATTATTTTACTCTCTTATGCTGGTGATCATGCGCAACATCAAGTCGTACAATCTGATCGCATTTTAGGGGTATTTTTTGGCTTACTCTCTAGCCTGAGCTATGCAACATATTCTTGGATAATGAGAAACCTAATTCGCCAAGATGTCGACTCAAGAGCTGCCATGGGAGTGATTTTTGGTATCTCTGCAGTGCTTTTACTACCTACATTATTCATTACGGCACAAAACCTTTTTGATTACCCAACTAACATTTGGGTTGCGATTTATATTCCGATTGTTCCTATGTTTTTGGGCTATTTATTTTTTAGCTTTGGTCTTAAACGAATTCCCGCAAGTCAAGCTATGACTTTAGCTTTAGTTGAAATTCCAGTTGCAGCATTATTAGCAGTTGTTGTAGTGGGTGAAAGTTTAACAATGCATAGTTATTTAGGTTTAATTCTCATTTTCCTATGCGTTATTGTTCTGACCAAAAAGTAATTCATAGAAATAAAAAAAGAGGCTCAATTGTTAGCCTCTTTTTTTATGGATACTTACTTAGATTTCAGCTGACCAATTACCGTACCACGTACGGAATAACTCATACTGAGTTTCAACATATTTACGTTGCGATTCGCTCAATGCATCAGTCTCATTAAAGTGTAAGGTATATTCTTTATCACCGTTAAGTACCATTAAGTATTTATAGTAAAGAACAAGATCCGTTCCTTCGTCAAAAGAAGATAAAACTTCTAATGCACTTGATAACTCTTGTGCTAAACGACGGGCTTTTGCATCACCTGCTGCAGCTTTCTTACTAAGGTCAACCAACAGTAAAACTTCTTTAGGTAAAGCATTACCAATCCCTGTAATCGCACCGGTTGCATTACAGTTGACGAAGCCATGGAAAACTTGAGTATCTACGCCAGCCATTAAGGTGACTGAATCATCTTGTGAAGTAATGAACTCAGCCGCGTAACGCATATCGGCAGCACCACCAAACTCTTTGAAGCCAATTAAATTTGGAAACTCACGGCGTAATTCAAAAAATAAATCTGCACGAGTTGCAAATCCATAATATGGGCTATTGTAAATCACCGAAGGTAAGCTTGGAGCTGCTTTTAAAATTGCAGAAAAGTGAGCTTTTTGTGCAGTTGGTGATGCACCGCGTGATAGTACACGTGGAATAACCATAAGCCCTTGTGCACCTACTTTTTCTGCATGAGCTGCATGAGAAACTGCTTCTTTTGAATTAACTGCACCCGTCCCAACAATTGTTGGAATGCCTGCAGCAACAAGTCGTGCTACCCCTTCTTGACGTTGAGCTTCGGTCAATAAAGGCCAATCCCCCATAGAACCACAATACACTACCGCACTCATGCCCGCTTCAATCAGCTCATGCCCTTTTTTCACAAGCGCGTCAAAATCTGGCTCACGGTTAGGAGTACATGGGGTCATTAGTGCCGGGATACATCCTGTGAAGATATTACTCATAATTATTCCTCAGTAATACAAATAAAACTTTAGGTAGTCGTACTTTCGAGTTAATCCATCTCAAAAGTTATGGAATGGGATTAATAGCTGTTTAATCATTCTTCATATATCGTATACGATATACAGCAAAAAGAATAGTCTTTCCCTTCAAATTCTTTAACTGAGTAAAAATTCATATAAATCAGATATTAATTTTATTAATAGAATTAAAAAATAAAATTTGGCCTATATTTTAAAAAAAATTGAACCTAAAAAATTTATGAAATTTAAAAATGAGCGCTGAGAATAGAAATTAAATCCGAGCTTACAAGCAGCGCTCAATAAACAACCGCAGAACATTAGCCATTAGTCGCACCTCTCTATTTTTATTCATTTTTGCTGGTAAAGTATTTTACATGGTTTGATACAACCTACTTAACGCAGATGCATAATTCACCTGTTACCGCATCTGATGTTTTTCAGCCTCTAGTCCGCTAGAGGCTTTTTTTATTATTGATATAAAGCCTGATATATTAAATTGATAGAAATAATGAAAGACAAGAAAAATGAATCATATATTAAAATTAAGCGTTTTAAGTTTTCCAGTTCTATTCTTGAGTAGCTGTATTGGCTGTTATAACCCAACAGGTTGTAACCGTGATGATTCGCCTTATTTCTATACAACTCAAATAACTCAAGCTAAAGGCGTAACTGTTCCAGTGGGAACAAAACTGGTTTATAAATCTCAAAAGTCAAAACAGAAAAATGAACAAACTACTCCACTTAAAGAAGAAAATATAACTTCGATAAAGCTATCAAAAGATACTGCTATTCTTTGGGGAGGAATGCCCACCAATCATCTACTTCAATTTGCCAATTCTGAAATGCAGGGATTTACTGCCTACAGAGCCCAAGAAGTTCCCACCGTATATTCCAATCAATTTTTAAAACTCTGGAAAGAGTGTGATAGTGATTTAGATATCTCTATCAAAAATAAAAAAGACTGGAGTTTTAACCCTGCAAATATGAAAATTATTGGGTGCGGAATTAACTATCAAGAAAGAGCTTCGTACAACACTAACAATCCAAGCCAAGATAAAGTTGATATTTTTCTAATCAATATTAACAAGGCTTTACAACAACTGCCTCAACAAAAAGAATATCCAGTCATTCACTATTCCCAAAATTAAAGTCGTAAAAAAAGCCCGCATTTCAGCAGGCTTTTTTATTTCAAAATTCGGTCTATTAGCTTTTAATTAAAAAGTTAGCCACAAGTTGCGTTCGTAATTTTTTTAGAAGCTGGGTCAATGGTGACTGTAACTCGGTTTGTACGATAATCCATGGTCATTGGTTGACCTGGAGCAACTTTACGCACAATTTCTGATTGAGTCTTTTGTTTAATTTGATCATCAGTAAGGCCAGATTGTCCCACTAATTTTTGAGCTTCTTCTGCTACACAGTTCGCTTGATTGTCACGGAATAATTTCCATTCTTCTACGACTTGGCCATTTGGTAAATGACAATAGCCGACCTGACCATTTGCTTCATTTCTAATTTCTAATTTTCCACCTTGTTCAACACAATATTGACTAGCTGGATTTGGTGAACCAATTTTTGGTGGAGTCGGATCTTTATGTTGTACAGACGAGCAAGCCGCTAATGAAACAAGTGCCAAGCCAAGAAAGAGAATTTTTTTCATAATTTTTTGCTTCTTACTAAAAAAACTAAAGATATCAAAAAATTTCATATTCCATGTCACTTCTTTACAATAAAAAACTCACTTGAATGTTCTAGCAAAATAAATTTAATTTATTGGAAATTAAGATATTCCCAATTAAAAGCTATTGTTGAAATATTCTATTCAGGTCTTTCTAAAATTCGTGGCCCCGATCCTTCTAGTCCTAAAATATCTTCAGGATTTCTTAATGGACATTGCTCTAAGGATAAACAGCCGCAGCCAATGCACCAGTCCATTTCATCTCTTAAGCGAGTTAATTTTTGAATTCGATCATCCAGATTTTCTCGCCAATGACTTGATAGATCTTTCCATTGCTTGGCTGTTAATTTGCTACCCACAGGATACTGACTTAAAGCCTCTTTAATTTCATTTAAAGGAATACCCACTCTTTGAGCGACTTTAATAATCGCAATATATCTTAAAATAATTAAGGGATACCGACGTTGATTACCATTTGTTCTTATACTTTTTATAAGCCCTTTCGCTTCATAAAAATGTAAGGTTGAAACAGGAACTCCACTCCTTTTTGCAACTTCACCCACAGTCAAAACTCGACTAGAGTCAGCTTTTTTATTTTCACTCATCATGATTGACCTTAACTTTACTTGAGGTTTATAAGAGAGCACTTTTCTTTTGTCAAATAAATAACAGAGATTTTCTTATACACTATGAACTACTCTCCCCAAGGTATAGATCTTATCTGTAAAAGCTGATGACAAAAATGGATGTGATTATTAATTCAATCTATAAAATAACTTGCTGTCATTTAAATTTAAGAAATTAGTTTTGTAGAGTAAACGGACATCCACAAATCCAAAACATGTTGTAAACGAAAGGCATGGGTGCACCTAATGGATAGACTTTTATCTGCTCGATCTTATAAGTTTTTTTTCGTGACTCAATGTGTAATATATTATCGTAACGGGCAACCACAACTCCCTTTTTATATAATTTTTTCCTTTCATTCTTTGCGTCAAATTTATATACCAAAAAGTAAACCTTTTCTCCTACACCGATCTTTGAATGATTAACCATAATGTAACCATTACAATACTTACATTGCCAATCTTCCATATCTAAAATTATCACACGCTTAAATTAAAAAAACACACTGAATTTTATAGTATAAATTTATTAAAGATATAAATGTAAAGAAATATTTTAATTGAAAAAATAAGTTTTATTTGTGAACTACATCACAGTAAAAAACAAAAAACTTCAAACTATTCTAATTACATCAAATACTTACAAACAGAAACCTAATATTTATTATTTTTAAATATATAAAATTCATCCATAATTTATTTAAATATATAGTATATTTATCAATAACTTTCAATATAACCACAAATCTTACCTTAATATAAAAACCACATTTATTTAACTATCAAAATTCAACTCAACCTTAAATATAACAATAGAATTTTTTAAATATTAAATTAATTTCACAGTAAAATTGAAAATAATTCATTTCACATTATATAAAAAATAAATATATAATTAATAGCATTACAATTTAATTTTTTTATTATGTCAACTCAACGTTTAAAATTAGAACTCCCTTCTGGACACGATCAATTATTACTTCACTCTTGTTGCGCTCCTTGTTCAGGAGAAGTTATGGAAGCATTAATCGACTCAGAAATTAAATTTTCAATATTTTTTTATAATCCTAATATTCATCCAGTAAAAGAATATTTAATCCGCAAAGAAGAAAATATTCGTTTTGCAGAAAAGCATAATATTCCATTTATCGATGCAGACTATGACACTGACAATTGGTTTGCCCGAGCAAAAGGGATGGAAGATGAACCTGAACGCGGCATTCGTTGTACCATGTGTTTTGATATGAGATTTGAACGAACTGCCCTTTACGCCCATGAACACGGCTTTAGTCTCATCAGTAGTTCGTTAGGAATTTCTCGTTGGAAAAATATGGCGCAAATCAATGACTGCGGAATTCGGGCTGCTGCTCACTATCCCGAAATTCAGTACTGGGACTATAACTGGCGTAAAAATGGTGGCTCAAGCCGTATGATTGAAATCAGTAAACGAGAAGAATTTTATCAGCAAGAATATTGTGGCTGTGTATATTCTTTACGAGATACTAACCGCTGGCGTATGGGTAATGGGCGTGATCGTATTAAACTAGGCGTTAAGTTTTACAGTAATGCAATGGATGAAGATTAATTTTTACTTCTCTTAAAAACTTAATTAATTTGTTCTTAGCTACATTTATTTTTTATAAAAAAAGAGCCACATCTGGAGAATGTGGCTAAAAGGTGTACTAAATAAGCTTTGATGTAGTTAGATTAATTGTGCTAGCTTAAAATAATATTAATTAAAATTAATTTTAAAAATTTTAATAACATTTCTAGTTTCATATAACCAATTGATCACCATAAAAATTCGTATTTAAGTATTTGAATAATGATTAAATTTATGTAAATAGCATAACTTAGGCTATTATTTGGCTTTAAATATAGTTCCCTGCTTACACCTTAGCGAATGAGCTTGATGACTTTGTCATTAATGATGGTGCATTGATTAAACTCTGCAAAACGCTTGATCTCTTGCTCTAATTCGAAAAAGAAAAGCTCTTTATCTTTGATTGTTTTTTCTAGATGTAGACTAATGACTTCTAACTCTTTTACTGTCCGATGTGCTTTGCAATCTATGCGGCCCACAAGCTCATCTTGATAAAGAATAGGTAAGCAAAAATAACCAAATACCCGTTTGGCCGCTGGCATATAGCATTCGATCCGATAATCAAATTCAAATAAAGATGTTAAGCGGTCACGATGAATCAGCGAGTTATCAAAAGGCGAAAGTATTTTTAATCCAAAATCAGTATTCACTTTTTGTTCTATTGCAGCTACATCAACATATAGAGTTTGCCCACCAGTAAGCGGAATTGCTGACACTACACCTGCGTCAATCTGCTCCTTCAGCACGACACGCATAGTTTCTTTTAAATCTTTTCCCTTTAAATGAACCAATTGCTTCCATGTGAATGCTCCATGTGCCCGGAGTGTGGTATTAAATAAATACTGCGCATATTCATGAAGCGTAGGCATACTTAAATCAATATTTTCAGGTAAGCAGCGTTCGGTCAAATCATAGACTTTTTCCATTCCGTTACGCTCACAGATCATCAGGTCACCCTGCATATATAACTGCTCAAAAGCACGGCGACCTGGACCTGTATTCCACCAATTTCCCAAACTCTTTTTATTATTCTTATCAATATCTCGTAGTCGAATTCTACCTTCTGCACGAACGCGGGCTAAGATTTCATTCATGAGATGTGGATCACCTCTATTGAAATAACGACTTTCCCCCTTCCTGACCGACATCATGGCAGGCAGTGCATAACGGTAGTCTTTCATAGGAAGATAAGACGCCGCATGATACCAATATTCAAAAATCTGACGCTCTCGAACCAAATTATTTAAATGACTTAAATCATAATCAGGCACTCGGCTCCACAATATATGGTGATGGGCACGTTCAACAACCGATATAGTATCAATCTGTACATATCCTAAATGCTCAATAGCCTGTAAAGTGCCATCTATCCCTTTTGTAAATCGACTGGTTTTTCCTAAGCCTTGATTAAATAAAGTGAGCTGTTTTAAAGATGAAGTCATAGAAATCAAATATTGTTGTATTCATTTAGAAGCGGAAAAATTTCAGTTCTATCCTATCACTATTTCCTAATTTGCTTGTGATTTAGCATCAGTAATTCTTTATAAAAAGAATCTCAGCCAACTCAACATTTTATAGACTCATCTTAAAATAACTTTTAGGAGCCAATCTAATCACTAAAATAACAACCAATATCACACTGGCTAAATGAAAAAGCCACCCTGCTTTGTAAGCCCTCGTAAGATCATGCAAAATTGCAATAATCCATGGCGGGATTGCAGCAAGTAAAAAACCACCGCCTTGCATCAATGCAGATAAAGCACCTGCATGAATGGGTTCATCAAAATGGTCTAATGCAACTATAAGCGTTAATGCAAAGCACCCTCCTAAGCCAACGCCTAAACAAATTGCCCAAAGCATAGCGGCGAACTCAGGCATAAAAGCTATTCCTGAAAAACCAACCATTTGCATTGCTAACGTAAACCATAGCCATGGACGTCGGTCTTTATATTTCCTAGCTAAAACAGGCAAAATGAGTGCTGAAGCTGCTTGGCTCAAGGCCAGAAAAGCAAGTAATTTCCCACTTTGCGCTGCGCTCCAACCCTGATCTTGAAAAGAAGGCGCTAACCAAGCTACGACTGATGAGTAGCCACCATTTACAAGCCCAAAGCAAGCCATTAATAACCAAGTTCGAGGTTGATTTAACAACTTTCTTACAGGCGCACGATGAATGGATGAGCTAGCTTTTGTAGGTAAAAAAGCTAGCGCCAATATAAATGCAAACAAAGCTGGAACTGCAAAAAAAGCCAGTCCAATAGACCATAAACCCGTGATATTTGAAACTACAGGCGCTAACCATGCTCCTAAGGCACCACCGCCCATAAGCATGGCTGAGTAAAGCCCCATCATCGGACCAATATGTTGGCTAAATTCTCGTTTAATCATGCCGGGAAATGCCGCTTGTATCATCGCGACTCCGAATCCAATCACTATGGCGCTAAGAATTAATCCTTCGGCAGTAGGAAAGAAAAATCGGACAGCGCATCCCGCACAAATGGTCAGCAATGCACCAAGAATAGCGCTTCTTTCGCCGACAAAGTTTTGCAATATTGGCCCAACAAATGCAACGATTCCCATAAGCATCATCGGTAGCAAAGTGAGCAGTGCTAGGCCTTGTAGGCTTAAGCCAGTGGCTGTTCGAATATTGACAATCAATGGTCCAATACTTGTGATAAATGGTCTTAAATTAAGGCCCACCAAAGCTACCGTTACAACAAGCATGGGACGAGTCAAAAAAACGCCAGACTGCTTCATTATTCTGAGCCTGAATGATTGGCTTGATAATTCTTCCAATATGCATAAAGATCAGTGCGGTTTTCAACTCTGATCGGTATATATTGAATTTTCATTGATTGCTCAGCAAACGGCTTGGCAAGCTCAATATATATTTCGGCTGTAGACAGACCAAATGGTGTTCCATCTTCATTAGAATATGCATAGCTCACCGACTTTATACCGGCTAAACGCATTGCTGCCATACACATTGGGCATGGGTGTCCACTTGCATACACAGAGCAGCCTTCTAGGTTGGCAGATCCTAAAACTTGACTGGCTGCACGAATAGCCAGTAATTCAGCATGTGCGGTTGGGTCATTCGTTGTCAGAATCTGATTTACGCCTGAAGCAATAATTTCTCCATTCTTTACAACCACAGCACCAAATGGCCTGCCACCTTTTTCAATATTGTTATAGGCAAGCTCAATCGCATTACGTAAAAACTGTTCACCTTTTTCCATCACATACTCTCACTTTCTATTTTGCACCAGCTGCAAGAAGTCTTTTTTCAATTTCGCGGTATCCTCGTGAACGCGCATGTTGTAACGGTGTAATCCTGTCTTTATCTGCCAAGTTCGGATCAGCACCTGCTTTTAATAAAAGCTCTACAATGTGTTGATATTTAGGTTCTCCATTTCCCAAAATGATGGCCTCAAGCAATGCCGTCCACCCCAAATTATTGACATGATTAACATTTACACCGGCCGCAATTAATGTACGAACTGTTTCGACATGGCCTCGTTCCGCTGCTGGAATGAGCGCAGTCCCACCGTAACGGTTAATACTTTTTAAATCGGCACCATGCATGAGTGTCATTCTTAGAATTTTTAAATATCCCTGTGCACCAGCATATAAATATGGACTGTCTTGAATATTGTCTTTTGCATTTACATCAGCGCCAGCCTCTATCAGCATATGAGCAGCATGTACATTATTTGCTCTTGTTGCGACCATCAAAGCAGTTGCACCTGTTTCATCTCGCTCATCAATTGAGGTCTTTTGAGATAAAATCTGTTTGATAGATTGAGTATCATTATTTATCACTGCCTGATGTAAAGGATAATCACCCATTGCATTCGTCATATTTATAAAACCCAAAGTCCCTAATGCGACAATCAGATTCATCCATAACAGTGACTTACGCATGGTGACCTCCCAATAGAAATTTATGGCAAAACATTTTGCAATTAGAATAAGCTTCACCAAAAGTATTTGGAAATTAAATTATTTAATCGATAGTATTAAGATTATGAATACTTATTTCATCGGCTTTTAAGCGGGCAGTACCTAATAATGTTTGATCCTCGCCTTTTACGTGCTTTCGTTACTATTTTTGAAACGGGCAGTTTTACCGCAGCTGCCGATCGATTACACCTGACTCAATCAACAATTAGTCAGCAGTTAGCGCGACTTGAAGAATCCGTCGGTCATGCGCTGATAGATCGAACAGCACGGCCTTTCAAATTGACGGTGTCTGGAGAATATCTGATTGGTTATGCGCAAAGGATTTTGACCCTTCAACAAGAAGCTGAGGCACTACTTAAAGATCCGGCAGGAAGTATTCCTATCCGTATTGGTTTACCAGAAGATATGATGAGTCCAGCAATGGCTGAAGTTTTTGGTATATTTGCCAAAGAGCATCGTTCCATTCGTTTAGACGTAACCTCTGGCTTGAGTCGCAACTTAACAGAACGTTATCGGAATGGTGAATTCGATATTATTATTGTCAAAGAACCTGCAGCCAGTGCTGATCACCACGCTACATTCCCAGAAGAAATGGCATGGTTTGAAAGTGAGAATTCAACAACTACATGGTCTGATCCCATTAGTTTGGTGACCTTTCCTCAAGGCGGACTTTATCGGGATGAGATGTTCGCAACCTTAGAGCGTGAACGGCGACGTTGGTATATTGCCTTTACGGGTAGTAGCCTAGAAAGCGTGTTAGTCAGTGTTGAAACCGGCTTAGGATTATCTTTATTGCCTGTGGCTACCACCCATGGACGCCGAGTATGTCGATATGATGCATTAGGGGCCGTTCCCCCTATGGTCGTTTCAATTTATACATGGGAAAAAGCTGGGATAATTTCCCAGCTTGTAGACAAGATGACAACTGTTTTACAAGAACGTTTTCAATCATCAATAAGTGTTTAACTTATATCATTCAAACTTTCAGCAATCAGTTTTTCAGCCATTTCCTGTGTTTTTCTTAAGCCCGGCATACGGAATTCCGTATGTCCATAATCTTGAATAGATTTCCAACGTCCGCCCCACGTAAGACCAACCGATTCAGCAACTTGTCCATATAAACGATAGCCTTGCATAGCCCACGGGTCTCTTTCCGAAATAACCACTTTTCCATTTCGTTTAAAGGCTACATCTGCCGCCAAACCAAATTGATGGTAGCTCTGATACCCTTTTGCTCTGGTCGTATTCGGATTACCTGCCAGCATATTCTGACGAGTAGGACTACGATATCCCTCTAATAAAACCAACTCATAGCCATATTGTTCTTTCATGATTTTAAAAACCATGAGTAAACGCTGCTTATAGCGTGGGTTCATTTTGCTCCATTTACGATCTACTAGACTGGTATCTAAAATAGCTCGCCCATCGAAACTCGCATTATCAATAGGTGAAGAATTAATAGCGCCACTACTTTGAGAGGAATATTGTTGCTCTAATTGGGTGGCCTCTACAATCGCAGCTTCAATTAGGCTTTCATCCACTTCTGGCGGTGGCGATAATATTTCACCATTCAAAAGTGCATAAATTTGAGGATCTGTTTTTTTCAGATATTCAGCCTCAATTCGAGTTGAACTAATAGGTCGAGTAAAAGCAAACACTAAAATACTGGCAAACAAGAAAAAGCCTGCAATGACAATCCACCACTGCTGTAAATGCCAATGAGATTGTAGCTTTTCAGGCGCAGCTGCCTGATTCATTGTTTGAGCAAATTGTCTAACTTGATTAAGCTGCTTACGGCCTTGTGGCAGTAATGACAAAACAAAATCTTTGCTTCTACTCCTTAGCTCATAAGACATTAAAAACGCTAAACCAATTGCCAAGCATGTAAAGCAAAAGAAAATGAGAAAAATCATCATCAGTTCATTAATTCACGGCAAAAGGACTTCGTGTAATTTTAATATCTACCGATGCCTTAGGTGGTTCAACCTCAACTTCAGGTTCGGCTGGAGCTTTATTCTCAACAACTGGTTTAGCCTGTGCCGCTTGTTGTTGCTGCGGTTTACTTACTGGCTTTTGCTGAGCCGGCTGTACCTTCGGTTGAGCCGTTTTAGCTACACCCGTCTGTAGTTGAGGCACAACCTGAACTTTCTTTTCACCCGTGAGCTGTTCGTCAAATGGAGAAACTCGCTGTTGATTGACAGTAGCAGGCTTATGCTGAGCAGGTTTAAAGATACTACTTAATTCATTATCTTTAGGTTGTTCAAAGCCATCACGGCTCATTGAATCTGTTTCGTTGTCTTGACTGACAGCAACCTGATTTTGTTCATCAGAAGAATGAGCAGTTTCTTGATTTAAAATCTGTTCTTCTGTTGATTTACTCTCAATTGCTGTTGATTCTGACGAATGCGGTTGAGACAAGAACAGGAATAGCGAGATGCTTACAAACACCCCAGCAATAACACCAATGACAATATAAAGTATTGGTGATTTCGGCTTTTTTTTATTCGACTGTAACACTCGAATAGAAGTTGGTTTTTCCTGAGCCATTTCGTACCATCATCAAGGTAAATAAATTGTAATATGTGCTTGCTCTTGAGGAGCAGAAATCACATTTTGATAATTAGATAATGCTTTATCATTTTGATTGTTCAGCATAAATCTTAGTCCTGCAAAGGTAAGTAATGCAAAAATCAATAAAAAGATCAAAATCCAGAAGAACGGTACTTCGCGATGAATAATATTTCGGATCTGATCAGGAATTGCCGAGAACGGCGAAAATGCGAGCTTTTTCCCCTTCAAATAGTCAATTTCATCACCCACTCGTGATACTAAATGGTTGAGACTTTCCGTTGACTCAATTCGGTACTTACCCTGAAAACCTAACAAAAGGCAGTAATGAAATACTTCTAAAGCAGCTAGACGTTCTTTTCCACGGCTACGTAATTGCTCCAATATTTCAAAGAAGCGATAACCAGCTAATTGAGAACCAAACAAGCTCAATTGCAATGGACTAATTAACCAAGCATTTTGCAAATTAAAATAATTCGCGTCTTGTTGCGTTACAATCGTTTCATCAATCAAAGCACAAAATGCATATTTAGCATCATGAATATCATCAGCTGAAAATTGCAACTTTTTGGCTTGTTGCTCAAATTGATTAAGTAAATTTAAGATTTTTTCACGAAACCGCTGTGCATCTGCCGGCACATACTGATTTCGAATCAAAAAAACCAAATAAAACCCATCATGCAATAAATCAATAAGATTGATTGCCTGTAGTTTTGCTTG
Organism: Acinetobacter sp. V102_4; assembly: GCF_031799005.1. Taxonomy (NCBI): domain Bacteria; kingdom Pseudomonadati; phylum Pseudomonadota; class Gammaproteobacteria; order Moraxellales; family Moraxellaceae; genus Acinetobacter; species Acinetobacter sp. V102_4. The sequence goes on along the minus strand of NZ_JAVQNR010000036.1, from coordinate 98,932 downwards.
AGACTGGCTATTATTGCTCCCGCCTGTTCCAATTTGCCCATCATCAAATAAAGAAGGAGCACCTGTGGATTGTGACATTTTTCTCTCCTTTATCGTTAAGCGTTCATGACCGCAATCAGTTCAATACTGATATCTTGGAAACCAGCCGGAACATAAATACAAATCGTCTCTGAATCTAACATGCGTTGATATAGCTCATGATGCGGTTCAATTTCAAAATAGCTCACACCAGAGCGTACAGGGATAGCAGTTGGAACTTGAATTAAGTGATGCAATGGAATTGCAGGCAATGCAGCGACCACACGTTGCTCTACATCTAAAGTGCTACCGATTTTGAATCGTAAAGGTACGATCTGAATCAACTCATGTGTCTGCATTGCGCTACTTGATACTGCAATATAAAGTCGAGTGTCTCGTGTAATCTTATCGGTCTCAAGACTTCCCACCCAATATGAAGGACGGATTTCTTTAAGTGCAATGCTGATGTAACGACTCGAAATAATCGTATCGAGTAAATCACGCAAAATCGTATCTAACTGCGAAAAACTTTCTTGTAAATTATGGTGTTTATAGGCAGGTAATTGATCGACATCATAAGCCGTCGAGAAAGTTAATAATGAACCTGCTAAACGCAATAATTCAAAGAACAAACGCTCTGGATGAATTTGTGGATACTGCACAAAATGATTAAGGCCAGCATGAGCTGTATTTAATGCATTCACTAACCAGAATGAAACAATATCACCTGAACGAAATTCAATTAACTTCTGTTCATTTTCTCTGTTATTCGTTTGAATCGTCTTAATTTTTGCCTTAATAACGTTCAGTGTTCTTTTTAAATTTGAAATGAGTGTTTCAGAGGCATCCACGTGCAAAATTGGTGGGATAAACTTTCGATCAATTTCGAAAGCACCCGAACTTTGACGCTTAATCTTTCCAATAGGTAAATATAAAAAACCATCTAAATTATGGTCAGGATTACTATGTACATCTAATAGTTTAAAAACAGCACGACGGCGTAACAAACTAATATCTGCTTCGGTAGCGTTAGTAAATAGATCATGCGTCTCGACAAGATGAGATTGATATCTACCCTTTTGCGCTTGGTTCTGATCAATGAGATTTTGCTTATTTGCTTGTAAGAGTGGCAATGCTAAATAGATTAACATTTCACCACGTAAATTAAGATCATCCAATAAAATTGGCTCAGGCAATAGATCATATGCAGGTGCCTGATAAATTTCACCGTCTTGCCAGATCATCTCTACAGACTCAAGAGCAAGAATATGTGTGCTCAATTGAGCCTCATCGAAATTTAATTTCTGAATACCATATGAAAAAGGTACAACCGCTCGAACCGTATGATTCAAGCGTTGTTCATGATAGGTATCTTGAATTTGGAAATGTTGAGGTCTTAAAAATAAACCTTCGCCCCACAGGACTTTTTCAGCTTTAAACATATGTCTTTACCAATCTTTATTCGTATTCATTTTTAGGCTGCACACCTAACATTTCCTGAACCATTTGTAATGGATGCTCATCTTTAATGACTTGTCCTAACCATTCATGTAACGGCATTTGACTCCATTTAATGGTTTTTTGAAGCATATAACTCACAGGGCTATGAGGCTCGTTTGCTTGAAAGTAATCCGCGATTTCTTGCAATACTTTCATTGCTTGCTCACGATTGGCCAAGTGAGTTTGTGCTTGAGGCTGAAAAACGGGCTGATCTGACACGATTTGGACAGGCACTTGATTTTCCATAGATGAGCTTGTAATAACAGCAGCCTGTTCTTGGGTTGGCGCAAGCCCAGTACCAAAAGCTTCTGCTTTATAAATCTTGCGTAATGTGCTGTGAATGGTTTCAAATGCTGAATCAATTGCACCAAAACTCGGCGAATCTAGTCCCATTAAATGGTCAAGGGTTTGCTTTAAAACATCCCACTCGGTTAAGACTGAGCTAAAATCTTGATAATTAGAATATTGAAAAGTTTTAGACGTATTAAAAATAGCTTGATCGAACTGTTCTAACTCCGATGGTCCCGACTGACTATCGTACTCTTCAGTTTGCTTACGACGAATGTTCTCGTGATATAGAAAATTATCATAATCAAGCAAATTATAAAAAGGAGCTGTATTGGTTAAAGAAACCTTCTTTAACAGCATCGGAAGTTGATTAATTAAACCCTGTAATAAACCAATACGTTGATCTAAGTCATCATCTTCAATAACAGGATGAATTTCCTGCCAGTATTGATTCAACATGGTATGGCTTAAAGTTAAACCTTTCGCCATACCCTCAAAACCATAAAGATGAGTCCAAGCCTCTATGAGCCAAGTTAATAGACGAATATCTTTAGTATTCTCTGTTAGCAAAACACTCGTTTTATTTGATACAAAATCCCAGTCGGCTTGTTTTCGCTCAGCAACCCAATCGCCTTGATCTAGCAATAGATCATCTTGTGTTTTCGCCTTTTTGATTTCATGAAATTCATTAGAAAATGAAAAGTCATCACCACAAGGTAAGCTATCGCTAATGGGTTCAAGGAGTTCAGAAATATCAATATTCATCTAATTTTAGCTCTATTCAATTTAAACTTCTGACTTCAACTTTTTACTGGTCCTTTTTTTAGCAGCTTTTGCAACAGGATCTAGTAAATATTGAATTTCGTCATCTTTAGCATCAATCATGATAATTTTTGGCAACTTTTGCTCTGCTAAAGCCACTAAAATTTCTGTAGCCAATGCAGGTAACACCGTAGAATTTAAAATATTATCAACATTACGTGCACCACTATCAACTTCTGTACAGCGACTTAAAAGCAGCTCTACCAAATCTTCAGAATACTGGACTTGTGTACCGTATTGTTTTTCAATTCTTGCTGTAATCTTGCCTAACTTATGTTTAATAATTCGTACGAGTAGATCGTCATGCAATGGGAAATATGGCACAACTCTCATTCGGCCTAAAAATGCAGGCTTGAATTGCTTGTATAAACTTGGTTTTAAATGGTCAATCAACTCTCCAGCTGTAGGCCATTCTTCTACAGGTGTATTTAAGCAAGCTTGCATAATGGCACTTGAGCCAGCATTTGAAGTCAACAAAATAGTGGTGTTCTTAAAGTCAATAACTCGACCTTCGCCATCTTCTAACGTACCTTTATCAAATACTTGATAGAACAGTTCCTGAACATCACTATGTGCCTTTTCAATTTCATCAAGCAACACAACACTATAAGGATTACGGCGAACAGCTTCTGTTAAAACACCACCTTGACCATATCCCACATATCCAGGGGGTGCACCTTTAAGTGAAGATACAGTGTGTGCCTCTTGGTATTCCGACATATTAATTGTGATTAAATGCTGCTCACCACCATATAATTCATTTGCCAAAGTTAGTGCAGTTTCAGTTTTACCTACACCACTTGGGCCCACCAAAAGAAATACACCTTGTGGCTTATTCGGATCTTCAAGTCTTGCTTTTGATGTTTTAATGCCTTGAACTAATTGTGTGAGTGCATAATCTTGACCCATTACACGCTCGCCCAATTTATCTTCAAGCGTTAATATCTGTTTAATTTCATCATTAACCATTTTTCCAACAGGAATTCCGGTCCAATCAGAAATAATTTCATTAATGATTTGAGAGTTTACTCTTTCAAATACTAATGGTTGCTGACCTTGAATCTCAGCAAGATTCTTACGCAGTAGATTAATCTGATCATAAGCTTCAGATTCATTCGTATGATTCTGTGCTTCTAATTCCTGAATTTTATGAACAAGTTCTAATTCTTTTTTCCACTGCTCTTGGGTTTCTTGAATCTCTTTTTGCAAAGATTCCAAATTAACATTTAAAGTTTCCAATCGTTCATGATGAATTGGAATCTGACGATGCTCATTTTCTAAAATTTGCTGTTCAAGCTTTAAGTTATGCTCTTGAGCCTTTAACTGGTCAAGCTTTACCGGTTGTGCATTTTGAGTCAAAGCCACACGTGCTGCTGCTGTATCAAGCACACTCACTGCTTTATCCGGAAGTTGACGACCACTAATATATCGGTGCGAAGAATGAACCGCTGTCACGATCGCTTCATCATCAATTTGTAATTTAAAATGCTGCTGCATCACAGGAATCATTGCACGCAACATATCTACCGCAACTTCTTCGGTTGGTTCTTCTACTTTTACAACCTGAAAACGTCGGCTCAATGCAGCATCTTTTTCAAAATATTGTTTGTATTCTGCCCATGTTGTTGCCGCAATGGTACGCAACTCACCACGTGCAAGTGCCGGTTTTAAAAGATTTGCAGCATCATTTTGCCCAGCTTGTCCACCAGCACCAATTAAGGTATGCGCTTCATCAATAAATAAGATAATAGGATGAGCAGAAGCTTGAACTTCCTGAATAACCTGTTTTAAACGATTTTCAAACTCGCCTTTAACACTTGCGCCTGCCTGTAACAGCCCCATATCAAGCACATGTAAATGTACGTTTTTTAGGGCATTAGGCACTAAACCTTGGGAAATTTTTAAAGCTAAACCTTCGACCACCGCTGTTTTACCAACCCCCGGTTCTCCCGTTAAGATCGGGTTATTTTGGCGTCTACGCATTAAAATATCGAGCATTAACCGAATTTCATATTCACGCCCAATAACCGGATCTATACCGCCTTGTTTCGCTTTTTCAGTGAGATTAATCGTATATTGATCAAGTGCTGGTGTTTTAGCAGTTTTGGTGTTCGCTACAGTCGTTTCTGTTGCTTCATCTTCACCCGAAAGTGTTTTTGTTTCATCTTGTTGTTCAACACTCTTCTCACAAATTTCAAGAAACTTATGTTTCATTGAATCAATTGGTAAAAGATCAAATAAACTCGAAGCTCGAGTGGCAATTTGATATAAATCAGGTGCAGTTAATAATGCAACTAATAAATGACCACTACGCATGACTGGATTTTGCTCAGCCGAAGCCAATAACCAAGCTTGTTCGAACAAACGAACGATTGATTTAGCAAAAATAGGAGTTCGATTATTACCTTTCGGTAATTGAGATATTGTTTCTTTTAAATCATCAGCTAAAGCTTCAGGTGAAATTTTATATTTCTTTAATAAAATTTTTAAATCATTCTCTAGAGATTGATTAAGTAACTCTAAAAATAAATGTTCAATTTCAATTTCGTAATTTTGTTGAATAACACAAGCATTAGCCGATTTTTCTAAAGCAGTACGCGCAACTGTAGAAAGTTTTGTAATTAAAATTTTTAAATTACTCATCATTACTCTCAATATTTTTAAATAATTTAATGCTTAAAATCATAATGTCTGTATATTAACAAAATTCAGCTTTATCAGACAAACTACTCATCATTTCAAGCGTTAATATGTTCTAGTAGATATTTATATCTATATAAAAATATCTCTACCCTTATCCTTGATTAACCAAACTCTGTTTTGGTAATAATTTACAACCGCATGATAATGAATCATTTACGCGCGCTCCAGATTTTCCCATAACAAGCATATTCGGATCACCCGATACAATCGTAGAAACCGTTTTGTGTAACGGACAAGTTGCCTTGTCTCCTACACATGCAATTGCAATTCCATCAATTAAAAACGTACTATTACCAGAAATGACTTGCCCTCCACCTGTTGTTGGGCATCCAATCGTAATGTAAGGGCTAGCCATGTTCTTCTCCTTATATTTATAGAACGGTAAACTCAATTCGACGGTTTTTCTTTCTTCCTTCTGGAGAAGTATTATCTGCGACTGGTTTAGAGGAACCTAAACCTTCCGCAGATAAATGGTCTGCCGGAATACTCTTACTAATTAAATAGTTTTTTACTGCCAATGCTCGATCTTGGCTAAGTTTTAAGTTTTTAGTCGCATCGCCGGAACTATCTGTATGTCCTACGATTTTGACTTTTTTACCGCCTACTTTATTTAAAGCAACAGCCATCTCATCTAGAATTTTTTGACCGGCATCAGTTAACACTGCACTGCCAGATTCAAACTCAATAATTCGATTCTTAAGTGCATCATCAATAATTTTCTGTTCAGCTTGATTGACTGATAACTGTGAATACAGTTGATACGGAGGCTGAACTAACCCTTGAAAAGACTGAATTGTCGGCTGAATATCTGCTGGATTCAGCATTTTTCCACTCAACTCAAATCGAGTACCGTTTACGCTTAACTTACCTTGCGAGACTTTTTTAAGATCAGGTGTAATGACTCTTGTAACAGAATCACTCCATCCATTTGGAGCAGCTACCGGTCTAACTTGTATTTTATCTACAACCTGATCTGCACCGTAAACAGACTGCATTTTTAATAAGATAGCCTGTTTACTAGCCTCGTTAGGAACTACACCTTCTACAACAATGGGCTGAGCCAAAGCATAATTAGCAATGGCATAGATAAAACAGCCTTTTATGAGCTGTGAAAGTTTAGTTTGATATTTTTGATTCATTATTATTCACCCAAAAAAGTCTGTCTAAATAGTTTTAAGCCTTGATTTAAACTTAATTGGCGTTGGCATAATGATTGTTCTAGCGTAGCTAAACCAGCATTCTGCTCCAAATAAGTATCAATCCACTGAGCTTCTATTAAAGAAACCCAGTGTTTACTATCCATATTCTGAGTAAAAATATCGCTAAGGGCTAAAATATCAGCACCTTGAAAACCGAAGAATAATACGGGTTGCTCTCGATGTAACAAGCCGATGAGTACCTCAGTATTATGCTCCTTTAAAAAACGGCAAATAATACTGACCCAAAAAGCTGCTATTTCATAACTGTAAGCAGGATTATTAATAGGCAAAATTAAAACTTTATTTAAGCGGCTGGTTCCATTTTGTAAAATTGGCTGTAGTAACAATCCCAACCCAATCATACTTTGCGCTAACTCATAAATACTCAACTTCATTAACTGAGCAAATGAGTGCATTGTATGATTTTCATAAAAGCCTACACATTCTCGTTCAGTTAAAACCTGAATTTGATTTTGTAAGTGACCTAATTTTCCAAGTAACAAATCTGAATCTTTAATGCCTTTTAAAGCACGATTGTTTTGAAATAAATCAACAAGTACATGTTTATAGCTATACGGTGCATATAACAAATTATCATACGGCAAATCAATTTCTAATAAATGGCTCAGTACCATTGGAAAAGATCGACCTGAACTATCTTCACTTGCGAGTAAGTTCGCAACCAAAAACATATTTTCTTTCGGATTGGCAATAAAGAAATCCAGTGAAGGCAACGTACTATAAGCTTCTTTAAAGCTGCCCGATTGCATCGCATATTCCAATGCTTCAGTAATCCACTGATCAAGCAACTGTATTAAGGCATTCTGACCTTTTGTTTTTAAAAAGTCGCCTCGTGCAGGACTTTTGCCGTAATACAAAGGAGTGGTTTTTAATGTTTGCATTAGTGCTCCTCCTTTCGCATAGAGGTTATTTTCCATGTCATGGTTTAACTCCCGCAGAAGGCTGAGCGAATGCTGCAACAGGATTTTCAGCTCTTGCTGGAACGGCAGCTTGAGCTGGCGCTTGCTGAGCAGACACCACTCGAGCGGCTTTATCGGCAGTGACTTTATCAACGAGTTGCATACCTGCATAACCACGGCTTGAACCAATGCTGCCTGAATTACTGCTGATTAGACGAAAATTCATTTTTACAACTAATGATGGGTCGGTCTTACTACGCCAAAGCATTTCAAATCCGCCATTTTGTTCTTTACGTTGAGCACTATCAATTAAACGGTTAATACCATACTCACCTGGCTCATCAAAAATCGTGTGCGTTTGACCTTGTAAATCCACAGCAGTAATACGAGCACCCGGAATGCTTCCTTGGTTTGGCCAAATGAAGTTGACCCACTGCTGCACACCATTTTCATAAGTCATACGCTGACCATCAATATCAACGGTATATGAAAGCAATTGTGGATTTGGAATTGGGTAGAACTGGAAGTTAGATTGGTTGGTTGCTGGTGCTGCTGGAGCTTGAGCATTCAACTCACCTGTTGCCATACCATTCGCTGGAGTAACATATCTTTGGAAATTCATGACGAATTGAGGATTTAAACTAATTCCTAAATCTTTCCATGTCTTAGACGTTAACGTATAACCACGACGGATCACAAATGGATCAAGACTTTCTTTTACAAAGCGTGAAATACTACCGTTCTCGCCCAAGATTTGACCAATTTCACTGCTTGTAGCTTGCAAAGAAGCTGATGAGTTAAATGGATATTTCTTAGCAAGATTTGCTGTAAATGGTTGATAAGCTTGCATTACCCACAATTTATTAATTTCATCTTGCGTCGGTGTAATTAAACTCTCGAAAGCCTGCGTAAGTGGACTAACCACCAATTTTTGTAATAATCGCTGATCAATTTCATTGAAACCAACCGCCATTTTTTCATCTACAATTTTTTGCGTCTGGTTAAATACAGAAGTTTGCTCATTCAGGGTTTGCTTGACTAATGTCATCGCATTAGGCCCAACTTCACCTGCATTCTTAAGCTCGTTAAACTTGCTACGAACTAGAGCTAAATTTGTCATATATTCATCAAGTAATGATTTACCTTGTTGATCATCGCGTTTGCGAACCAACTGATAGAACATTTGATATTCTTGAGAAATAGCGCCCTGAGCATTAGTTGCCACTTGATTGGCAACCTTATCATCATGATTTAAAACTTTACGTTTAAACCACGCAACAAATCCTTTTTGTGGAGCTGCGAGCTCTGCTTGCACAACTGGATTATCCCAGTTTGTTTCGATTGCTACTCTTTCAATTAAGGTACGAATCGGAGAGTTCTGTGGCTCACCTAAAACATCAATATTTTTTACTTGCTGAGCAAATTGGCCAGCTTTAGCATAATGAATACCACTTAAGAATTTTCTCCATTCCGCAATATATTCTTGCTTATAGAGTGCTGTCAGTTGCTTTCTAATTTGTTCAGGGCTGCCTGAGAAAGTTAAATCATCAGATTGACGGCTATTTAATACCCAGTCTTTACTATCTGTTGGCTTATCTGCCGCTTCTTCAATCGCCTTTTCTACATAGTCATTCCATGCTTTTTGAGTAAATACGCCTGGCAATGCATAACTGCCTAATACAACATTTTTATTAGCCTCACCCACAATCTGACTTACCGTCAATGCAGGGAAACGTACCGCAGCACGCATTTTTATTTCGTTATAAACACGATCACGCGCAGGCATTCCTCTTACAACTGAAAGCAACACTTGACGTGTTTGATCAACAATTTGCGAATCCGCATCTAAAATTGGGAATTCTTTATCATTTGCCAAAGTCATTGCATATGACAATATCTGTTCAGCTTCCTGAATCATATCTGCACGCGGCATTTGGCCTTTATTGGCATCAAGCCAAGAACGCCAGAAACGCGTAACCTGATCGCTTAAATGACTTGCATCCATGTATTGTGGATTACTCATCATTAAATATGCTTTTAATGCATTGTAAGCATCTTGAGGATTTGTATCTGAAGGTTCTAAATATTGTTGAGACTGAGCAGTTTGTTTAATCTCAACATTCGTATGATTGGCTTTTAATGTTGCTTCATTATTTTTTACACGTTGCAAATATTGAGCAATATTTTGTTGTGTCGGTGTTAAAACAATTTGCTTAACGCCTTTTAAATATTCCGCTTTTAGTTTTTCACGAAGCTCATTGCCCTGATATAAACCAAAACTAAACTTAAGTGGTCTATTTTCATCAAACTCATCTAACTGCTGTAGACGTCTTTGAAGAATAAGTAAAGCTTCTAACTGGGTTGATAATTGCTGGCCTGAAGCTTTTTCTAACTGAACGACTTTATTTAAATCAGCTTGAACTTCACCAATCAATTGCTGGTTATTGCGATATGACCAAACCCAGACACCAAGAATAATTGAAACACCGGCTAAAGCGCCAATAAATGCAATGTAACGCTGACGTTTTCTGCCAGCATTTACATGCTGTTTAACAAGATCTTTATCTTTTAAAATAACATCTGAAAATAGACCATTTAAGAAATAACCGTGGTTAGGGGTAATTTTTGAATGATCTTTTAAATCACTTTGAGCAATTTGAGTAAGTTGGAATTCTTGTGCAATTTGCTCCGTCATTGGACTTTCAATTACACCTTCCTGCAAAGCACTAGTGAAGTAGAACCCACGGAAAACCGGTTGAAATTGATATGGATTATCTTCAAAAAGTGTCGCAATAAAGCTCTTTAAAGCTGGTTTTAATGTTTTAAATTCTAATGGGAAAGTCATTACACTTGGAGAGATGTTTTGCGAATGGCGGCGACTTAAATGAGTCGAACTTACCCCTTTTAAACCATCGTAAAGAATATTGTAATGTTTCTCGAATAAATCTACGGCATTGTGGGAGGAACTCTGTTCATAAGGAAGAGTCGCCCCCCAAGCTTGGTTATATTCCTGAGCTTCATAAAATTCAAAAAACTCTGTAAAACCTGCAATCAAATCCATCTTTGAAAAGACTAAATAGACAGGAACAACGACTTCTAAACGTTCAGTTAAATCTTGAATACGAGCACGTAAATTTTTAGCAAGCTTTAGCGAATTTTCAGGACTTTGACTAATCAGCTCAGCAATACTGACAATTAAAATCAAACCATTGACTGGAGCTTTAGAACGGTTCTTTTTTAGAATATTTAAGAAACCTAGCCACTCAGAATGATCTTCACTATAAACAGAATAACGGCCAGCTGTATCGAGTAAAATACCTTCTGTAGAGAAAAACCAGTCACAATTTCGAGTACCGCTTAACCCAGCAGATACCATTTTCTGATGCGTTTCTTCAAAAGGAAACTTTAAACCAGAGTTATAAATAGCTGAACTTTTACCTGCAGCGGGATTACCAATAACCATATACCAAGGAAGCTCATAGAGTGCAGCATTCCCTTTTTTATCACCCAACTTAGATTTACGAATCAGTTGAATTGATTCTTTCATTTGTTGATTAACAAGCTGAAGCTCTTCTTTATCTTTATTTTTTCCGTACTCAGCTTGATTATCTTTTTCAATCGCTTCAGCTAACTCTTCACCTTGAGCCGCATGTTTTCTTCGTTGAATAAGCCAATAGATACCATAAACAATAAGACCCAAAGCATAGGCAGTCGCTAAAGCCCAGAATATATGACGGGGAATTGAAGTATATGAAGACATCAATGCCACGAACAATGACAAGGCGATAATTGCTTTAGGATTCGTGATGTACTGCCACAAGTAGCCTAAAATTGTATGCATTCTATTCTCGTTCTAAGTCCAAAGTTTAAATTAGTTATTCAACACCATCACATCATCTTCTGAATTTTCGGTGACATGCTTCACAAACGTATGTGCTGACACCGTATTTTCACCAAAGACAAAAGGAATGATATGTTCAGGGAAATGCATACTTAGCATAAAGCCATAAATATCAGCTAAATGTTGGGTATGCCCTAATGAAGATTTCACATAAATATAGTGATGCGGTTCTACAGGTGTTTTAAGAAAGTGTTGCTGCAATTTCTTCGAAACTCTTATATCGGTCTGATCTGACAATATCAGCACATAAGGTTCCTCACCCTCATGCTGAGGTAAATCATTAAATTCAAAGTTATTAAAAAGCTTAGCTGTATCTTGTTGGCCCACAACCACTTTCAGTGCTTTAGTAGGCTCTAATTCTTGAATTTTTACTAAAGGATCTGCGAGTAAACAGCTTGCTGCAAATTCAGCAGGAATATAATCTTTAATCATCCAAGATTTTTCATCGACTAGATCTTGATCAATCTCCGAATCAGCGACGACTAAAAAGAACATCTCATGCTCTCTTTTATGAATACCTTTTAATAGGTGTATCAACTCTTGGTAAGCTAATTGCTCTCCAAAAAAATGATATTCAATATGAACCTTTTGCGGAGCAATACCAATCTCAGCAAAGAACTCTAAAATTAATTCATTACTTTGATCATCATTCCAGATATGTAGCAAATCCTCCGAAAGAAGGATGTGTAAATTTAAACGATTTAAACGGTAAACTTCGACTACAGGCATTTCAACATCATCATATTCAGACTCGGGATCAACCCATGCCGGATGCATATGATATTCACGAGATTGTTGCGACTCATAAAATAAAGTCGAACGTTTTAAATGCTCTGCAAGAAGATATAAGTTTTCTATATTTTGTTCTAATTGTTGTTGTATTAATAACATCATACGAACTTGTCGTGGAGATGAGTAATCACTCTCCTCATGATTGTCTTCATCCAAGTCTTTAATACGATAAGATAATAGAGGCAATCCATAAGAATTTAACAGTTGATCATCTAACTCCGGGCTTTTGAAGTTTTGTAGCTGCTCAATAATTGATTCATTCTCACCTAATGCATGTACAGCAAAAGCAGAGTAAATATTAAAATCTAACTGTTCGAGTGGTGCGTCAATTACAGGGGTTTGTTTTTGATTAGCATCATCTTTATTTTGATTTATAGATTGTTCTTTTTTATCTTTGTAAGTTTTATAGGCACTATAAATTAACCAAGGCGATAAGATCACCAATGTAATAATTGCTGGCAACAATAAGAAATAAAGGAAAAAGTCACCTTTATCAGGGTTATATTGAACGTCACGCCAGTAGAAAATAATAATTCCACTAACCACTGAAAAAATAGCAATAAATGAGAGTAATATTTTTTTAATCATATTCTCTCTCCAATAAGGCTATAGCAAGTTTCATGACTATGTACTTTTGGTTGTCGTGATATAAGAAAAGAGCCCTGCCCTAAACCATTCTGGTTATTCTTAGTTAGACAAATAGGTTGTATTTCTGACTCATCCAATACGAGTCGAAGATCTATCGATAAAGTTGGACTACACCAAGTTTCTACAATTTTTTTTAGTTTTAAACTCAACTCTTGATTTGGGAGGAAATTTAAATATTGCTGACGCTTTAGTGGTCCAATCTGAATTTCAATTTTTCCATCAATTTGCTGAATGGTTTCCCCACAAAACGTATTAATACCAAGTAAGCTCGGCTGACTTCCACCTAAAGTCGTTAATTGATCACTCGCCAACTTAAAAGATTCTTGTATAAACTCTTTAATCGTAATTTCATGCTTAAAAATACAGGACAGCATCGTTTTTAATGCATGAACTGTATTATTCTGGCCCTGCATTAATCCAGAAAACTCTGCAAAATAGTCATCAAGCTCTGTTTGCTGATGTTGGGAGCGCACATAGCCATTCAATGCATGCAGAATATCTAAATAATCGTTTTTATATTCAGTCTCATATCGAATCGGTAAATTATATGTAATGCTGGACTCTACATATTGAGCAGTAAGCTTATGGTTAAATAAACTCAGAAACTCTTTAGTTTCAGCTCTTTGCTGCCGTGGGGCCTGTTTAATCTTATTCGTATATGTATAAGGTAAAGCACCTTGGATACCTGTAAGACCAACAATTAAATTCGTGATATAAACCCTTTCATCCGATAATTCTAAATTTTCAATTTCAGTAGCAGGGAAATTTAAATTAAACGATGTCTCAAACTTGAAATGATCACTCCAAGATGAACCAACCGCACGACTTGGATCGTGCCTTAATAGACGTGTTGCTTGAATAAATTCAAAAGACTTTGGCTTGTTAAACAGCTCAGCTGTTATAGAAGAGTCTTGCCACCAACGTTCTGACTGCATTGGTATAACTCCTGCTGAGATGAATAATCCTTAACAACCAAATCAACGAAACTATTAATTTGAACCTTTAAATTAAAAACACGACTTAACAATTGGCTAAAAATGTATAGGCTATGCCCTCTGAATACAGATGTATCAATTTGCAACTCGGCCTTCACGCCCCTTACAAACATTGGGAATGGTTTACCATCTACCAATTTGTGGGTAAGTGAAAATCCGAGATGTTTAATTGATTCAATAATTAGATAATTTTCTTTTGATAACGGTAAGTTATATAAAGCAAGTAACTCTTTAATATGAGATACGGCATCACCTTTCATTAAAGCCAAACTATTTAATGAAAGGTGTGAAATGACACGCCACTGCTCAGTCTGGCTTTGTCCAAATTGATAAGGTTTAGTGGGCCTTTTTAAAACAATGGCACGTCTGGCCAGACTACTATCATTTAAGTTCAATATATTATTTGACTGCCCCAATGCTTCATGTGGCAAGTCACGATTTGAACATAATAATTTTGTACTAATAAAATCTGAACGTGTTGAAGAAGGATTTAAATTTTTAGAAATAATTGAATATCCCATTTCAACAAAATTTGGTTGTAGTTTTTGATAGTTTACCGAATAGAAAAAGCGGGCCTTGTCCGCATGGTAGTGGCTCATCGCAAAAAAAGGCAGCACCGGAACATAGCTTTCTTCGTGACTAGTTTTTTCACGCACCATATTCATTTCAGTAATTGAATAGACTTGATAAAACTCAGGATGATGTGCATCTGTAATTAATGGATATTCTAATTGCTTGTGTACGATTTTTTGAGGTTCAGCATATTTTTCAAATAAATTAATGACTGGTGTGGTAAATAATTTAAAATTAGCAACATTCAACTCAGAATAATTTCGAACTACAGCTTGATCATTTAAATTTAATTTAAAATGGATCAGGAGTTCAAACTCACTGCCTTCTAGAGATAAATTCTTTAAAAAACCTAAATCAAGTTTCAGATAATTAAATTTTTCAGGAAAACAGAAATACTCCATGAGCAAACGATACGCATGATGAGTATGTTGATCGAGTGGTAATAGACTTTCTTGCTCTGAAAAACCAGTTAACTCAAATGGATTTTTATCCAACGCTACAACTCTCTGCCCTGTTTTTATGGCAAAAGTTGTTTCCTTCTTAAAAATACTGTCTAGTACTTGAAGCGGAAAATTAGAAATTGCATCTAAATAAATAGGAAGCTTTTCATTTATTAAACATAAATGAGCATGGTTAAAAATTTCAAACTTAAAAGTTAAAGTCGCATTTTGACTTAAATGCATATGTGCACTAGGTGTACTTTTGAACTCTAGCGCTTGCAAACTTATCGGAAGTAATTTGATTTCTTGCGTGGTATTAAACTCACACTGAACACCTTTAAAACTGCGAGACTTCAAGACTGTCTGTGCGGGAACAATATGTGCTTCTGTGAGCTGTTTGATTTTATTTATATCTTCGAAACTTACCACCGAACAAGCAGGAAAGTGACGTAAGTATTGAGGAAACATCACCTCAAATAAAGAACGTGTAAATACGTCATAACTATCAGCAAGTTTCTTATCAATGCGAGCAGCAATTAATGAAAACGCCTGTATTAGACGCTCAATATGCGGATCATCAATCTGCTCTTGATTTAACGATAAACGCTGAGCAATTTTCGGATATTTTTGGGCAAATTCTCGAGATTGCTGACCAAATTCTTGTAGTTGTTTTTCGTAAAACGGTAAAAGCTCTTCTATCACAACACACCCACTACGCTTAGGTTCTCGCCGAAATTACATATTGTTGCGTTGTCGGTTTTAGCAATGCATCAAAAACGACAGGTTCATACAGCGGATGAATATTGAGATAAGCCTGAATGCTTAAACACAATGCCCCCATATTGTGTCCATCCAACAACATCTCTACCCGTATTTGTCTTAATCTGGGTTCATGAGCTGCAATTGATTGTTCAATTGATTGGCAAATCTTGTCTCGATCTAGCGGATTGGCTGTAGAAAGCCCCACAAAATCAATAATCCCGAACTGAAGTATAGATTTTTTAACTAGCGGATAATCATCGACCACGTGGTCCAATTTAGCGACCCGACTATTTAGCAAGTCTTCTAAATCTTTCGCTACCGATTCTCTTAATTGCTGAATAGAAAGACCTTTTGCATAATCTTCACTTTCAGGAATTAAACGATCAAACAGAGTTGAACGAAATCCGTATGGATAAAGCCGATCTAAATTCATTCGATTTCACAACAAGCATGCTTAAAGACAGCAGAGGCTAACTTTATGTCAGCCTCCACCAAATATTCACTTAAATAATTATGCTGCGTAAGAAGCAGTATTATTAGAAAGTGACCATTTCTTAGTAACAGCACCTTTAGCAGTACCGTTAATATCTTGTTGGTTATATGTCCACTCAACAGCTGCGTATTTCAAACCAAACGCTTCAGTTGGAACACCTTCTTCGTTAACTGTTGGAGTTACACTAGAAACAAGAACATGCTTCAATTTAATTTGTAAGTACTTGATGCGTTTGTCGCCATTCGCACGATAAAAATCAATTTGTACTTCATCAAATGTATAACCAGCTGAACATGCTTCCCATAATTTCGGGCTAGTTGCATCTAGGTCTTTAATAAAAAGCATATCTGAATGTTCAACACGTTCAGCAGTATGGCCACCAACACTACTTGAAGTAGCAGATTTAGGTTGACGAATGTTGTGAGACCAAGAGTTAACCTCTAACCAGCCTTTGTGCTCAGAGTCACGAGATTCACCATCAACTTTATACTTACCGCGAAACTCAACGTATATATCTTTCATTTAGAACTTTCCTATTTTTAATTTAAAGTTATTCTTTCGCTGACCTTTATTAATTTGAGGACTGAGGTAACTCAGTAACAAGTCGCAAAGAAACTGACAACTCATCCAGCTGGAAATGTGGTCGTAAGAAAACCACAGATTTGTAGTGACCTGGTTGAGCAGGATCTTCTACAACTTTTACAGACGCTTCACGTAGAGGGTATTGAGCTTTCGCTTCTTGGGAAGCACCGTCATCAAGCAATACATACTGTGACAACCACTCATTTAAAAATGCTTCAACATTTCCAGCAGAAGCAAAGCTACCCACTTTATCTCGCATCATTGCTTTTAAATAATGAGCAATACGTGAAACGGCCATGATGTACTGAATTTGACTTGATAAAGCAGAGTTTGCATTTGCTGTATCATTGTCATATTTTTTAGGTTTTTGAGTTGATTGCGCGCCAAAGAAAGCAGCGTAATCGGTATTTTTACAATGTACTAAAGGAATAAAGCCCAAATCGCTTAGTTCTTTTTCGCGGCGGTCAGTAATCGCAATTTCTGTAGGGCACTTGAATACCACTTCGCCATCTTGTGTTTTAAACGTATGAACTGGCAAGCCTTCTACTAGACCACCACCTTCAACACCACGAATTGCAGCACACCAACCATGCATATCAAATGCATTTGTTAAACGCGTACCGAAAGCATAAGCAGCATTCATCCACAAATACTCGTTGTGGTTTGCACCCGAAACATCTTCAGCAAAGTTAAACCCTTCTGTAGCTGTTCCTTCTTTTGGATGATAAGGAAGACGACCAAGCACATGCGGCAATGTTAATGCGACATAACGAGAATCTTCACTGTCACGGAATGAACGCCATTGAACATATTCAGCCGTTTCAAAGATTTTTGAAACATCTCTAGGGCGATCAATATCGGTAAATGACTCAAGGCCCAAAATGCTTGGGCTAGCAGCTGAAACAAATGGTGCGTGAGCTGCTGCTGCTACATGAGAGATTTGCTCAAGCAAATACATATCAGAAGGCGTACGGTCAAACTCAAAATCACCAATGAGTGCTGAATATGGTGCACCACCAAAAGACCCATACTCTTCTTCATAGATTTTTTTGAATAAAGTGCTTTGATCAAAGTCTGTAGCACCTTGAAAATCTTTAACCAACTCTTTTTTAGTCGTATTTAACATACGAATTTTAATGAGCGGATTAGATGGTGTTTCTTGACAGAAGTAGTAAAGACCACGCCAAGTTGACTCAATCTTTTGGAATTGCTCATTGTGCATGATCTGACTTAATTGATTTGAAATCAGTGCATCAATTTCGGCAATACGCTTATCAATTGATAAAGTCATATTTTCAGAGACTGTAATTGTTCCTGCCATTACTTCTTTAGCAAGTTCACCGATTAAGCTTTTTGCACGCGAATGTTCTTCTTCATTTCGGGCAATACGGCTTTCTTCAACAATCGAGTCTAAAAGATTAACTTGTTCATTTCCAACAAGTGACATTGCTGCAGATTGAGTATTATTCATGATCAGCCTCCGCACTTAATTTACGGATCTGATCAGTACTCTTAAGCACTTCATCAAGTAAGTCTTCTAGACGCTCACTGTTCGAAATCTTATTTCTCAAATCAGTTAAACGCTCACGTGCTTCAACCAGTTTCTTTAATGGGTCAACCTGTTGAACAACATTTTCTGGGCGAAAATCTTCCATTGACTTAAATGTTAAATCAACTGCAATTCGCCCACCCTCTTCAGTCAGCGTATTATCTACCTGAAAAGCTGCTCTTGGAGACAATGACTCCATAACTTCATCAATATTATCTAAATCGACATTGATGAATTTTTTATCTTTTAATTTTGTACGCTCAAGCTCAGATGCAGCCGAAAAATCACCCATCACACCAACAACAAATGGAAGTTCCTTCGCTTCTTTTGCATCACCAATTTCAACATCATATGTAAGCTGAACACGTGGAGGTCGAATTCGCTGAAGCTTCTTTTGTACGCTTTCTCTCTTAGCCATAAGATTCTATTCCTGATTATTTAATTAAAGGGTCAAAAGGCGAACTTTTTGATTTATTAACATTGGCTACAGGGGCAGTTTTTTGTTTAACCGCAGTTGCTTTTGCTGGAGTTGCTACTCGTTTAGTTGCTGTTCTGGAACTAGTAACTCTGTTACGTGTTACAGTTTGTTTTTTATAACTTCTTCGTTCGTTATCAACTGAGCCACCTTCTGTAGCAGCCTTAACATTTGAAGTATCAGGCGCAGGCATTGAAGTATGAATATTTTCAATTAACTGTTTAGCGGGTGGATACGTTACATCGTTGCTTAAATAACGCATTTCCTGACTTCGCATTTGCTGCAATGAGTTATTTGCAATGCTTACACCAGATAAAAATAAAACATCTGTTATTAATGAACCGCGTATATTTTGACTTTGCAATTGACTTGCCAAATTCAACGCTTTAACTGGTTGATTGGTCTGATAAAACCGCATGGCTGCTTTAGCTAATAAATCATTTTTTTGAGTCGTATTATCACTATCACAAACTTGCTTAAAAATATTCAATAGCTCAGGATCATTTTGGCCTTCTGCTAACGGATTCTTTTTAATACAACTTTTTTTAAGTTTTACAGGCTCTAGTTCTGCTGCTTGAGCACCTGATAGACCGATAATGTTTCCAGTCAGAAAAAGTATCAAAATACTTCGTTTCAACACAACTTTCATTCCTCTGTTTTCTTATTTATTCAAGGCTTTACTGAAAAGTTAATATTGAGAAAACATTAAAAAATCAGACTATAAACCTTATATTCAAAAAATTTATGCGCAGTTTATCATATAAACAAACATATTTTATATAAAAATCATATCAACTTAAACTAAAAGTAAATAGTTAAGATGGTTATAAAATATAGCTTAATAAAGTTATTCTTATAAAAATATAATATTGTTATTTTTTGTAATTAAAAATAAGTAATTGATTTTAATAAAATAAATAAAAATAAAAACTGAATTAAAAATTTATTTAAATATCATTCATTTAGTTTTTTTGAAACATTTGCTTAACAATATTTAAGTTTATATTAACTACAAGGTGCTTCTATTTGGTTACGAACAAACCATCAAAACTTAAAGTAAAAAATTAGATACAAAAACCACAAAAATTGTCAAGACTAATCTGTCTATTTGGTATATTTTTTATTTAACTTTGTGAGAGCCAGTAGAATCAATAAAACTCATAGATTTATGAGTAACTATTTTTACTTTAAGGTCAAGTTCTCGGGTGGCTCAAAACTACACTCAATATCAAGAAAATAAACTATTTGGCGTTATAGTTTTAAAGAATATTGCGAGTTTTTAAGTTTAGATAAAGGGAAAAAGGCCTTTCACTCAAAAGAATTTTTATTTAAGTATAAATTTATATTTTAGACTTCCAATAATTAGCTTTCTCAGGATTATATTTCAAGCTACTGCTTTCTGCGTAAATATCATATAACAACGTCTTGGCTGATGAATTTCCATTGCGTACAGCCATTTCTGCATATCGTATTGACTCATCTAAATTTTGTTTCATACCTGCACCATTATAATATTTAAGAGCAGTATTATATTGCGCTAACGCATGTCCATGATCAGCCGCACGCTTAAACCAGACAAGTGCTTGAAGCGGATCTTGCTCTACACCCTCACCTCGCTCATAAGCCAAGCCCACATTGTTTTGTGATTCAATATCTCCCTGTTTAGCAGCTTTTAATAACCATTTAAAAGATGTTTTGATGTCCTTCTCAACTCCATCACCTACATATAATTGAGCAGCAACTACCGTCTGGGACTGTATGAGTCCTAATTCAGCAGATCGAATAAAATATGTAAAAGCTTTTACTCTATCCTGTTTTACATTTAAACCTTTGTAATATGCCAACCCAACATTGTGAATTGCGGAAGGATTTCCCTTTTTAGCTCCTTCTTCAAACCACATTAAAGCTTTTTTATCATCTTTTTTAACAACTTCATTGCCATTTCGATAAATAAGACCTAATTGAAGCATGGCATTTGAGGAGCCTAGTTGTGCAGATTTCTCAAATAGTTCCAATGCTTTCTTTTGATCAAATTTTTCACCTTCGCCTGTAGCATACATAGATGCCAATACAAAAATAGCCTCTGCATCATTTGCTTTTGCAGCCTTTTCCAGATCATGTTTAGACTTATATTCAGACACATCTTTATAATCTTTAGTCAATGTTCCTTGAGTGTATTCTTCTTTGTCTTGACTGCATGCAGATGTGAATAATATCAAGGTAATGACAAACAATCTAAGCTTCATAAAGCAACCTTTTACTTCAAAATTTTTTCTTATCAAAATGATCTTCTGGATAAGGGTCTGGGCCTTTTAAATTTTTTCTATAATCCATAACACTGATGTTGATTCCATCATTAATTAGAAAATCATTATAAAAATCTTGTTCTTTGGGATCATCGAATCCGAGTTTATCAAATATTTGTTCAGATAAATTACCAAAATTCTCATATGATTTTCGATAGGCAAAATAATTAATAAAGCCCATAAATAAAAAAGCTAGAATTAAAAATAGGAGAACCCAAGATATCAAATCAAAAAAGGAACCCCATGAGTAATTAGCATCAAATATATAAAGGACTAAAAGAATTATAGAAAGCCCACCCCAACAAATTAGAGCAAAATAATAGGTCTGCATAAAAATAGCTTTATAACCTTTTTTTACTGATCGCCCCATTTCATAAATCATATATAACAAACCAGACTTCGGGTCGAGGATAGCATAAACTTGATGACGCCCATTTACAGGTTTTTCGCTAATTACAGCGATCAACTCATCATTTTCCTCAAAACGTACTGTGGTAAATTGCCCTATTATCGAATGTCCATCTATTTCACCAATAAAAGTTATCCCATCTCTTGCTTTTCCAGCCATTAATAGAATAGGTGAGCTTGTGAGTAAGGAGCTACTTCCAGCAAGTACACCTACAAAAGCGGTACCTGCTGCAATGCCTCCCACGTTCTGATTTACCGGTATTTTAGATTTGGCTTTTTCTAGAGAGTGGATTGGACCCTGAACCAGCTGAAGGTGTAATTTCAAAATCTTTACCTTTAAATAACCTTTTAGCCTTTAGTTATTACCCTCATTTTTTTATTTTTGCTCTATATAGCTTTCTGGATATGGATCACTTTCAATAACTTTTCTATATTCATATACAGATTCTAGCAACAAATGATCTTTTTCGCTCAAATAACGACTTGGCAATAAAAAAACCTCTTGCGGGTCTTTAAAGCCATACAAACTAAAAATTTGTTCTGACTTTTCTGAAAAATGTTTTAATGAGTTGGATGCATTTTTAATAATAAAAAATAAAATAAAATAACCACTCCTAAAAAAATTAATATATCAACCTGATTAAAACCTCTTGCCCAAAAATAAATTAAAGATCCTAAAAAAATTGTTATTGCGTACCAAACATTTCTACCTTTAGCTATAGAAGTCTGATGAGCTTTAACAGAAGCTCCCATCCCAACCTGCATATGAAGTAAGCCTGTTTTAGGGCTCAATACTGAATAGAGTTCATACAAATTTTTTTCAAGACGTCTTACGACACAAATGACATATTCATTATGTTCAAATAACGCACGATGAAATTGACCGATACAAACTTTCCCACCTATTTCCATAACAACTGATTTGACATGTAAACGACTACGTGAAGCGAGAAATACAGTTTGTGCAGACAATGAAACATTTTCTGCCACACCACTCAAAATCGCTGAAGATGCAATTTGAGCACCACCAGACTTTCCAAATACACTTAAAGAGTCACCATAAATTTCTAGTCTTTGAATGCGACCTTCAAACTTTAATAAATCATACATTCCGTTCTTTTTGCTCTATATAGCTTTCTGGATATGGATCTTTTTTAATAACTTTTCTATATTCATATACAGACTCTAAAAGAATTTTATAATCATCACTATAGTGGCGTCCAGATAATAAAAAAATTCCTTTTGGATTTTCGAAACCATAAATTTTAAATATTTCTTCTGATTTCTCTGAAAAGTGTTTGAGAGATTTAAATGATTTTTTAACAATATAAAATAAAATAAAATAAAATAAAAACAGAACCCCTCCCCAGCTTAATAGATTTTCTTTATCAAAATCTCCGCCCAATATAAGTATAATAGCTATAATAGCAACACCTAATAAATACCAGACTCTCCCCCCTTTAACAACAGACTCATAACTCTTTTTTACACTCCCCCCCATACCAACTTGCATATGAAGTAACCCTGTCTCTGGACTTAATATAGAATAAAGTTCGTATAAGTTTTTGCCTATTTTTTTAGCAACACATATTATATATTCATTTTCTTTCAATAAAGCACGATGGAATTGACCTATACAGATTTTTCCCTCTATTTCAATTACAACAGATTGCACATGTAACCGACTTTTTGAAGCTAAAAAAAATGTCTGTACTCCTAATGATACACTCTCAGCTACCGTCGACAAAATTGCAGAAGAAGATATTTGCGAATCACCAATATTAGTTAAAGTATTTAATTTACCTTCATAAACTTCTAATTTTTGGATATAACCTTCAAATCTGACTAAATCATACATAATTAAACACTCACAATAGCTTTCATAAACCCTTCATATTCCTCATCTACTGTTTTGTAGAGCTTTTCCTTACTATCAGATTTATGAAAAGCAGATTTTTGACACCAATCTTCCATTTCATCATCTAACACACATTTCCTTAAGTAAAATTCTAATGCAACTGCAGCAATAGTTATCACAGTTAGTCCAGCAATTGCTCGAGAGCCCATCAATGCAGAAGCAATGAGATTAGATGTAATCCGCTCACCCATTTTTTTTGCAATTTCTTTTGATGAATAAGATACAATAGTTGTAAAGAGTGATAGCACTTGACCTATCGCTAAAAAAACACTTGCTGTATATTTAATTCTTAATAAATTTTTTATTATTTTATCATCTGTGTCCTGTAATGCTTTGTAATCAACTATTAATCCAATAATTCCTCCTATTGTTCCTAATGTAGCAGCAAATAGTTTAAAGGCTTGAGCCTTATTAGCTACATTAACTCCTTTGTTCAACCATGATTCTCCTAGCATATCAAAAGCTACAGCCGTTAATGTAAAAGAAGCACCTGCTAACTGTACTGCTAACTCCGGCTTATCTTTAATATCAGATTTCCAAGCATCATATTGGAAATAAAAATTCAGTAACTCAAAAACACCTACGATAGCAAGTATTCGGTTTTTGGTAATATCGGGTTGCCCTTTAACTGCTAAAGATACCGAGTTTTTAATTTCTATCGCTCTAGTATTGCGATAAGTATAAGTCATACCACTTTGCGGTAAAGACGAAATTGCAGCAGCTCTAAATTCTAGGTTATACATCAATCTCATCAATGGGATTTGTTGAGCCAAATTTCCTGATCTTAGATATAACAATTGAGCCGTATGCCTTTGTGCACCTTGAGTTGCCATGACAGTAATTTGACTGATATGTATCGTTTTTAAACGTATATCACCAAACTCTTTTAGAGCTGTATTCAACATCAAAGATATCCAATAGAACAGTTTATCTGGCCATTTAAAATCATTTGCTGAGATAAACTTTTTCCCCTCAATACTACCTAGCCAACTATCAAATGCAGCATCGGCTGCGGTAAACATACTAAAACTCTGTTTACTATAATCCAGTAAGTCTTTTGCTGAACTTGGACTTTCAAATATCTTGGCATACTCATCCATCAAGACTTTGTTATTAAAACAATAGGCTCTCAAGAACAAGTTTTTATCTGGAACCTTTTTTTCACATATCCATTTATTCAGTAAATCCTTACCCTTCTGTAATAAATTCATGCCATACATTAAATCCATAATGACTGCATGGAAAATAAAGCCGTTGCTTTCTTTTGATACTTTCCCCTGTTTCAATTCCTCACTTTGGTCAAAATAGAATAGACCTTTTAAAAGATTGGAAGAAACCAACCAGTTATAATGATCATCTAGATAGCGAGCGGCTGCACTATAACTTTCTTCAGATTTCTTATCGACATCCTTGCGGAACTTCTCCAAGCTATTCATATTTAATTGTGCTTGGTATTTTTTCCATGCTGTATCCCCATCTACAGTCGCCTGCTTAATAGCCTCTGCTCTTTTTTTTTCGAGTTCTGCCGCAGCTTTGACAGGCGCATTTTTTTCGACATTCTTTAGATTCTCGAGTCCCGTTTTATCGCCTAAGCGTTCAGCTCTTTGAATCGCCGCTTGAAGATAAGGATCTGTAATTTTCTTGCTTTGCTGTTCATTTGAATCAATGATTTTAAATTTTGCCTGAATAGAATTTGCAACTAAGTTTTGCTTCATATTATCGATTAAGGTCATGGTCTGAAGCTTATGCTCATTGCTAAAACCGTCTTTATCTTCTTTTAAGAAGCTATCAATTCCTTTAAAACTTAATATATTACGATCTTCATTTAATTTAGAAGTAATTCCTATCGGATCATAAAGCGCAACACCAATATGCTCTTTCGGTTTCTCACCAAATTTCTTGTTTATTGCTCCCCAACGAGCAGAACCATATGATTCCAAAGGTAATGCAACAGTACTTAACTGGGCACTAGAAAGACAATGTTGCTGGACAGCTCCTTTTGTTACATCAATTTTTTGCCAGTAGCCTGAAGTCGCATACTGATCAGCATTTTTTTCAAATTTTTCTCTCATTTTTTTGGTGAGTGGAGCGTGAGCATGAAGTAAATAGACCGTTTGGGCATCATCATTATTTACCGAAGGAATAGTAATTAAAGAAGCGTTAGCACTATGCCCAGCTTTATTACATGCAAAATCTTGAGCAACAATTGGAGCTTTGCTCCCTATAGCAAACTCCTGATGAAATCCCTTTTTATTGGTAATATACGCAACCCACTCTTTTTTCCCTGATTTTCTTTTTATGAGTAAGTAAATATATCCTGAATCAATCATTCGAACCGTATATTTATATTCCTTAAGTGGAACATTAGTAACATTGCCCCCTAATTGTGCTGGTAATGGTTTTACTCCTAAACGAGCTACAGAATATTTAAGAGGTAATATATTTATACCTGTAGGGCGACAAAAGTTAGTACATTCCTTTTTAGACATCTGAGTGACTGGTATTTTATTATTCTGAGTCGTCGATGCAGCAGCCTGCTGACTAATTTTGCTTGGGTTTGGACTAACACCTAACTTTTGAACTACTTTCTGCTCTTGTTGTGCTGGCGTCCCAAATTTTTTCATTTGTTTCGCAAAAGTCGGTTTATCATTAGCCATGGTAGCTCTCTTTACATTCTCTTATAACTTGTGAATATTGATCTTCTTCTAAATAGTCCATTGCTTTGGTAAATGAGTTGGCCTCATTTCTATCAACCCAATAATGATCAAGTATGTCTGAAATCAAATGACTTTTTATAAAATTTCTATGCAAAATAACGGAATACATTCCATAAGTAATTAGATCCGTTACATGTAAAATTCCATAATGTGTTATTGCTTGATGAAGTGAATCTAATATCTCATCCTGACGAATCAATAACTTCTCGTCATATATAAGAGATTGCTTAATCACCGTATTCGATAACTCAATTAAATCTAGTTTTGCTGACTCAGCATTTGTAAAAGTAAGAGGAAAAAGCGCCCTTTTTTCTTGAATTTTCACTTCATACAAACCGTTAAAAAAAACAAAATGCCAATTCCCTAAAAATGATTCAATTCGTTCGCTTTTCTTATCAATTATTGCAGGCAAGTAAACCAACACTCGTGGATCATACCAGCGGAAAATAAATTTATTCTTTGTATCTTTTGCAATAACAAGTTTTTTAAAAGTTTGAACCGCAATTTTTAGATCATCAATTTTGCTAAATCCATGAATAAAATAACCATCCTCATTTTGATCCAAATTCATTAATAATATCTGAGTAATAAAATCTAATGAATTTACTAAATCTTCTTTCACTTTTATTTTTATAAAAAAAAGAGCTGGACGGCTATTTTTTTTAGCAGCAGCGGCAATCTCTATTGGTTCCAATTCATAATCTTTTAACTTTTCGATAAACTCATCAAAAAATCCACTCAATAAAGTCTCATCGCATAAAAAACTAATATGACCACTTTGTTCAAATAAGCTTAATATTAAATCACTTAACTTTTTAGAATTTAATTCATCTTTAGAAAATAAAAGCTTCATCTTAGTCCAATATCACTTTTGCTGATCCATTTTTTGCTGCATCTGACTGTTTAGCAGAACAGTCTGGTAAATCTAATGCAGGTGGATTTATTGATGAGCCCCCCATAAACAAATGCTGCCCTGCTTTCACCTCAAGCTTACCGCCCGTAACTGGGAAAATACCCGAACTATTCAACTTAACTTGAGACCCATTTGCAGTCAGATTAATTTCAGTTGGACTAGTAATAAAAACCGTGTCTTCGGTTGAAGTAATCTGTACACCTTTTCGAGCAATGACATCTAAGGCATCACCTTGAGCCTGAATTTCTACTTTGCCTTGGCCAGCAAAAAGCCGAGCACCTTCTTGGGCAGCAAATAGACTAATTTTTTGGCTCGCATGGCTCACTATATTCTTTTGCGTACTGATATTAATGCTATCTCCAGCACTTTGAGTAAGCTGTGCATTTGCACTGAGGTGTATATCCTCATTACTACTCACAGCAATACTTTTTGGAGATGCTAACACCATTACCGCTGATTGGAACTCAACAGCCTTTTTGGGATCTTCTTGTTGGAGAACTTCAATAAATGACTGAATATTTTCAAGCATATCTAACGGGTCAGTTTGCTGATTTTTAGCCACTTCACTGAGAGCCTTGGCATTGTTAAGGCCACCTTCTATTTGTTGTTTGGCCTCATTTGCATCAAGGTGTACGCCTTGAGCTTGATCTTGTTTGTGAGTACTAACGAGTAAGCCACTGCCTGCTCTTACCGCGCCCCATTGGTCTGTTCTGAGTTCGAAGCCTTCACCACGACCGTCACTTGTCGCGCTTTCTTTTGGATGGCTTAAGTTACCCAAGTTTAGTTGGCTTGCCGCATGACTGCTTTGTAGTTGGGCACTGATTTGCCCTGTGGTGTCATCAAAACGTAGCTGGTTAAAGCCCTTACCATCGACTTCTTCGGAGCGAATGCCGCTGAGCTTTTTGGTATCGGGTAGCTGACCTTTCTGATCGAATTTCGTTGGATGCCGTTCAGCTTCATGAATACGGCCCACCACAAACGGACGGTCAATATTGCCGTCAAAGAAGTCGATCACCACGATCTCACCCACACGTGGTAAGAAGCGTGCACCGTAACCAACGCCAGCCCATGGGGTGAGCACATCCACCCAAGCCGAGTCAGTGTCATTATCGTTACTTCCTGCTCCGCCATCATGGTTATGGTCGTCACCACGGGTAAATAAGAAACGGACTTTAATCCGCCCCCACTGGTCGACATGAATACTTTCGCCCTCTAATCCCACCACTCTAGCACGCTGTGGATAAGCTACTGGTCGGTGCTCTAACGGATGATACTCAGGAACAGTTTTAATATTTCTACGCGACAAAATGAGTTCATTACCTTGACGCTCAGTCTTGTCGTTTAGCCCTGATTGATTGTTTTGCCATTGGCTTTGACTAAAAAGTTGATTGATTTGTTGTTGCAAATCTTTAGGCAAATTATTTTGCAAATAGAAGCTTTTGCCAATAATAAGAAACTCTTTGTCTGACCCGCTATGCGTATCTATTTCTGGATGTTCATTGAGTTCAAACCAATAACCAACCTGCGCATCACGTACTGCGGTTTGTGCACGGAAGTATTTCGATTGAGATGCATAATAATCGGATAGATTTTGGTTGAGTTTTTCTAGCTGCTGGTGACTCGATGCGGTGGCTTGATCTTCACCGTTTAAATCTTGCATCCAAGCAGGACTCATGTGCCATGCCTGCTCTAGACTTAAACTTGCATTATCCTGATTAGCACTATGACTATGCTTTGACTGAACACTCCCCATGCCTTCTTCTTGACTTAAGGCATCAGCCTGCCAGCGTTGCACATGCACGGCTGTAGATTGCAAGTTTCGAGTTGGCACGAGGCTCGTCATACTATCTTGTTGTTCAACTGCGCTACTACGGTGATAACGGATATTTCTTCGGTCTAATGCTAAATATGATTCATTATTATCAATTAAACGTAATTTTTGTGGTTGAATCTCATCTGAGCTACTAGTGACAAACAACTGAGCTTCATCAATTAACCAGTTAATGCCTTCACTACGCCAAAGTCGGGTTAAAAAATCATAATCCGTTTCATTACTTTGCATAACAAAAGGTCGAACATCGTAGTTTTCAGTTAAACTTTTTAAATCTAAAGTTAAGCTAGACGCAAACAATGAGCTTTTGTTCTGCCATTCTGTAAATAGAATTTCAGTGATATCCCGTACACTTTTATTCATAAATACACGGCTATTTCGGCGTTTATGCCATAGCGCGGTCGGCTCTTGTAATCTCAGTTTATACAATGTTAATGAACCATCACTCTGCCCCTGACTGGCTTCGGTAATAATTCCTGTAGTTCTGAATAATTGCCCCTGATCAGTTACCTGATCGACTGCAACCTGATAACCAATAAATTGTTTTAATGAAATATGCGCATTAGTAGAGAGACAAAATAGATCGGCAGCCAGACCTTCATTTAACTGATGCTGCCCTTCAATACTTTGTAAAAAGACTTGAGTATTCAACGATGGATTAGAAAACTGAACATGAAGTACGCGTTTTTGCGAACTAATACCCAAATCTTCTAGAATTCTATGTATATGAGATAACATCTTTTTATGAAAATTTTGTCAGGATTGGCATTATTTTATAAAATACAGAAACATCTGTCTATTTTGTAAAGAGAAACTTAACGATATGAATACAAGAGTGGATGAAGATGATGAACGTATAAAGATATAAAGTGAATTAAAAACTTACACTATTAATTCACTTTTAAAAGTTGTTAAAATTTTAGTATTCCAAGAAATTCATTAACAGCATTTACAAATTGCGATGATAAACCGTTTCTTTACCATCAAAGTCAATTTCTTTAATTAAAAGCCCACCAAGGTCATAAAAAATTGATAACTTGCAGTATTTTTTAATTAAGCTTTTAAAATTAATATCATAAGTAGTTACTTAATCTCATACTCTAGCATCCCATTAGTTACACATAGATTTCCAGATGGGAAATTACCCTTCCATCCACAAGGAAAATAATTACACTTATATGCTTCTAATAACAAATCTATTAATATATTTTCGAAATCAACATAACAAGCCATTAATATTAAATAAATATCGCTTTCGACATCATCCAAAAAATAGTAAAAAACCTTATCTTGATTATTTAATTTATTTTCCAAGACAATATTTAACTTATTAATTTTATCGTCAAGATAGTCAATATTAATTGAATTTGAAAAAATAAAATTATAAATTTCTTTTTCTATAAATTTTCTAATATCATTCCAACTTTCATATGGATTTTTTACATTTTGGTCATGGGCAGTTTTTACTGCTAATTCAAAATCTATTTCATAAAAAATTTCACTTGGCTTTTTATTTAAATTTGAGCTTAAAAAATTATTTTTGAAAAAACTATATATTTCTTCAAATTTATCTGTAGGTATTATTTCATTTTTTAAATTAACGATTTTAGTATTTTTCAAAGATCTAATCTCGTCAATTTTTTCTTTTGAAAATATTGACTGTTCTTCAGCAAGTTCAATTAAAGGATCTATGCGCTCCCAAACTAAATTATCATTCTTCAACTCAATTTCAAATAATAGAACTTCCAAGGCATTTTTTCTTAAAGAAAAGTCACTATTTTCACTAATAAACTTCTTTAATATCTCAGCAGCCTCAACTTTTTTACCGAATTTAATGAGCTTCTTAGCATATTCAACTTTGCTTAGGTTCATTTAGTATCTCCTTGATGATTTGATATATCGGTCCCAATCACCATCTTTAAGTCCAGTAGGTTTACCACATCTTGTTTTATACAGTGATAATTTTTTATGCCTTAATGCTGAATCCAAGTTTCGTTGTAGATCTTGGACAGCCCTTTTTCTATCACCTTGGTTAACATACTTTTTCTCAATATGATCCAATTCTTTTTTAACAGCCCTTGTATAAACTGCATGTCCACCCAAATGCTCACTGATATAAACATTTGATGTCTCAGGAAGCATTATCCCATTTGAGGCACTATTCATTTTAAAGTCTATATCTTTAAGTAATTTATGATTTTCAAGAGTTTCAGGAATTACATGGTGCGCTTGCTTTCCTGGCCAACCACATTGCCCTGTTACATTTTTACCAAGCTCTTGCGAGTTTTTTTTCTTCCTTAAACCTGTAGGATCAACCCACCCCACTGGATTCGGAGCATATTCATAAACATTATTACCACCCAACAACCCTATCGGGTCTTTACTTACAAACCTACCTACATACGGCGAATAATATCGATAGCGATTGTAATGTAATCCTGTCTCTTCATCAAAATACTGACCTTGGAAACGGATATTATTTGAAATAATCTCACTATTTTCGAAGAAATTGGATTTTGCTCTCTCCGCTTTACACTCACCCCATGCTTTATATTCGGCTTTCCAAATAATTAAACCAGTATGGTCGGTCATTTCCTGTGGCGTGCCTAAATGGTCGCAGTGATAGAACCATACATCATCAAATTCTTTACCCTGTTTTTCAGTTTTCCAAAGCGGGTCACGGTGTATGTTATAAGGTCTATCTGACCAATCTGGAGTTTGGTGTAATTCTATTGGACTTAAATAAACAGCCTGTAGCATTGGTACGAAACTGTCTTTTTCATAGATGTAATGCTTGGTCAGTTCCTCTGTGGACTCATAAGCAAGCGTATCGCCATCCCATCCATAAATAATATTATGTTCTTGACCTGTATGGTGATGTTTACTTCGCTTTTGAATACGACGACCTAAAGTATCATAGCGATATTCTGCCGTGTATTGACTATTACGGCTCTTCACCATACGGCCATAGACATCCCACTCAAGGTTTAAATCACCTTGGCTCATTTTTTGTCTTACGAGTTGTCCATAAGCGTCATATTGGTACTGTTGATCTAGATACTCTTTAACTACGTTATTAACTAAACGGTTATAACCATAGTCTTTTTCTTTCGCACTTTGTGAATGGCTTTGAGCCTTCTGACTATGATACGAATCTATAATGTTACTGGCAGGGTCAAAGTTAAAAGTTTCTTTTCCAAGTTTACTGCTCGCTTCAAGTAAACGCCCTACAGGATCGTACTTATAGGCAATATTGCCACGGCGTGTATCTCGAATTGCCGTTAGCTCACCTGCTTTATCATATTGATAAAGACGTTGTACCAATTGACTGGTCTGCTCTAATGCATTGTTGTGTGGCTTATATTGGTTTTGATAGCCATTTTCATGTTCACTCAACATCATTTGGCTTTTCAAACGACCTGCCAAGTCATATTGCTGTTCTTGACTCACTCCGTTGGCATAGTGACGTGCAATTTCACGATGTAAATCATCACGCTCAAAGCTAACAAGGTCTTGACCATTCACGATCAAACTTTGTACATGACCGCTACCATATACCAACCAGTCAATAATCTGTCCGTCTGGACGAGACGTTTTGATTCGATCATTAATTTCGTCATATTGGTGTTTCCACACCGCGGTTTTATTGATTTTATAGTCTTGTTGGTGTTCCCGTACTAAATTGCCAACCGCATCATAAAACCATTGTAAATTGCTTTGAGCATTTTTAGCTTGAATGATTCGCCCCATATAATCATAGGCAAACTCTTCAGTCTGTTGTTCTTCAAGTTCTAAACCATAGTGGCCATAGCCTGCAGTACGCTGTTCTAAACGCCCCATACTGTCAAAAATAAATTGTTGGATTCGGTCTTTTGGTGCAGCTCGGTCTTTGAGGTCTTGTCCATAAGCAGATGCGACTTCAATACTGGTTGCAAGTTGGCCCGAGTTTTCATTGTAGTGGTAAACCGTTTCCTTACCATCAAAGTCAATTTCTTTAATTAAACGCCCACCAAGGTCATAAAAAAATTGATAACTTGCACCATTTTCATTAATTAGTCGGGTTAGACGTCCCAATCGATCCCATTTATATTTTAATTTGTGATTTAAAGCATCTGTACGAGACAGAATTAAACCAACCTCATCATATTCATAGCGAGTGATGTTCTGTTTAGGATCTACATGTGCCAGTAACCGCCCTTCAGCATCATGAATGAAGTGTTCTTCGGTTCCATCAGCATGTTTGATCTTTTCAAGTTGACCAAAAGCATTCAGAGGTAAACCCTTTATAATTGGTTCTCGATTTTCTAAGATAAGTTCAGTATAAAAATACTCAACTTTTTATTTTAATGCATTTTCAATACTTATTACACGACCACGCTCATCATATTGCCACTTGGTCTCTTTACCTGAACAATCTGTATAACTGATTAAATTCCCTTGATCATCATATTTGAGTGACTTACTTCCACCTTTAGCATCTGCAATGGAAGTTACTAAGCCCATGGCATTGTAAGCATAAGCCGTTTCATGCTTAAGTGGATCAATTTCTTTGATCAGATTACCAGAACCATCATATTGCTTAAACCAACGTCCCTGTTCGGCATCAACCATACCAGTGAGTTGATTTTTTTCATCATATTCAAAATAACTCGTTGCCCCATCATCTTGAGTTGTTGTCAAGACATTACCGCGCTCATCGTAAGTATAAGAAGTTTTTGAACCGTCTTTAGCAATATGGAGTGTTATGTTTTTTGCATGATCTCGAAAGAACCACTCTTCAAAATTATCAGGATAAACAATTCGGTAAGTATAACCGTCAATATCATAGTAATGTTCGGTGCTATTCCCTTCAACATCTAACACAGTCGTTTTTCGGATATCTTTATCCCACTCCAGCTTTGAGGCACTGCTGGCGTTGTCTGCCCATTCTTCAATCGCTTTTGAAGTAGGTAAAATACCGTCCCATTTTAGATTCATACCACGATTAGTAAGATCTGTATAACGTGTAATTAAATGATAGTTGTATTGATAAGAATAAGAAGCAGCAAATTCAATTGTTGCCTGAACCAAGTCACCTTGTTGATCATAGTTATAACTTGCCAATACGCGATCTAATTGGCCATTTTTGATTGTCCAAATATCGGAAACCAAACCTTGTGGAGTTAATTGCAAAGCTAAATGAGCCAGCAAATTATCGTCCTGTTTAAATAAAATGTCCGATAAAATTGTTTTATTATCTATAGAAACATGGTCATAACGTAAAGCTACTTTGAAGCCATTTTTACGTTCTATATAGGATAGACGATAGTCCTCACCGTATTTTTCATAATAGCGTTTCTCGTCTTCACCGTAGGCAATTAAATGAAGCTGATCTGATAAAACTGTATAAGTATATTGCTCAACCGGATCGTAAATACTTTGACCCGTCCTTAGGGCAGGCAGATCGATTGCTCGGCCATCTAAACCAATGTATTCAAGCCCATTTAAATAGTCTTTATGGTCTTTTTTCTTTGGACTATATTTAAATTTACGAGAAATTTTTGTAGTAAATGGAGTAACCCAACGTGCACCAAAGATAGAGTCATCCATTTGATACAAGTTTGAAGCATAGCTACGGCTAATACTGTCCTCAATTACACCACCAATTTGAGCATCAACATGAGTAAAGAACTCTGTACCCATTGCAAAGGTAATTGAACCACCTGTCCCCCCCATACAGTTTTTACACTGATTGGCATTACTCCCTGCCTCAGCTTGTTTATTTGTTTTATCAGTCGGATTTGATGGATGGCTTGCACTGGCTTTCGTCGTTTCTTTTGCCTTAATCTGAGCTTTCTTTTGCCGATGTTTTGCAGCAACCATTCCCATAATGCTGAATAGCCAACCAATAGTCCATAAAGTATTAGGGTCACTTAAACCATTTACTTTTCCTTGAGCAACTTGACCTATAGATCTTATTTTTGCACCTAAAGCTAAAACTTTAGCTCGTGCTTCATCAGAGACTACTAAGTTGGCTAGGTTGACATACCCTTTACCTACAGTCTTTGCAACATTTTCAGTAGCATATTTGGCATTGTTTACTATACGGGTTCCGTCAAGTTCAAATATTCCTTTTATTACTCCTAAAGACTGCTGGCCCGCTCGCTTAAGGTTTGGAAGTCCATTTAAAGAACCGCTGACTAATTTCTTAAAGCCGTCATCAATAGTTTTTGTTAATAAGACAATCCAATTGCCAACTTCTTTTAGAACCTGACTAAGTAAACTTTGCCCTTTTTTAGCAAAGTTTTCTAAAGTCCCTGCTACATTTTCAGCAATAATGGTAGTTAAAAATACACTTGCGCTGTCTTTAAATCCTGTACTTAAAGCTTTTTTTACTTCTTGAGAAGTTAATGTTTTTTTACCTAATTTCTTTGCTTGCGCTTTGATAATTTTTTCTGATTCATTCTTTACATAAAATAATGCTGGTCGTGCTGCACCACGCACGGAAGGTCCAACTGGCCCCATTGGCACCAATCCAATGACATCAATTCCCAAATTTAACCAATCAAAAATCTCAACTTTATCAAGACCACCTTTATTGAGCATGCTTATGATATCAATAATGATATCGCCAACAGCAAAGGCACTTCCTAAAACCGGTACACTTCTACAAATTGTCTCTAGTCGATCAACTGTAACAACACCATTTGTATATTCTCTAAACCATTTATCAACTGCTGCTTTCTTTGCAGTTAAATCTTTTGGACTGAAAGTATTTAAAGGAGCAACGACTGAATTTTGTGACATGTTCTTCTCAAATTATACAAACGTTTCAAATGGTGATTGGATTTTTGTTATTGCTGTTTTGTCAGAGCTTACTTGAGTCAACATTCGGAGTGGATTACTCTGCTGACTTGAAGACATAAAGCTATTTTGACTAACAAATGATTGACTTAACTTAGATCCATCACTCTCCCCTAAAACCTGTTCCATTGCCATTGGTAGTAATGCTTTAGCACCTTGATCTTTGATTTTTTTAACTGATTCAATCTTCTGCTGCACAGATTTCACATTGTCCGCAAGTTCACTCAACTTTTTAAAGTCATTTTTCAATGTTTCGGTTAACCCTTTACTGCCAGATGCAATACCAATGCCTCCTTCTACATCATTTTGATTTGGCCACTCTGCCTTACGTTTAAAATCACTTGCCTCATCCCAAGGATTACGCGGGTCTGGATCAAATAAAACCTTCACCGAACCTGTTGCCAAACCTGCAACACGAGCGAAACCTTTATCGTCTAGCTTTCCATTAACGACTTTGCCCAAATTATCAGTTACGGTATAACCCGCCCCTTTAACAAATGCACCATGTGAATAGTCATGTAAAAGCTCGAGCACACCCTGCCCACGTTTAGGCGGAGGCGGTAGTGAAGAACTGAAATTCGCACCTCCCCCCCCATAAACAAATGCTGCCCAGCTTTTACCTCAAACTTGCCACCAGTGACAGGGAAAATTCCCGAGCCATTAATCTTGATTTGAGATCCACCCGCCATGATAACGATTTCTTTAGAAGCACTAATTTCAATTTTATCTTCTGTTGAAATAATCTGAACCGCTTTACGGGCAATTAAATCTACTCCATCTCCTTGCGCTTGAATCTCAACTTTACCTTTGCCTGCATAGAGTCTCGCGCCTTCTTGAGCCGCAAAAAGGCTGATTTTATTTTGAGCATGCGCAATCAGGTTCTTTTGAGTGGTCAGATTAATGCTATCCCCAGCAGTTTGACTTAACTGAGCATCTGCGCTGAGGTGAATGTCTTCATTACTGGCTAGAGCAATACTGTTAGGTGCAGTTAATATCATCAAGGCTTGCTTAAAAGCAGCAGCTTTGTCTTGATCTTTTTCTTCAATTTGTTCTATGAACGTTTTTAAGTTCTCAAGCACTTCCAATGGATCAGTTTGCTGGTTTTTAGCAACTTCACTGAGTGCCTTGGCATTGTTGAGGCCGCCTTCGATTTGTTGTTTGGCCTCGTTTGCGTCTAGGTGTACGCCTTGAGCTTGGTCCTGCTTGTGGGTACTAACGAGTAAGCCACTACCTGCTCGAACTGCGCCCCATTGGTCTGTTCGTAGCTCAAAGCCTTCACCACGACCATCACTTTCGGCTTTATCTTTTGGATGGCTTAGGTTACCCAAGTTGAGTTGGCTGGCCGCATGGCTACTTTGTAGCTGGGCACTGATTTGACCTGTGGTGTCATCAAAACGTAGCTGGTTAAAGCCTTTACCATCAACTTCTTCGGAGCGGATACCACTGAGTTTTTTGGTGTCGGGTAGCTGGCCTTTTTGGTCAAACTGGGTTGGGTGACGTTCAGCTTCGTGAATGCGCCCCACCACAAACGGGCGGTCAACATTGCCGTCAAAGAAGTCGATCACTACGATCTCACCAACGCGCGGTAAGAAGCGTGCGCCATAACCTGCGCCTGCCCATGGGGTGAGTACATCGACCCAAGCCGAGTCGGTGTCATTGTCGTTACTTCCCGCTCCACCGTCATGACTATGGTCATCAGTTCGGGTAAACAGAAAACGGACTTTAATACGTCCCCACTGGTCAACATGGATGCTTTCGCCTTCTAGCCCCACCACTCTAGCGCGCTGTGGGTAAGCGGCTGGTCGGTGTTCTAGCGGGTTATATTCAGGCACAGCTTTAATATTGCGTCGAACCACGTTCAGCTCAGCAAAGTGGCGCTGCTCAAGGTTTTGGCTGTCGAGTTGGGCAGCTTTGAGCTTGTCTTTTGGTAATAGGCGCTCAAGTTGCTGTTGTAATTCTTTCGGTAAATTATTCTGGTTATAGTAATGCTTACTTAAGATTAAAAACTCTTTGTCAGCACTGTCGTGGCGCTCAAGTTCAGGGTGGTCATTCAGTTCAAACCAATAACCCACCTGTGCATCACGGACGTTACCTGAGACCGTAAACTGTTTAGAGCTCAGGTGATGGTATGCATTGATATGCTGGTTAAGCTGTTCAATCTGGCTATTGCCTGAAGCGGTGGCTTGGTCTTCGCCTTTTAGGTCCTGCATCCAAGCAGGGCTAACGTGCCATGCATCTTCAAGGTTTAGGCTCGCATTGTCATAGTGTTCACTGTGCTGCTGCGTGCCCTGTACGCTGCCACTCCCTTCTTCTTGTTGGAGGGCATCGGCTTGCCAGCGTTGCACATGAACCGATGTCGGCTGTAAACGGCGTTCTGACTTAACTTGCGTAATGGTATCGAACTGTTCTGTAGCACTGCTGCGCTGGTAACGGAGGCTACGGCGTTCAAGCGCCTGATAATTTTGGTTATCGTCAATTAAACGCAGTACTTGTGGCTGGATGGCAACATTCGGGTCGGCGACTAAAAGCTGCGATTCATCAACCAGCCAGTTAATGCCTTCGCTACGCCACAAACGGGTTAAAAAGTCATAATCGCTTTCGTTTGACTGCATCACAAATGGACGCACATCATAGTCTTTAGTTAAGCCTGCCGTGTCGAGTGTTAAGCTTGAGGCAAATAACGGGCTTTTCCCCTGCCATTCTTTAAACAGAATTTCGCTAATATCACGCACGCTTTTATTCATAAACACGCGGCTATTACGACGTTTATGCCAAAGTGCAGTTGGGTCTTTTAAGGTGAGGTTATAAATGGTGAGTGAACCGTCGCTTTGCCCTTGGCTGGCTTCGGTAATAATGCCTGTCGTTCTAAAAAACTGGCCCATTTCAGTGACCTGATCAACGGCAACCTGACAGCCAATAAATTGTTTTAATGCAATATGTGCGTTCGTCGACAGACATAGTAACTCACCAACACTGCCTTGGTTGAGCGTATGTTCGCCTTCAATACGTTGCAAGAAGACTTGATTGTTTAATGATGGGTTGGAAAATTGCACATGAAGTACACGATTCTGTGCAACCAAACCTAAACTATCTAAAATTTGAAATATTTTATTGGACATCATTATTATAAAACTGAGTCATAATCAGCGCTATTTTATAAAAAACAGACAGAATTGTCTATTTATATAAAATAGCTTATCGTCCATAACTTACATACTTTTTAGTTTATCTAAAAGAAAGACGGGCTACCAAAAAGTCTATAAATGCCCGAGTTTTGGCTGGTAAATTAGAAGTACTAGGATAAAGTAATTGAATATTTTGTAACGGTAACGAGAAATCAGGAAATAACCGAATTAAGCGGTTTTGTTGAATATCTTCATCAACTAACCATGCTGGGCAAATCGCAATACCTAATGATGACAGCGCCATTTGATGAATTGCGGTTACCGAGTTTGATTCATACTGACTTCGAATAAAAGGTAATGAATATTGCTCGCCTAAACTATTTTGTAAAATATATTGTGAATCTTGCCAATTTAATAAGGTGTGACCAATCCACGGAACATCTGCCAAATCGGATATATTTTCTACAGGATGGTTTTGTATAAATTGCGGAGTAGCCACAAGATAAATTGGATATTCTCCGATTTTTCGGGTTTTTAGAGATGAGTTTTTTAAATTTCCTAGCCGTATAACAAGATCTAATTTTTCAGTAACTAAATCATCAAGCGATGAATTAAACGAATATTGTAGTCGTAAATGTGGGTAAAGCCGACAAAAC
Organism: Acinetobacter sp. V102_4; assembly: GCF_031799005.1. Taxonomy (NCBI): domain Bacteria; kingdom Pseudomonadati; phylum Pseudomonadota; class Gammaproteobacteria; order Moraxellales; family Moraxellaceae; genus Acinetobacter; species Acinetobacter sp. V102_4. Next base: position 59,555 of record NZ_JAVQNR010000036.1, on the reverse strand, counting down.
TCAGGAAGTAAAGGCAGAATAAAGCGTTGACCAAATTCATTGGTAGATGAAAAACGTAAAGTGCCTGTAATGCTCGTACCTAAATGTTGGCTTCGCTCAAAAGCCTCATCAATCTGAAGCTGGATTTGTTTAAAATCTTCATAAAAATGCTGACCTATTTCAGTTAATGCAATATTACGGGTATTTCGAATTAAGAGACTTGTATTTAACTGCTTTTCTAATTGTTTTATATCAATACTCACCATTGATCGGCTCAGTCCCAAAATTTCGGCAGCCTTAGTAAAAGATCCGGAATCGACAACTTGTAAAAAACTAGTAATTTGCTTGAGATTTTTTTGCACAATTCAGCCGATTATTTGAAATTATTAAACAATGATTTTACTTCGCTTGCATCGACAATAAAAGAGCCGAATCTTACCCTGCCTGCACGGAGGTAGGTATGTCTTATCGATATAAAATAGCAACGGTGTTTTTACTTGGGTTCTTTATTGATTGCATTAACATTTTTATGTCGGCAATTGCTTTACCTAATATTGCATCATCATTTTCAGTCAGCCAATCCATGGTCGCTTGGGTAACAAATGCCTATATTCTCGGCCTCATTTTAATCATGCCCATGAGTTTATGGTTAGCCACCAAGTTAGGAAACCAAAAGTTATTGTGTTATTCGATGCTGTTATTTTCTATAAGCATTTGCTTTATTGGATTTAGCGAATCGATTTATAGCTTAATCTTTTGGCGATTTATTCAAGGTATCGCTGGAGGTTTATTAATTCCAGTCGGCCAAGCTCTCGTCTATGCCTTATTCCCGAATCAAGAGCGCCAACGCATTTCTACAATGATTATGGCAATTGCCTTAATTGCTCCAGCTTTTTCACCCGCCCTTGGTGGTGTGATTATTGATTCATTGAGTTGGCGATGGGTGTTTTTTTCTAATCTTCCATTTTCTTTACTTGCCTCATTTCTAGCGTGGCTATGGGTTAAAAAAACAGAGAATGTGTCGAGTGAAAGACCAGACATAAAAGGCTTGGTTATTTTTAATATAAGCCTGTTATGTTTGTTACTCTCATTTTCATTCTATGGGGATTATCACAATCTCATGTTGGCTATAAGCAGTTTGCTAATTTCGGTGGGAATGCTTATTTTTTACATTCAACATTCGAAAAAAATCGATCATCCTATTCTTAATCTTCAGTTATTAAAAAATAAAAATTTACGCAATGCATTTATTGTCTATTACGCTGTTCCCGGTATTTTTACAGGTGTTAATTTACTCAATATTTTTAATTTACAGGTTAACCTTGGCTTTAATGCAAAACAAACTGGCTCATTCATGTTGCTCTATGCAGCAGGTGCGCTAGTAGCAATGATCAGCGGTGGCCTGCTCTATCAAAAAATAGAAAAAAAATATTTACTTATTATTGGCATTACCCTTCATAGCCTTGGTATCTTTCTTTTATTTTTTATTTCAAACACTAGCTCCATAAGCTTTTTAGTATTCGCCTATTTAGTGATGGGTATGGGAGGTGGCTTAAGCGCCAATATTGCCCAAATCAGTTCGTTAATTGATTTCAAGGGTCAAGATTTACTACAAGGCAGTGTACTCTGGAACATCAATCGACAAGTTTCATTTAGTGTCGGTACTGTTGTTCTCATTTCGATATATAACTTGATGTCTGGCTCAAGCGATCTGCTTCGCTATCAACATACTTTTTTAATTGCAGCTTTACTCTGCTTACTCTCACTCATTCCCATTTTAAAGGAGAAAACCCATGTCTAATCAAATGGATCAGGCCATTCAAAGCGTGATTGACCTACACGTTTTGATCGAAAATGTATTTACAGGCCAAAATGCAGAGCAAAGTCTTAACCCACTTTTAGATAGTTTCGATCAAAATTTTAAGATGGTCACGGTTCAAGGCCATAGCATTGGTTTCGCCGAAGTGCATAGTTTATTTAGCCAAAATGTTGGGAAAAAACCTTCTTTAAAAATCAATATTCTTAAAAGCAGAGCTTTATACGAATTTGAAAATTATTGTTGGGTGCAATATCAGGAACATCAGCAAACGAGTGAAACCGAGACAGTACGGACTTCTACAGCCTGCATTAAAGTAGAAGGCGAAAAATGTTATTGGGTTTATTTACATGAAACTTTAGTTCCACTCCAAAACTAAAAACTAAGTCATATCACTCACCTTAAAGATGGCACTTATTTTGCTTAATAATATTACGTTTTATGAAAATCGTAATACTGATCAAAATGGGGAGCTCTCAATATGGGTTATGTTGCAAAGGAATTTACGCGAAAGAACAAGCTGATTCTCAGTATTTGTTCTTTCGTTATTCCAATATGTCTTTGGTGCGCAATCAGTTACTTACCTTTTGTTTGGCATCCTCAAGTACAAATCACGAGTTCGGGAAGTGTTTCTTACTTACAAGTAGGAAGTCGCGTTGATAAAAATGTGTTCTATCTCGAAGCACAAAATGCAGTCAATCGAAATTCTGCACCACCACAAGGTATTTTGGTCAATCCGATTTATTTACCTGCTCCTCATGAAGTAGCTCAAGCTTTGGTCACTGCATTTACTACGCCCCCCGAACAACCTGATTCGCCGTGGTTTCATCAAAGTTTATGGCACAGTATTAAACTGGTTTTTTCAGCCTTTTTTATCTCTTCCTTGATTGGGATTCCACTGGGTATTTTGTGTGGTTTTTCTAAGCGTATATCACTGTTAACAGAACCGTTTGTTGAGTTTTTCCGTTACTTACCCGCTCCCGCATTTGGCGCGCTTGCAGTAGCAATTTTAGGGATTAATGATGCGCCTAAAATTGCCATTATTGTGCTTGGTACGCTTTTTCAACAAATTCTCATTATTGCCAATACCACCCGAATGGTAGATCGAAGCTTAATTGAAGCTGGCTATACGCTTGGTACCAATAAGCTCAAAAGTTTATTTCATGTGGTGATTCCTGCTGCCTTACCTGATATTTACCGTGACCTACGTGTGCTATTGGGCTGGGCTTGGACCTATTTAATTGTTTCTGAGTTGATTGGTACAACCTCGGGTATTACGTGGTTCATTACCCAACAGGCTCGCTATCAAAACTTTGACAACGTCTATGCGGCTATTTTGATTATTGGGGTGATTGGTCTGGTCTGTGATTGGGTATTAATGAAGTTAGGTGAGCGAATGTTCACTTGGAAAGTAGGAGCAAAATAATGAACGATTCAACATTTAACGCACATGAATACTTTCAAAAAATTTATGAACGCCCTGTTATTTTAGAAGCTAAACAGCTCAGCCAAGTCTTTAAGCATGGTCAAACCGAACGTACGGTTTTAAATAAACTCGATTTAAAAATTCACAAAAGAGAATTTATCTGTGTGATTGGTCCTTCTGGCTGTGGTAAATCGACCCTGAGCCGTGTCATTGCAGGTTTAGACCCATACCATAGTGGAGAAGTTTTAGTAGACGGTGAATGCATTACTGGCCCATGCCCTGAACGTGGCATGGTGTTTCAGGGCTATACCCTTTTCCCTTGGAAAACAGTAAAAGAAAACGTGATGTTTGGCCCGCAAATGCGCGGCGCCAGTCAAATGACAGCAGAAGCTCAAGCCCGTGAATGGATCAATATTATTGGTTTAGAAAAATATGAAAATCAGTATCCACATCAACTTTCTGGTGGCATGAAACAGCGCGTTGCAATTGCGAGAGCCTTGGTCAATCAACCTAAAATTTTACTGATGGATGAACCTTTTGGTGCGCTCGACCCTCACACTCGTCAAAAAATGCAAAAACACTTAATGGATTTATGGCAAAACATTGATATCACCATTATTTTTGTGACTCATGACATGGATGAAGCCATTTTACTGGCAGACCGAATTGTGGCACTCAAAGCCAACCCAGGTGAAATTAAGGAAATTATTGAAGTTAATTTACCGCGCCCACGTTCACTGGAATTAATGACTACCCCTGAGTTTAAACAGCTCCGTTCACGAGTTGATTATCTGGTACACGCCGAAGAGGACGAGCTTGACCCAGCTTTACAAGATTTACCAAAAATACCGCGTATGACTCAAGTTAGTACAGAAAAATAATAAAGACATTAAAAAGCCCAAGCTGAACTTGGGCTTTTTAATTTATTGGGCTTATTTAAGTTGTTCTACCAGTGTTGGGTAAATCAGCCCATCTACATTTTGCTCAGTTTTATAAATACCGTTTTCAACGTTAAATTTATTTACGTGATAAGTAGAGCCATAAATTGAGTCAAAACCATCTGATTTAGCAAATACTTTTTTATTGGCATTGATATCTAATAAATGTGTACCGCTGACCATCGACTCATATTGTTTTGGATCAACCCCTGAACGGTTTGCCATGATTTTAACCGCATCGGCATGGGTTGCAGGGTCATTAATATATTTAACCGTTTTGTCCCACACCTGAATGATTTTTTTCCATTCTTCTTGATGCGCAGTTAAGTGGCTCATGTTGACGGTCAAAGTGTCATAAATTAAACCCGGCTTGTCTTTAGAGGTATAGATAATTTTAGAGCCTGCCACGGCTTTTAATGCTTGACCTGCAACAGGTTGCCAAACAGCAATCGCTGAAATATCTCGGCTATTGAACACTTGAGGTAGCTGGTTGGTTGCTGAGTTTACCAACTTCACCTCACTCGCTTTAATGTTATGGTCGGTCAAAGCAGTTGCCAGTAAAAGATGATCAACCAAGCCTTTTTCGACACCAATCGATTTTCCTTTTAAATCTTTAATGGTATTAATACCCTCCTTAGCAATAATGACATCATTACCCGCAGAATAATCTGTTGCCATGATCATCATGCCTTGAGTACCGCCCGAAGCAGTTACCAAGTTATCGCCATTGGTGACCAACACGGCATCAAGCTGATTTGCTGAAAAGGCCGAAAGCGAAGCCGAATAATCAAACCACTTAAACTCAACATTTAACCCTGCTTCTTTTAACCAACCTTTTTCAATGGCTACTTGCCAGGCCACCCAGCCCGGCCAATCACTATATCCAATGGTAATTGGTTTTGTATTTGTGGCTGCCTGAGCGTCTTGTTTGGCCTCGGGCACTTTAGCCGTATTGTCACACCCACCCAATACAACTACCGATAAAATAGATACGGATAAAAACGCTTTTTTAATCATATAGAAACTTCCCCAACATTTTTACTAACAACACTTTGAGCGGTTTGATTGAGTGACTGTATATAGGCTCGCCAGCCTCCAAAATGGCTAATATCGATTGCATCATGAATTGCATAAGCTTCACAGATAAAGCCTTTGACCCATGTTCCATCTTTTAGTTTGAGGTTGCCAATGCCAAGCGGTGCAGGTACTTCAGCCACAATGGCCCCAAAATTTGCGAATGGAACATCCCAAACTTCAACTTCAATAGAAGTACCTGCTGCATCGCATTGCAGGCCGGGTTTTGGTGGTGTGGTATTTTTTAAAGCAAAGAGTTTATAAGTGTCTGCTGTCTGGGTTTTCTTGAGCAAAGTGGCATTGCGACTAGTGAGCTGAAAATTAAGTGGCATGCCTGTTAAGTGCGCTCCGACGACAGCAAGCTGCACTGAATGATTCGACTTGATCTCTATACTTTTTTGATAATGTTGAGTTGATTTACCCAAACTCAGCGGTGTTTCGGTTTGCCAGAGTTGTGCAAAATTTGCCAATGCCTGATCGTGCCATGCTGGTGCAATAAAGGTTACCCCACTTGGTAAACCATTCTCACACAGTACATTTGGTAAGGCCAATGCAGAAAGATCTGCAAAATTTACAAAGTTGGTATAGGCCCCCATGTGCGCGTTTTTAGTCAACGGGTCGGCTTCAACTTCGGCAATGGTATAAATGGTTGGTGCTGTTGGGACCATCAATGTATCAAAAGGCTGTAACGCCAAATTAATTTTTCGAGCCAGAACGGCGCGGTTATATTCCGCTTGAAGTGCATCTGTTGCTTTGAATTTATCTGCCTGAGAAATAATCTGAGCAATGACTGGATGAGCCTTTTCACGCGTTGTCATGCGTTCAACGGCGATTGTTCTTTCCGCTACCCATGCATCATTATAAAGTGCAGCAGCAAGCTCATTAAACACGCTGAAATCTATACTCTCAACTTCATAGCCCAGCTTTTTTACGCGCTCAATTGCAATTAAAAAGGCCTTTTCAGATTCAAGATCGCCATAAAACTCAAGCTGGGCAGGAATGGCAATTTTTCGTTTAGAAAACTGAGTTGGTACCTTGGCTGGATGTGCTCGTGAATATTCATCTGTTTCATCATAGCCTTGCATTAAGTTGGCAACGGTCCACGCATCATCAATATGCAGCGCAAAAATAGAAATGACATCAATAGTCCGACATGCAGGAATTAAACCTGTAGTAGAAAACCAGCCCTTTGTCGGTTTTAGGCCTACAATATTGTTATGGCCCGCAGGAACACGCCCTGATCCTGCCGTGTCTGTTCCTAAACTAAAAGGCACTATACCGTTAGCCACTACTACAGAAGAACCAGAACTTGAACCGCCGCTAATATATTCAGGGTTAAAACTATTTTTTACTGCGCCATAGGGAGAACGAACACCAACCAGTCCAGTCGCAAACTGATCTAAGTTGGTTTTGCCCACCACAATCGCTCCTGCTTTTTTCAACTTGGCAACTACAATGGCATCTTGCTTAGCTAAATATTGAACCTCTTTACAGGCAGCAGTCGTGTGAAAACCAGCGACATCAATATTGTCTTTAACTGCAAATGGCACACCGTACAGAGGTAAATCAGCAATGTTCTGATCCTTTAAAGCATCAATTTGTGATTGAATCTGCTCAACGGAGGCAATTTCAATCCATGCATGATCATCATTTTTAATTTCTGCAACATAAGCAATCAGACTTTCAATATGGATTTGTCCAGTTTGATCTGCTGTTTTCCAGTCTTGGATTGTCCATAAATTTTTCAACACGCTACTCCTCATTTAGTCATTTTGCTGTATAGGTGGCATGACGGCATCCATCAGTTCTAAATGCCCTTTAATCACCCCTTTAAGCACAATAAATTGCTGGCTAATCTTTCTGAGTTCAGAACTCGCGCCCTGCATTAACATCACTTGCAAGATCTTTTGTTGGTCAAGCTGAATATGAAGTGAACTAATCACCTGTGCTAAAAACTGTTGTTGTAAATCAACCAATTGATTGCGCAAGGTCATTTGGCTAGCGTCATAAAGCAACGTCAAGGTGCCCACCATGACCTCATTGGCCTGCGCCTGCTCTGCAATTAGGTGTTTATTAATCATGTCAACAATCGCTTGCGAGCGACTTTCATAGTTCTGCTCGACAATTTTTTGGTCGAGTGCGTTGAGGGTCGTTTCAGGTACGGTAATACTGATTCGAGCTAACTTTTGTTTTGCCACAGTCTTATCCTTTTGTTTTAGTCGGATAATGGTTTTGTTTGATATATACGCCTGCGCGTACACTGAGTAATTCGACTAAAAAGGCTTTTAAAGTTTGCTTTGGTTGAACCACAGGTTTTACATCATTCATATCGCACCTCTAGCTTGGTATTACCAAATTCAGTTTTTGTATTACTAACAAGAGATGCAGAAAATGTGCCAGTTCTTAAGCGCGGTTTTGATGGATTGGATGGGTATTTATGAGTGATTTTTGGGCAAAAAAAAGCCCCATGCACAGGGATGGAGCTAATTTATGTGAACAATAAAACCAATCTTCTATATTAATTAAATCACAATAAATTGAGTTTTGATTTTGACTCTTCAGATAGACTAATCAAACTATGCGCCCATACATATAAAGAATCTAGAACAGGCCTAAACGTCTTTCCAAACTCTGTCATTTCATAGACAACTTTGATCGGTGCTTTTTCACCATATACAGTTCTAGATATTAAGCCACTCTGTTCTAATTGCTTGAGTTGAAGACTTAATGTCATTTCAGTAATTGTAGGAATGAGTTGCTTGATTTCATTAAAGCGTTTCGGCTTATCTTTTAAATAATACAAAATCACGCATTTCCATTTTCCACCAACTAAGTCCATAGCCATACTGATATGACATGGATAAGTTTTTCCATTTACCGTGACTTCACATGTATTTTCAGTATTTGCCATTTTTAAACGCTACCTATCAACTTTGATAGTTATTGTACGCCAATACTATAAAAATTATAGTGGCTATTATTTTTATAGTTTAAAGGCACTCTCATGGCTTTACTTATTTTGGCTCATCCCTACTACGCTCAATCAATTGCAAATAAAGCAATTGTAGAGGAGCTCGTTAAAACCTATCCAGATATAGAAGTCCGAGATATTTTCCAGCTCTATCCAGACTATCAAATTGATGTCAGTGCTGAACAAGAAGCCTTGTTACGCCACGACACGATCATTCTGCAATATCCAATGTTCTGGTTTAATATGCCAGCAATTTTGAAATTATGGTTTGATGAAGTTTTTACTTACCAGTTTGCCTATGGCTCTCAGGGCGACAAATTAAAAGACAAAAAAGTCATTATTAGTATGACGGTCGGTCAAAAAGAAGCCGACATGGTGAACGACCGAGAAAACTTAGCGGATAGCTTTTTAAAAGCGGTTCAATATTCAATTCAATATACGCAAATGCAGCTAAGTGCCACTTACTTGCTTTATGACGTATCACCTTTATCAGGCAATCCAGAGTCGAAAATTAAATTAGAAGCGGTTGAACATGGTCATAAAGTATTAAAGCATTTGACCGAAGCATAAGGTTTAAAGAGAGCATCGATATAGATGCTCTCTTTTGGTTTAAGCGACAGGTGCCAAGGTAAAAAGTACTTGTCCTGTTTTTACGGTTTGCCCTTTTTCAATGGTAATGGTTTCAACTTTCATGCGTTCGGGGGCAATAATCGGGATTTCAATTTTCATTGCTTCAATCACCGCAAGAGTTGCACCTTCTTCAACAATATCTCCCGATGCACATTCAATTTTCCAGATTGACCCCGGCATATGCGACTCAACTGCACAGCCCCCTTCAGGAATAACTACGGTTTCACCTTCATCAACAGCATCTAGGCTTTCAGAAATATATTCTTGCAAACCCGCTTCGTGCCAACGGCGTCGTTCAGCCTCGAAATTGGCTTGCTGAGTGTCTTTAAAGGCTTGAATGCTGTCTTGATGTGTTTTTAAAAACTCGTTGTATTCTTTTAAATTGAGCACACCATCTTCAATGCGAAGTTGTAGACGGCCTGCCTTAAAGTCTTCACGCATTTGCAGAAGTTCAGTCTCAGAGACTTCATAAAACTTAACTTGGTCAAAAAAGCGCAGTAGCCACGGTTTGCCATCTTCGAAGTCGGCATTTTTACGGTAGCGGCTCCACATTTGGGTGGTACGGCCAACAAACTGGTAGCCACCTGGCCCTTCCATACCGTACACACACATATAAGCACCACCAATACCCACGGCATTTTCAGGTGTCCAAGTTCGCGCAGGGTTATATTTTGTAGTGACTAACCGTTGGCGTGGGTCGAGTGGTGTCGCAACTGGCGCGCCCAAATACACATCGCCTAAACCCATCACTAAATAATTCGCACTGTAGACCACATCTTTAACCGCTTGCTTTGAAGCTAAACCATTAATACGGCGAATAAACTCGACGTTATCCGGGCACCACGGCGCATCTGGACGAACAATCTGTGTGTAGCGTTCGGTGGCAAGTTGAGTCTGCGAATCTTCCCAAGCCAAAGGCAAATAGACAGTCCGTGAAGGCACCTGCATATTTTGAATGTCGGGTAATTCAGCTTCTGCTTGTTGAAGTTTCTGTAAAAGCTCCAGTTGATCGAGTTGAATTGAATCAAAATGAATTTGTAGTGAACGAATGCCCGGTGTTAGGTCAATAATGCCCTGAATGTTTTGATCTTTAACCCATTGCATAAGCGCGTGGATACGGAAACGTAAATTTAGGTCGAGTACTAACTCCCCATATTCCACCAACAAATAGCTATTTCCTGCTGGTCGATAAGTCACACTTGGTAAGTCAGCTTCACCTTCTAAAGTTGCCAGAACGGCATCTTTTAAAGTGTCGGGTTCTGCTTGAATGGTTGGGTTGAAATCAATGCTAGTTGTATCAGCCGCGGTTAAGCTTTGATGATATTGTTGATCAAGGGCTTTTGCTTGCGCATAACTCACGGGTACAAATTTAACCTTATCGCCTGCTTTTAGCTGCCCGATTTTCCAAAGCTCGGAATGAATCACCACGGCAGGACATACAAAACCGCCTAAGCTCGGACCATCGGGACCAAGAATAATTGGCATATCGCCGGTAAAATCAATCGCACCAATCGCATAAGCATTGTCGTGAATATTAGAAGGATGTAAGCCTGCCTCACCACCGTCTTCACGTGCCCACTCAGGTTTTGGGCCAATTAAACGAATACCTGTGCGGCTTGAGTTATAGTGAATTTCAAACTCATTGGCAAAGAAGGTATCAATATCTTGTTTGGTGAAAAAATCTGGCGCACCATGTGGGCCATACATCACTGCAATTTTCCAGTTTTGGGTAAAGCTAGGAATTTGCGCTTGAGCTAAGGCGGTGGTCGATTGAGTGGAATATTCAGTAATTGGCAGCATATCACCAATTAATAAATTACGGCCTGCGTGCCCACCAAATTGCCCCAAAGTAAAAGTCGCCTGTGACCCTAAATAGTCAGGGACATCGAAACCACCTTTAATGCCAATATAGCTGCGACAACCTGAACGGATAAGTCCACATTTTAAAACTTGGCCTTTTTTCACATTGATGGTTTGCCACATCGGCATAAGTTCGCCATCAAGTTTTGAAGGCATATCACCGCCCGTAATCGCAATTTGGCTGTCGCAGTGAAACTTTAAAGTTGGTCCTTGCAAGGTGCATTCAAGCCCTGCTGTATTCGTTTCATTGGCTAACAGTTGGTTTGCCACACTTAAACTGAGTGGATCGATGGCACCCGATGGCGGCACCCCGACATCCCAATAACCTAATCGACCTGTTACGTCTTGAATGGCGGTTTGAATACCAGCTTGCAACACCTCAATTTTTTGAGTTTTCCATTCAAATGTATTTAAAAAACGAGTGGTTTGAGTACCTAAAGCAAACACATCACAAGCAATAATGTTTTGCAAATATTCCAGATTGGTTTCAATGCCTGCGACTTGCGTGTTGGCAAGACTAGCACTCATTGCCTGTATGGCTTGCTCTCGGGTTGCAGCAGTCACAATGATTTTAGCAATCATCGGGTCATAAAAAGACGACACCGTTGACCCTGTTTCTACCCATGTTTCGACTCGTGCTTGCGGGTCAAATTTAACATGGGTAAGTAGGCCTGCACTTGGCTGGAACTGTTTAATTGGGTCTTCGGCATAAAGACGAACTTGAATAGAGTGCCCTGTTAGCTCTAACTTTTCAGTCGGTACTGACCAGTCGCCACTTGCCAATGTCACCATCCATTCGACTAAATCGACACCGAACACTTGCTCGGTCACGCCGTGCTCAACTTGTAAACGAGTGTTGACCTCTAAGAAATAAAATTCTTGGGTTTCAGTGTCCATGACAAATTCAACTGTGCCTGCTGAGCGGTAGTTCACCGACTGCATCAGTTGAATAGCAACTTTTTGAATGTATTCGCGTTGCTGCTCATTTAAATGTGGTGCGGGTGTTTCTTCAATGACTTTCTGATTACGGCGTTGTACCGAACAATCACGCTCACCCAACGCTAAAACTTGTCCTTGCCCATCACCAAAAATTTGAACTTCGATATGGCGTGCATGTTGTACAAATTTCTCTAAATACAATCCAGCATCTTTAAAATTGACCTGAGCTAAATAAGACACAGTTTGATAGGTATCTTTTAATTCGGTTTCATTCCAGACCAAACGCATGCCAATACCACCGCCACCCGCAGTACTTTTAAGCATGACTGGATAACCAATACGGGCCGCTTCAGTTAAGGCTTCAGCTTCGTCTGCAAGTAGTGAACTGCCCGGAAGTAAAGGCACGTTGCTTTTAATAGCCAGCTCACGTGCAGTATGTTTTAAACCAAAATCGAGCATTTGGCTTGAAGTTGGTCCAATAAACGCAATGCCTTGGCTTTCACACAAATCACAAAACTCGGCATTTTCAGACAAAAAACCATAACCAGGGTGAATGGCTTCTGCCCCCGACTGTTTTGCAACCTCAAGGATTTTTTCAATATTTAAATAGCTTTGATGAGCAGGCGCAGGACCAATCAGAAAAGCTTCATCGGCTAAAGTGACATGTAGAGAATCACGATCGGCTTCGGAGTAAACTGCAACCGAAGCAATACCGAGTTTTTTAAGGGTACGAATTACACGACAGGCAATTGCACCACGGTTGGCAATCAGAACTTTTTTAAACATGCTTACACCCCTTCCGCTTCAAGGACAACCAATTGAATTTTGGTTGGGTTATAGGCATTACATGGGTTGTTCAGCTGGGGGCAATTAGAAATTAAAACAATTAAATCCATTTCTGCCCGAACTTCGACATATTTACCCGGGCCTGAAATTCCATCATCAAATTTAAGCTGACCGTCTGGCGTAACAGGCACATTCATAAAAAAGTTAATATTTGGACCAATATGGCGCACATTTAATCCATGCTTTTTTGCAATTGGGTGTTTTGCCAAAGCATACATAAAATTGTTACGACAACTATGCATTGGGTAAGTTTCATGTGCATAGCGAACCGTATTACTTTCACATGAACAGGCACCGCCAATGGTGTCATGGCGACCACAGTTATCATCATGAATGACGGCAATTGGACGGCCAAAGTTACTGTAGAGCTTTGTACCCTTTTCTAAATAAATGTGTTGGTTGATGGCCAAGGTATCCATTGCACTATAACGCTCAGTTGGGTTTTCGGCACTCATAAACAAAGTATCGACCGCTTGGTTTCCCTCAAGATCAATAATTCGAAAATATTGGCCCTTTTTAACCTCGCACATCCACGCTTCGCCCGCAGGACAAACTTCATTTAAAACTGCTTTTTCAAATGATTGTAAAACTGTCATGATGCTTCTCCTGATTTAAATATTGCTAAGTGCGTAGTAGCGGGCTGTGTTTTGAAACGCACGCTGATTTTGCGAACATGCATCACGACAAATATCGCTGTCTGTTAAGGAATTGGCTTTAAATAAACTGAGTTGAATATCGGCAGGTTGATAGCTTGAGCTGGTGTCTAAACCATGCGGCGCGGCAGATAAAAATAGCAGACAGTCCATTTCAAAACGCAGCTCAATGGTTTGATCGGTGTTATCAGAATTTACGTAAGACAAAGCACCGCTTTCATCTGCCGCAACCTTAGAAAATAGATTAACGGCGGCACTGAGGTCTTGGCTTGCAAGCCCATATTTACACATCTCAATGAGTAAACTGTCTAAGCCGTTTTGGTACATATCATTGCGGGCATCTTGAAATGTACGCGTTCCAAATTGCTTTTCAATTTGTTCTGGTCGGCTTGGACCACAGAGTGCATCGTTCCAACCATGCTCATCATGAACAATTGAAGCCATGACACGGCCAAGGTCTGAATAGAGCACATTAGATGCTTTTAAATAGGCTGTGTGTTGCCCTTTTAAACTGTCAGGCATGTTAAAACGTTCAAGCACATCGGCAGCATTTACACAAAACAAAGAAACGTTTGCTTGCGCGCCAAGTGATTTAAATCTAAGAATGGTTCCCTTTTGAATACGGCCCGACCAGTGATGTCCACCGGGTAAAAGTTCAGTCCAAATCGCCTGATTGTTATGATAATTTGCAGTGTTCATAGCTACTCCTGTCGGATAGTTTTAGACTTCCTCCCGGGCTTTTATCCCTCCGTGTAGTTCGCTAGGAACCGTGAACTCTCGGTCCAGTCATACATGAAGTATCGGAACCCTAGATCACTTTTGATTGTTTATGACTATGCAAAGGACATGCCAGCTTAGTATTACGTTTTTTATTAAAAGTAATACTAAACTTGGGCAATTTGAGTGCGGTTTAAAATAAAAAGTAAAAAGCTGCACTAAAAACTGTGCATTTCATAGCAGCAATACAGCATCGACACCGCAGTAATTATCTCAATAGAGATTTGAGTAACAATTAATGAATGCACAGCAATTTTAATTAGGAATGTTTTTCTTATTGATCTAACAAAAAGCCAATCATCTCTATATTAAAATGATTGGCTCTGCCGTAAAGACTGGGCTTAATCTAACTTGAGCTGCTGTCTGAGCTTTAAGATATCCACCAATCCTTTATCTCTGGTTTGGTATAAATCGATATCTTTATATTGGGTTAACAGCTGGTTGGTTTGTGTTTCTAATAAGTCTGTTGTCTCATCGGAATGTTGAAATGCGTGCATATCATTCCACCATTCTGTCATTGGTGGGCCTAAATGATGAATCGCCTCTTTAAAGCCCTTTTGGTTTGCAAGCTGCATATTAATATAGGGGCCAAATAACGCCCATCTTAAACCCGGCCCACTGGTAATCGCGACGTCAACATCTTCGGCAGAACACACACCTTGTTCAACCAGTGAGAAGGCTTCTCTCCATAGCGCAGCCTGCAAACGGTTTGCTACATGCCCTTTGACTTCTTTATTTAAAACGATTGGGTTCTTACCTAATTGTTTATAGAACTCGGAAGCCTGCTTCAAAACTTGTGGAGACGTCAAATTACCACCAACAATCTCAGCCAAAGGTAAAAGATGAGGCGGATTAAAAGGATGCCCTAGTAAAATACGTTCAGGATGTTTGGCCTCTTTTTGAAAATCAGACACTTTTAAGCCCGATGAACTTGAAGCAATAATGGTATGTTCAGGGCAATATGATGTGATTTCTTGATATAGCTTTTGTTTTAAATCCAGACGTTCAGGTGCATTTTCTTGAATAAAATCAGCATCTGAAACTGCATCTTTTAAGTGATTAGAAATTTCCAGATTAAGTAATACATCTTGTAGAGAATGGGTGTGTTCAGAGTTTCCATCCAAAGCCAATAAATCATTTAAATTTGCATATATTCTTTTTTTAAAAATCGCTTCATCTATAGGATATGGGTCGTAAACCTTAACTTTAAATCCTTTATATAAAAATAAGGCAGTCCAACTTGCTCCAATTACGCCTGCACCTACCACACCAATCGTTTTAATAACTTCCATATTTCCCTCGTAACAATGTTGTTTTATTCGAAATTTCTTTACCCAATTGAATACTTAAATAAACATAGCAGATTCAACCAATCAATAAATTTAATTGTTTATATTTTATATAATTTGTCCTATATTCCCTATCTTGAAAATTTATTCCTTTCGCCAGCACAGCTTAATCTTTTACCATTTTCTAACCGTTATTTACTGAATTTTATGTCAAAAAATCTAGCAACATTGATTGGTCTAAGCGCCATTCTCATGTGGGCATCTATGGTCGGTCTGATGAAACAAGTCAGTGCCGTCATTGGACCTGAGCTAGGTGTTACGCTTATTTATTCTTTAAGTGCGCTACTGTTGCTTGCCATTTTCAAAGTTCCAGACTTTAAACAGATTTCTAAAAAATATTTAATATTGGGTACAGTCCTGTTCGTTGCTTATGAGCTGTGTTTTTCATTTGCGATTGCTTACTCTCAAAGCCCTCAACAGGCAATTGAAGTCAGCATTGTTAACTATCTGTGGCCGAGTTTAACGGTTTTGGCTTTTGTTATTTTTAAGGAATTAAAGTTTAATTTTCTTATTATTCTCGGCTTACTTATTTCAATTTCTGGCATTATTTTTATTCAAACTGGAAACGGTGATTTTAGTCTAAGTAGCATTGTCGATAATTTTCATAGCAACCCTCTGAGCTATATTTTGGCATTTGTAGGTGCCATTATTTGGGCTTTTTACTGTGTACTCACCAAAAAAATGAGTAATGGGCAAAACCCGATCTCTATTTTCTTTGTTTGTGTCGCACTCACACTATGGCTCAAGCTGCTTCTCTCTGGGCAATTCACCATTCCTTCAATGGATATTCCAACTGTAATCACCCTTTTAATTGCATCCGCTGCAATTGGCTTTGGCTATGCAGCATGGAACATTGGCATCATTCATGGAAACATTACCATGCTTGTGGTTGCCTCTTATTTCACCCCTATTATTTCATCTATTTTGGCAATGTTTGTTTTACAAACTCAATTGTCCTTAAGCTTTTGGCAAGGAACAGCCATGGTTACGGCTGGTTCATTTATTTGCTGGATTTCAACCAACTGGTCTGTGATTCAACCTTTCTTTAAAAAATTAAGAAATAAAAAACCGTAACGAGCAGAATTAAAACGGGTCACAATTACTCGTTATTTCACCGTAGTGCTGTAAAAGCTATCAATAGCATCAACCATTTGAGATAAACCCGGTTGCTCTAATGGGTAATGCCCTGCATTTTCCAGTATTACGGTTTTTACAGGTACCTTCTGAATACGGCTAAGAAATGGTGTACTTAAGTCAAGTGGAGTCCAACGGTCTTTTTCCGGTTGAGTTAACAAGACTGGGCACACATCAAACTCTTCAGGCGTCACTTCAGGTTTGTAATGTATATATGAGTCTAAAAATGTGAGTGAAACTGAGTTACCAGCCGAGGTTTTATCTTTCATGAAGGCCTTTAAAGCCTCTTTATTATTCACCAAGGTACTCATTTTACTTGCCCAGCTCATTGGAATCCGCATTGAGGCCAGAGGTGTTTTTGCAGTCAAATGCGCAATTGGTGTCCCTATTCGGCTCATAAATAAGTTACTTGCTACAGTGTCTGTAACCTTCTGACTACTTGTGTCAAGAAAGGTCATTCCTACAATTGCTTTCACTTTTTTATTCTTGGCCGCAACGTGATACGTCAGCATTCCACCTGCGCTTAAACCATAAAGTACAACCGGACGACTATCTTTTGCTAATTCAATATCAATTAAATCACTACCAGCCTGTACCCAATCGTTATAGCTAATAACCTTGCCTTTGCTAACTTGAGTGACACCATAGCCCGGCATATCGACTGCAATTGTTTCATATCCCCGATCAGCCAATGGTTTACCTAAAATCATCGACATTTGTCGGCCATTCGTACCTACACCATGAAATAAAATCACTTTAATTTTTGCATTTGGATTTCGATAAGTATCCAAATGGATGTTATTACCATTCCAAGCCCACCATTCTTCTTTTGGTAACTGGTCTTTAGGAATATGAAATTCGAGAGGAAGAAATTGTTCAATTTGTTGCCAAGCAGCTTGATTTTGATAACCCATTGCCGAATCTCCTGATTTTATTTCTTTAGCGGCAGATGCACTTGTGACACAGACTACGAGGCCTATTACACTCAGTTTACTTATTAAATACCGCATAACACCTGCGGGCTTTGTTGGTTGAACAGCATTCATTTTTGTTGTACTCGTTCTTATCCCAAGCATAGATATTAGGCGTTTAAATTTTAATTAACCATGTGAGGTTAAAGCAGATGTTTTAGTATTTAGGTCAATTGATAAATTCAGGCTCTGATTGTTGAAGACTCAAAACTCCGACGGATTAGAATTCCCCCATTGCCCAAAGCATGCTAATATCCAAAAACTGACAATCACCAATGTCAAAATTATTTTCAGAGGGAACAAGATGTTAAAAACTCAAACAATCAACATCGTACAAGAATTTGATGCGCCCGTAGACAAGGTCTTTGCCGTCTTGAGTGAACATGAAAACCTAAGCAAACTTTTCGCTCCTGCTAAAGTGACTCGCATTAGTAACGGAAAAGACACTCGTAATGGTGTGGGCTCTGCTCGTAAAATGTCTATTCCATTTACCCCTTCATTTGTAGAGACAAATTTAGTCTACAAAGAAAATGAACTGATCGAATATGCAATCACTAGCGGGATTAGCCCAATTAAAGGTCACCGTGGTGTGATGAAGTTTATTGATTTGGGGAACAACCGTACTCGCTTGGATTACACTATTAGCTTTAAAGGTCGAGTGCCTTTTCTTGGCCCGATCATTAAAGCAGCTTTACAAAATGGCGTAAGTCGTGGACTTAAAAAACTTAAGTTTTAATCGAGACCTATCAAATAAAAAGCCCAATTAAGGGCTTTTTATTTGGCCACAAAAAACAAAAGCCGACTCGTTAAAGTCAGCTTAATACCACAGTGTGAGAAAATTGCTTAAATAGTTATTGTTCGTGGCAATCTTCTATCTATTTTCTTTTTCTAACATTAATTTACACCTTGGTTATGACGGTTTGATTAAAAAGAAATCAGAAACACCAAATAAAATGCAAATTAATTCACTCTTAATAGAATAAATGCAAATCAATTAACATTTATTAAAAGTGATGTATATCAACTACATCTTTAGAAATTTTCTAAATTTTAGTATGCTGAAAATAACTTACTAATTAATAGAAAATAAGCAATACAATGGAACATCAGAGTTTGTTAAAGGAATTAAATTCGCTTATTGAATATTATTCCAAAAGAACAGATTGTCCACCTACCAGAATTCGTATAGGTTATAGAGCCTATGCCAAACTCATGCAGAATCCAAAATTTGCTGATGAAGTGACAAACTCTGCTTTAGATCCAAACAAACGTAAATATAAAAAGATGAAAATCAAAGTCACTAAAGATGACGATCAACTAGAGCTCGAATAAATAAAAAGCCCAATTACGGGCTTTTTACTTTTAAAAAGTGTGTGGATTTAGAGCTAAGAGAGCATTATTAAAAAATAATTTAGTAGCTTGTCTCGCTCATCTATACTGTTTTTACTTAAAAGCTGAACCATTGCCCCATCAATCACGAACAAAAACATGTGGGCGTCTTTCATTGAAGCCGTACTTTTGACGGTTAAAAGCAGTTTATAAATTTCGTTGATTAGCCAAGTTCTATATTCAATCACCACGCGATAGGCTTTTGGGTAGAGCTTTTCAATTTCAAAAATTGCTTTAAAGGGTAAATGATAAAAGCCATTTAAGTCGGCATGTAAAAGGTAAATCTGCTTGAGTTTATCAAGCACCATTTGCTCTTTGTATGAATTAAGAATGGAAAATACTTTTACTTTGAGCGCATCTTTTTGAAAAGTCAGACACATCTCGATCAGTCGTTCTTTTGAATGAAAGTCGTTATAGAAAGTAGCTTTGGGAATTTTGGCTTCTGCAATAATTCGGTCAACACCGACCTTATGAAAGCCATCTTGATTAAATAAATCTTTTGCTGCGTGAAGCACGCGCAGCGCTCTAAATGAAGATTCTAAATTTTTCATGTATACCGCTTAAAATAATTTTTTGTTGTATCTAAAAGAGATAGAAATGCCGTCACTCTTAAATTGAGTGCTAAAAACAGGCATGGATAAGCCGCACAAAAATGTGCCCTAAGCTATCTCGGGTTTATTGTTGCTATGATTTTTTAGTCGTAACGATTCTTAAGGCGTAGAAAACCTAGAGTCGATTAAACCGTTTTATAGACTGTTTAATTGGTATGGACGGAGAGATTTTGGCAAAGGCCAATAAATGAGAAGAATTAGTACGCATAGCGGACTCCTTTGGCTATAAAAGAAGTTTCACCGCATTACTGCTAAATAATGGTGGTGAAACGAAAGAGGGTTAGCAGACTGGAGCCAAAGAATCCAGCACACCCGAGGGTGTCCCCCTTCCGTTCCACCGTAAAGGGGGCACACAGGGATTTCCACAAAAAAGTTAGACTTTTTCGTGTACTTTGGCTGATGGTCTGCTAAAACCAACTGGCAATGTAGGCCAGCACGCAAAGGATAGTATTCGCACTTGTTGGCGTCAAGCGTGTGAAATGACAATCGTATTAAAGTAGAGCGGTTGGGGAAATTAAAAAGCCATTTACTAGGTTTAGGTTATGGTCTAGTTCATTATGAAATTTATAATACATTTTTGTATGATATAATTTTATGACAAAATGATTAGAGTTAATTAATGACATTAAAATCTTTATATATAGAGTTTTATTATGGAGAATATTCGGCATATGAAAAAACAAAAAATATTAATAAATATATTGAAGAAAATGAAGATTTTCAAATAGATTATTTTACCGAATTACTACTACCATTTAATGATTATAATTCTTTATTACTTCGAACAATAAATATAACAGATCCTAGTTTCTCATATAATTGTATTGAAGCAGAAATATTAGCAGCTAGATTTTTTTTAGATATTTTAAATAATTATCAAGAAAACAATCTAAGCCCAGTTCAACTATGTACTATTTTCAATAATTTAGAAACAGGTTTTATGGGCGCTCCAAGAAATCTTCCAGATAATATAATTTATTACCCTACTTGGCTCGAATCTTTCTACGATGCTTGCGATTGGTGTGATGAAACATGGACTTTAGAGAATTCTCCTCACCTAATTGAAGCCACAAAACAGCAAATCCATGTCATAGAAAAATGGCTATTCTTCAAATAGTGATAAGGCATCTTTATTGCCATTTTCTGCTGCTTTTCTTAGCCACTTTTCGGCTAATTCATTGTTTTGTTGTACGCCTTCACCTTTAAAGTACATCATGCCCACAGTAAATTGTGCTTCATCGTTTTCCTGTTGAGCAGCTTTACTATACCATTCGAACGCTTTCTTATAATCTTGATTTACGCCTTGCCCAAGCGCATAACACGCCCCTAAGTTATTTTGTGCTATTGAGTTTCCTTGCTCAGCCGCTTTGCTATATAACTCAAAGGCTTTTTTATTATTTAGTTCTACGCCCTTACCTTGTGCATAAAGTGCTGCAAGATTATTTTGTG
This sequence comes from Acinetobacter sp. V102_4, assembly GCF_031799005.1. Taxonomy (NCBI): domain Bacteria; kingdom Pseudomonadati; phylum Pseudomonadota; class Gammaproteobacteria; order Moraxellales; family Moraxellaceae; genus Acinetobacter; species Acinetobacter sp. V102_4. Next base: position 38,743 of record NZ_JAVQNR010000036.1, on the reverse strand, counting down.
CATCTGCATAATTTTGTGCAGCAGCTTTGCTATACCAGTCAAATGCTTTTTTATAATCTTGGATTACCCCATAACCTTCTTCATAAAGTATGCCCAAATAGTATTTAGCTTCAGCATTATCTTGTGCAGCAGATTTGCTAAACCACTCAAAGGCTTTCTTATAGTTTTTAACTCCACCATCACCATTTGCATAATATGCACCTAAATTACTCTGTGCTTTTACTTCCCCTTGTTCAGCAGCTTTACTATACCATTCAAATGCTTTTTTATAATTTTGCTCTATCCCTTGCCCCAAAGCATACATTGCTCCCAAATTATTCTGTGCCTCTGCATTTCCTTGATTAGCAGCTTTGCTATACCATTCAAATGCCTTTTTATAATCTTGAGGAACAACTTTCCCCTCTACATATAGTTCACCAAGTTTTGCTTGAGCTCCTGCATCACCTCTTTCTGCTAACCGAGAAATATCTTTAAAATCTGGCTGATGACTACAAGCTAATAAGTTGATTGCTAAGAAAACGATACCAATTTTTTGAAGTTTTTTTCTTAAAATTAAAAACATAATTAATATTAAATTGCATTTGGTGATAAATATATTTAATGGATTTTAGCATAAAATCTCAAACACAAATAAATGGGTAGAGAATCCCAAAAAATGAGCTGATTGGGCTAAAACCCAATCAAACCCTACCTATAAAACACTCACTAATCCATCAACTTTTTACGGCGATAATATTCTATAGTTTTAAGAATCATGTACATCTTCATTTTTTGATAATTTGTCTGGCTGCCCGCAATGAGAGCATTGTTTTCTGAAGATAAAACTTAGCCCATTAACAAAAGAACCTAAATCATTCATGAAAAAACCACATTTACACCAAGGGCATATATCGTTAGCTAGCAGCTTAAACATCAAAAATAATATGATAGGAATCATGGTTATCGGAAAATAAATAGATAGATAAGTACTTTTCATCTACTCTTGCTAGCATCAATACAACAATAACAACTGATGGAAATACTAATACTGAGAATACAAAGTTTCTACGTAAACGCATTAATCGCAAGTATTTCTGCATTTTCTCATCGACAAATTGCTTTTCCATTTATATTCCCAATTCTTTTTTACTTCTAGGGTCATTAGGAGCAAATTGGCAGGTATCTTTTTGATGATCCCATGCCCCTCCAGAGTCAGCACATGCATCCTTCTTGGCAGCATTATCAAAGAATTTATTTGCGATAAACTCGATTACACCGAGCAAGAGAACAAACATTAGAAATAGGACAATAAGCCATTTAAGTATTTTTAATATTTTTTTCATTTCAATCGCCAGATACAGGTAGAATAATCTAAATTCAACTACTTAAAACTTATTTTTTTACTACTTAACCTAAGCAGAAAAAGACCTACCAGAACTCCAATAAAATAGGAGTTATAAAAATACACCCAATTTTCGTCAGAGATAACCCAAGAAAAGACATTGCCCCATAGCGCGAATAGGAAAACAGAAACTATTGCACAAAGCATCGAAACAATTGAAAGAAAAGGATTAGTTAGAAGGCCTTTAAGGAGTATATAAACTTTATCATATAAAAATGCAAAGACTGCTCTATAATAGCGCCCAAAAATAGCACCTGAAAAAGCACCTAACAAAACGATCATGGGAAGGGACTCAATCATTTTACTACTCCAAATGAGAGAAGACTTAGCTCTTTAATACAAATATTAGATTGTCTAAGATTTTTTAATCTAAACAATTTAAATGACATCATGTCGAATAGCCCATGCAACCAAAACTAAAATAAACGTAATAACTGAACTTAAAGATGAAGATATTAATAAAGAAAGAAGTGCTAAGTGATTAGGACCATCTATAGTAAAAAATTGTGCATTGGTCCAATCTTTAGGAAATAAAATTGCTAAAATAAATAGAGTGATAATAAAAAAAGATAAAAAACATATTGGCACTAAATAGCGAAGCTTCCACCCTGCTTTAACTACAAAGTAGCCAATGCTATATAAAAATATAGCAAAACCCAATATAGACATAGCACCTTCTTTTAAAATAATAACTTACTTATCACAATGTTAATTTAGAAAACCTTATTACGAATACTCCACACTACAATAACTAGTAGCAATGTTAATAAAGTTGAAGACATACCTGCCACAAAAAATAAATCTACTGCTCGCCAATTTAATGATATCCTTCCATCCACAAAAAATTGGACATATCTTCCTTTAAAATAAAGTAGTAATAAAAATCCTAACCAAACAATTATAAATGTTGAAATAAAAGATAAGGCAGCCAAATGCCGAATCTTCCATTCAGTTTTAGCTATAAAATATCCAATGATATGTGAAATTATAAAAAAAATAGCGAAACCCAATATAGACATAGCACCCTCTTTAAGATTATTTTTATATCAACTACTTATCTATTATTTAAAACTATTATTCTTCGGATGAAATCCCAAAAAACTTGATCCAACCACCCATCCCAATAAATATACAAACTTACCTAGCTCTATTGCTCTACCACTAATGATATACCACAATATCAATCCTCCTGTTAAAATTAGAGAGAATAAAATAAAGAACAAAATAACTGAAAGAAAAAGAACAAAATATTTATTTAAAAATTTATCAACAACAGATATAAAAATAGATAAGGACTTCTGAATTAAAAATATAGTGTATCGCCCAACAAGTACACCCACAAAAAACGTAAGTATTAGAATAAATATTGACACAGTTTAAGTTATTCCTTTTTTTAATATTAAAACAATTTTCTATTTCTCATTATAGTTCCCAACAAGAGATAGAACTTCATTTCTTTTCATTTGCTTATCAGTTTTTATTAAGCATTTAATATGCCAATTTTTATTATTGTTATTAAAAAAGAAGATTTAATAGGAGCTAAGCAACCTAAAACTACTCAACTCCTTAGAAAGGCTGAATCAATCCATCAGCTTTTTACGGCGATACAACCCACAATTTCCAGAAAATAGCGCTGCCAACAAACAAGTAATAATGGCATAAGTCGCAACATTCATTCCAAATAGCTCAACTGCTAAAATAATAGACGTCAACGGTGCCTTACTCGCTCCTGAAAACAGACTCACCAAGCCTAAGCCTGCAAGCAATGAAATTGGCAAGTTTAAAACTGCCCCTAAAGCATTACCTAATGTCGCACCCACATAAAATAATGGCGTAATTTCACCACCTTTAAAACCAGAACCTAAAGTGATGGCAGTAAAAATGGTCTTGTTGAAAAAGTCGTAAAATTCAATCGGCACATAAAAAGATGAAATGATTTTATCTGTACCCAAACCATTGTATTGTTGATGCGCAGTGAACAAAGTAAGTAGCATAATCACAATACCGCCCACCATCGTTCTTAATGGCAAATAGTGAATATATTTGTAAAAGACGTCACTGGCAAAATGAATTGCGGCAATAAAGAAACGTGCAATCAAACCAAAGATTAGCCCTGCCACAATTAAGTTCATGAGCGTGCCGAAATGAATAGGCGGAAACTCACTAATCACATAAAAAATGTGTGGGTGAACGATATCGAATAGTTCAGGAATGGTCGATGCAACAAGAGCAGACACAAAACATGGAAAAATGGCTGAATATCTTAAATTACCTAAAGCAGTAATTTCCAAGCCATAAATTGCACCAGCCAAAGGCAAACCAAATACCCCAGCAAAGCCCGCACCAATACTGGCGATTAAACAAATTTTTCGGTTATCTTCCGAGACTTTTAAAATATGGCTCAAGTGATCAATTAAAGCACCTGAAAGCTGAACGGCTGGTGCTTCACGCCCTGCCGAACCACCAAACAACTGCGTTAAAATTGAGGTGATAAAAATGATGGGGCTCATTCTTTTCGGAATGAACGACTTCGGTTGGTGAATTTCATCAATCAGTAAATGAGTTCCCCGTTCAATCGGTGAACCATATTTTTTGATGAGATAACCTATACCAAAACCTACAAAAGGCAAAAAGTAGATGAGCCAATGATGCAGACTTCTGACTTTATTTGAAATATCAAAAGCCACAAAAATTAAAGTCGAGGCCAGACCTGCGACGACTCCAATCACAATTGATATGGCGAGCCAATAGACACTGTATTTTAGAATTTGATCATATTCAGATGAAGGTAGAATTTTCATTCGCGTTCTTCAATTAGCCTTTAAAATGGATGATAAATTCTCAATTTTTTTATGCAGCCAGCTCATTAAGTGAGAAATGCTTGAACTGGTCTAAAAATTAAAGCTCGCATAAGGCGAGCTTTCAATACAGTGATTAATTTTGATATCACCAAAGTGCGGGAAATATCTCATAACCTATTCTGGCTTTCAAGTTGAAAATAGTTAACGAGTACTGTGAAAATAGCTAACTGAGTTAATAAATAAGCATTCGATTTGACCCGATCAAACAAGCAACACAATCAGGCCAAATCATTTATTCAAATCTTAATTAATGCGACCAATAATGGTTTCTGCATGGCAGGTCGCGCCCTTCTCTGCCTCAATCTGAATAACACCACCGCGGTGTGCAAGTACCTGAACTTCCATTTTCATGGCTTCCATAATTGCGACCACTTGCCCTTCTGTCACTTGCTCTCCATTTTCGACTTTCCAAGCGCTAATCACACCATTAATTGGAGCAACTAAATGCTCAGCACTCACTTCTGGCTCGTTAGTCTGCGCTTGAGTTGCCGTTGCTGGACCTTGTGCAAACATGCCCGCTGGTAAACCTAAACGGTGTAACTTGCCATCAATTTCAATGTAGCTAAGCAGCATTGGTTGTTGATGGTTTGGAATACCACGTTTGGTCGGCTTTAACTCTTGTTTAAAGTCATTTTCAATCCAACGCGTGTGTACATGAAACTCATCTGTAAAGTCAGGTTCATTGAGTACCGCACGGTGAAAGTCTAAAACCGAAGCTACACCTTCAATTTTAAATTGTTTTAAAGCACGTTTAGCGCGAGCAATTGCAACTTCACGAGTTGGACCAGTCACAATCAGTTTTGCCATGAGCGAGTCGAAATGGCTCGAAACTAATGAGCCAGTGCGAACGCCTGTGTCGACTCGCACACCGTTACCAAATGGCGCTTCAAATAAACTCAACACACCAAACGCAGGAATAAACCCACGTGCTGGGTCTTCGGCATTAATACGAAACTCAATCGCATGGCCTTGGGCTTTTGGTGTTTCTTTAATGGAAAGCGCTTGACCCTGAGCGACACGAATTTGCTCAACCACCAAATCAACTTTTGAGGTTTCTTCAGTAACTGGGTGCTCAACTTGCAAACGGGTATTTACTTCTAAGAATGAAAGCTTGCCGTCACGACTCAGTAAATATTCAACTGTTCCTGCACCCACATAATTCGCAGCCTGACAAATGTCTTTTGCCGAGGTTAAAATTTGTTGATAAATCTCGTCGCTAATAAATGGTGCTGGTGCTTCTTCGACTAACTTTTGGTTACGGCGTTGCAATGAACAATCACGTGTACCAAGCACCACAATGTTGCCATGTTGGTCAGCAATCACTTGCGCTTCTACATGGCGCGGTTTATCTAGATATTGCTCGACAAAACATTCACCACGACCAAAGGCAGCTTTTGCCTCTCGTACTGCCGACTCATAAAGCTCTTTTACTTCTTCGAGTTTCCACGCGACTTTTAAACCACGGCCACCGCCACCAAATGCAGCTTTAATGGCAATTGGTAAACCAAATTGTTTGGCAAACTCTAAAGCTTCATCTGCATTGTTAAGTGGGTCTTGTGTACCTTGAACCAACGGCGCACCGACTGAAGCAGCAATTTTACGTGCTTCGATTTTATCGCCTAGTTTTTCAATGGCACTTGGTGATGGCCCTACCCATTTTAAGCCTGCATCAATCACGGCTTGAGCAAATTCGGCACGTTCAGACAAAAAGCCATAACCTGGATGAACCATGGTCGCTTTCGATTTTTTTGCAACTTCGATAATGGCAGGAATATTTAAATAGGTTTCGCTTGCGGTAGCACCAGCCAAGCCCCATGCTTCATCTGCAAGTTCGACATGCATGCTGCCAATGTCGTCATCTGCATATAACGCGACCGATGAAATTCCCATGTCACGACAAGCATGAATAATACGAACGGCGATTTCACCACGGTTAGCAATCAATAATTTTTCTGTATTCATCATTCATTCTCAAAATCTGTAAATTCGGCAATTTTTTTAAATTTGATATGGCAACCTGCTGGTATCTGCGCCACCAAATCCCAATGGTGTTTAGCAACAGCGCCAATGACTGGATATCCGCCCGTTAAAGGGTGATCATTCATAAACAAAACGGGCTGACCGCTCGGTGGAATCTGTAAAGCACCAATGCATGTGCCTTCACTTTCCAGTTCATGGGTAATTTTGCGAGATAAAGGCTGCTCACCTGAAAGTCTTAGGCCGACTCGGTTGCTCTCATTGGTCACCAACCATTCTTGCTGACACAGCAGTTCAATACTGTCTTGCTCAAACCAGTCTGTGCGTGGTCCCATCACAATTTCTAGCTCAACTACTTCGCCAACTTTTGGCAAATCGAACTTGCCCACTTCATTTACACTAATGTTGGCGGCCTTAACCTGCCCTTGGTAAATGGTATCTCCAAGCTTTAAAGGCTCTGGCCCTAACACCGCTAAGCTGTCAAACGAAGTACTATTGAGTACTGGTTCAACGTCTATACCACCACGAACTGCCAAATAGTTTCTTAAACCTGCTGTTGGTGGCTGAATTTGAAATTCATCGCCTTCATCCAAATCAATCGGTTGGCAGCTGACAAAGTCTGCGGTTTGACCATTGGCAAATTTCACTCGAATGTTTGAAATAGCACCTGCAACCGCAATAACGCCAGCATGCTGCATTTTGGCTTTTAAGCCACCATTTAAAACTTCAATGACAGGTGTATCGGTTGGGTTACCCACAATACGGTTAGCACTATGCATGGAAGATAAGTCCATTGCACCTGCGACTCCGACACCAATATTGGTCTGGTTTAAACGCCCTTCGTCTTGAATGAGCATCTGTAAACTTGGTGCAGTGATCGTAAACAGTGGCACGGATTGTTTCGGCTCAACCTTACGCGTAATTTGCTGCGGTACAGTCACAGTCGTTGGACTATGCGTAATATCTTCAAAATGTACGGTCATGCCCGGTAAAAGTAGTGCTGGATTTTTGCGCTCTAAATCCCACATTTTTTCTGAGGTAGTCCCAATAAGCTGCCAGCCACCCGGACTGTCTTTTGGGTAAATACCAGAGTATTTTCCAGCCAAGCCCAAAGAACCTGACGGTATTTTTTTGCGCGGAACCGTTAAACGCGGAATATCGGTAAAAGGCCGCTCGGGACTGCTCATATAAGCAAAACCCGGCGCAAAACCAATAAAAGCCACATTCCACACGCTTTCGTGATGTTTTCTAATCACATCAGCCACAGACAAACCTTGTAACTCAGCAACCTGCGCAAGGTCTTCGCCATCATAACGAATCGGTACAATCACTTCTTGTCCGCTACGCTCAAACCCTGAATCAACTTTGAGGCTCTGAATTGAAGCAACCAGCGTTTTAAAATTGGTTTCGATCTCGTTGAAAAAAACCAAAATTGTTTTTGCAGCGGGGACTAAGTCTTTAATTCCATTCAATTGCGTATTTTGCAATTTATTGTACAACACCAAAGTTTCTTCTAAGCTCGCGAGCTCAATCAGAAAACAATCGGCGTTTACCGATAAAAAACGCATTTGCTTATCCTTTTAATTCTTCTTTAGTCCAATTAGCCAATCCAAGCACGGTCAGGAATGTCGGTAATAAACATGTGACCCGGTGCATGACTAATGGCAAAAGGAATTTTCGAGTTCATAACGGCTGCTTGCGGTGTTACCCCACAAGCCCAAAACACTGGAATTTCACCCGCTTCAATGCGAGAAGCATCACCAAAGTCAGGCTTGTTTACATCCGAAATTCCTAAGCTTTCAGGGTGACCAATATGTACAGGTGCGCCATGTACGCTTGGCATACGTGATGTAATTTTTACAGCTTCACTAATTTGATGCGATGGAATTGGTCGCATGGAAACCACCATATTTCCTGAAATACGCCCTGCTGGCTGGCACTGAATATTGCTCAGATACATCGGCACATTGGTGTCATCATGAATATGGCGAACTTCAATACCCGCTTCTTGCAAAGCCGTTTCAAATGAAAAACTGCAACCAATTAAAAACGTCACCAAATCAGGATGGGCATTATAAATCTCGCTTGCATCTGTTACTTCATCGACCATTTCGCCATCTTTCCAAACACGATAACGTGGAAAATCGGTGCGGATGTCTGAATCTGCGGCAAGCTTGGTTGCATAGATGCCTTCTTCGAGCACATCAAGCACTGGGCAGCTTTGCGGATTGCGATGTGCGTAAAGAAGGAAATCGTAAGCCCACTCTTTTGGCACTGAAATCATGTTCACCTGAGTCATGCCAGCAGCCATACCTGCTGTTGGTTTATCAAAACCTGCACGGATTTTTAAACGCGCATCTAAAGCGGCTTCAAGCTGAGCTGGGTCGACTTTAATATCCTTATACATTGTGCTCATCCTTATGCTTTGTTTACAAATGGGCGAATTTCAATATTGTTTTTTACAAGCTCGGCTTTAATGGCTGCCGACATTTCTAACGCACCGTCGGTGTCGCCATGTAGGCAAATCGTGTCGGCTTGAATTGGGGTAAATACACCGTCAATTGACTCAACTCCACCATTTTTAAGCATTGAAACCACACGGCCGGCAACAAATGCCGAGTCGTGTAAAACCGCACCTTCTAGACGACGAGACACCAGTGAACCATCGCTGTTATACGCACGGTCTGCAAAAGCCTCGGACACGACTTTTAAACCAGCCGCACGTGCCTGCTCTACTAAATTTGATCCAGCCAAAGCCACCAAAACCAATTCAGGGTTATACATTTTAATCGCGTCAATCACTGCGGCTGCCTGAGCTTGGTCATGTGCAATGGTGTTGTAGAGCGCGCCATGCGGTTTAACGTATTGCACTTTTGAACCTGCTACTTTAGCCAAACCATCGAGTGCAGAAATTTGGTAAAGCACATCGGCAATCAATTCATCACGTGACAAATCCATATTACGGCGGCCAAAGCCAACAAGGTCTGGGTAAGAAACATGCGCGCCAATGGTCACGCCAAGCTCAACTGCTTTACGAACCGTTTTTAAAATACCGAGTGGATCACCTGCATGGAAGCCACAAGCAATGTTAGCACTGGTCACGACAGGTAAAATCTGATCATCATTACCCATTTTCCATGAGCCAAAGCTTTCACCCAAATCACTATTTAAATCTACAAACATGGCATCATTCCTTTATCACTTAACAAAGTCTGGCTTAAAGCTTGGTCAAATAGTTAAACACTGTCGTAAACGACATATAGCCCATCCACCACGTCAACAGACATGTTAATCCACCCAAAATAAGTAACCATTTTGGATAGTTATAATTACCCATTAAATCTTTACGGCACGCAGCAACATACACAAAAATTGTAAGACCAATTGGCAACACTAAACCGTTAAAACCACCCACAAAAATGAGTAGACCTGCTGGAGTTGCGCCCAATAACACATAGAGCAATAAAGCCAATGCGATAAAGGTAATGGTCGTATAGTTATTTTGTTTTGGTGTTAAGTTCTTTTTAAACACGTTAAAGAACGACACTGAAGTATATGCTGCACCAATAGTGCTACTAATACCGGCTGCCCAGAAAATTAAACCAAATAATTTAAAACCAAATGTACCCGCTGCATATTGGAATGCTTGAGCTGCCGGATTAGCATCATGGCTGGCTAAATCAATATTTGCACCACTCACCACTACACCTAAAAATGCTAAAAACAGCACATAGCGCATGATGCCGACAACAATAATGCCCTTGGTTGCAGCTTTAGCGACTTCATCAATATTTTCAGGACCAACCGCACCTTTATCGAGTAAACGGTGTGCGCCTGCATAGCAGATATAGCCACCAACCGTACCGCCCACAATGGTCGTAATAATGGCAAAGTCAATCTGATCTGGAGCAAAGGTTTGATGTACAGCTTGACCCACAGGAGGCATCACAATCACGGCAACAATAATGATCAGGAGAATTTTAAGCAATCCCAACACGATCATGCTTTTATCCATGGCAAGCGTTGCTTTTCTTGAGGCAAAAATCAAAATGGCTAACGCACCACTTAAAATACCGCCCCACTTTGTGTCTAGGCCAAAAAGCGCATTTAGACCTAAAGCCGCACCTGCAATATTACCAATACTAAAGAAAAAACCACCTAGAATGACCAGAAAAGCCAGTAAGTAGCCACTGCCGGGAATTGCTTTATTGGCAATATCCGATGCACGCATTTGAGTGAGTGTAACCACTCGCCAAATATTTTGTTGAACCACATAATCAATCAGAATGGAAACTAAAATGGCAAAGCCAAATGCCGCGCCTAACTTCACTGTAAATACAGCAGTTTGGGTTAAAAAGCCGGGCCCCATTGCAGAGGTCGCCATCATAAAGATTGAGGCAACAATGGCCCATTGGCGATCTGATAAAAAAGAAGATTTCAGTAAAGACATATTAATGCGTTCCTCATCCATTTGAGCTTAACAACGCTATTTGCAAGTTGAACCAAGAACACCATTTCGTTCCCAAACGATATTCTTTAATCCTTTTAAATGACAAAGATTCCCTGTTCCCCAATCAACACAATCGGTGATCAAATCTTGTATCTAAAATAAAAACATAGCTAATACCTACGGACAATAAGACTTTTTACATAAAATAAAAAATACAAATATTTGATTTTAAATGATTTAATGTTTATTAAAAAATCAGGATAAGTTTTACTTATCAAACTTCATAAGCTGCTTTTATGACTTTGCATGCAAGCAGCCTACTTAAAATAAGAAAAAATATTTTATGAAAAATAATAACAGCGCTTATTTTTGGATTTTCTCATTGAGGCTTTTCATGGCACTTTCCGAAACTTTAACCGCAACCTCTGTCAATTTTTCTTTCAAGGCAACGTCATTTCCTTGAATGTAGATCGAGGTGAAATGAAAGGTCTTTAACTGAATGGGTGTATTTAATATTTCCAGTCGACCATCTGTAATTTCTTTTAACGCCGTTAAGGTCGGCACGACAGCAATGCCTAGGCCCTGCTCAGCTAAACGCAATAAAGTTGCCAATGAATAACTGGTAATTGAAAGTGGTTCATCAATCCCTTGCTCTTTCATTCTGGCTTTCAATTCTTTATAGGGATAGGTAATTTTTGGATAAGTTAAAATGGTATGAGACATGAGAGTTTTAAAAGACATTTGAGCCACACAGCCCTTAAATGACGGTGAAGCCAAAAAGCTCAGCTCAAAGTCACACAATGCCTGTTCAATACATTCAAAAGCCAACGTTGGTCCAAGTAAAAAGGCCATGTCTAAGTCCCCTGTCCGCACACCTTCTTGTAAGTTAGGTGTCAGGTCCACCACAATTTCTACTGAAATTTTTGGAAACTCTTGTTGAACCTTTTCGATATATTCGACTAGCCATGTATAGACAATCGTTTCAGAAACGCCTAAACGAATTGTACCAGTCAGGTGCTGGTTTTCAGTGAGTTCAGCCACCAGATCTGTTTCTAGTCGCATAAATTTTTCGGCGTACTTAAACAAAGTTAAGCCTTTGTGCGTTGGTTTAAACTGCCGATAGTTTCGATCTAAGACTTTAAAGCCTAATTCATTTTCAAGAGATGTGATTTTTTGAGATACCGCAGGCTGGGTGGTTTGCAATTTAGTTGCAGCCTTATTGAAGCTATTTAAAGTCACAACCCAATAAAAAGCTTCCAGATTCTTTAAATTCACGTTTCATCCCGCATTAGAAATCCCTCTACTTTTATAGTATGGAATTTCTTAGCGTGATTAGGCTAGCCATTTATTCATTTTTATTTGAGTTTGGCTTATTTCACTCTCACAAAAATAATATCTAGGTCTTTTTTGGGTACAAACTTGGTTTTGGTCATCTGAAATTGAGTTGGACTAATCTTTTTAACTTGTCCATCCCAGCAAAAAGAAACCAGCTCATCTTTATCACGCTCAATGGTTAGCTTAAAGTTTTCAATGGGCTTTGCCCAATTGGCGCCCGTCGTCAAAATATAACCCAAAGCACTAAACGGCGAATTTTCTGCACTGGCCTTTTTTAAGCCCTGCTTAAATTGCTTATCCATACAAAATTGTCGGCTATCTTCCTCTGGATATAAAGCAACAGAACCACCCACCAAAGGTTTATATTCATGGTGAATTTTAGTCAAACTATTGGCTTTAAAGGTTTGCTTCCAACTATAGATCACTTGAGATGACCACGGGATTACATCATCTTTTTTAAAATTAGCTAAAATTTTCTGTATTTGTGGTTTATTACATTGCTTTAGCTTATCTACATAATATTCATAATCATAGTTATTACGTAGCCACGGGTTGAGCATATCTTTTTCACTAAAACCGCATTGCTTAAACTCATCCGTTGCATCAATGAGCGGTGATTTTTCATCTTTTTGAATAAACGTTCTGACATGCATTTCCGGTTTTATATTTTTCCCATCCACCACTATCTTAAAACTTTTTAGAAGTTCTTCTGTATGGGCAAAATCAGACTCAAAGAAATTATCAATGCGCGGTAGCGGAAATAAAATCGTTTCAGTGACCTCTTTATTGCTTAGGTTTTTATAGAGGTAATCGACCTTAATCAGTTTTTTACTAATAAATAGATCTTCGCTTTGCATGGCAATCTGCGAATTTTTAAGATATTGAATTCCACCCGTACCGACATAGCCCGTAGAATCATTGGCTACGCTATAGGTCGATAGTTGAATTAATACAGCAAAAGTCATTACAAGCTTTTTCATTTTAAAGCGCTCTATGTCATTTTCTAATTATGGAGTGTCAATCTAAAGCAAATCATATTATATATTTCACCCACAAAAAACCGTCTAAAGACGGTTTGTTCATACATTTAAAATCTAATTCTTTAATGATAATTTAGTTTCTGCCTTATCATCCTTTTTTGCACACTAATTTTTCCAATAAAATTGGTTAGCCATAAAATGCATTCATCACGATGTTCAAAATGAGGAATCAAACTTAAATCAACTTTTATATCTCTATCTGCCAAAGGCAAACTCAGGCAATATTCAAAATCGATAGAGTTATACTTTAATTTTAAATCTTTTTCTTCGGCCTGCTTTTTGATTTCCGCCATAATTCGATTGAGGTTAACAATCAAGTTGTTTGAAACTTGGTTATTTTCATAAATACGTTCATATACATTTTCAGCAACGTCTATGTATTTAATTAACTCGGCATTTTCATTCATATTATTTATATTCCCCTTTTTTTAAAGATTATGAACAGCTAAATGTTTAATTGCGTTACTTGACACATTGCTTATGTGAAAAACGTATATTTTTCTTTATTAACAAATACACCTAAGGTATTGTTATTTATTATTATTCAGCAGATATCTGCACATTTGTATACATTTAATATTTTCTAAAATCTAAATTTAGACAATATTAAAAGTTAGTTAGGATGAGATTAAGACAAAAAAAACCGCCCCAGAAGGCGGTCGCTGAAGTTAAACCAGCAGTATATAGAAGTGTGGTGGACGGTCACTTCTACATTCTTTTTATGAGGGAGTTTTATTGGTTTTACTAAAATCTTCAGATTTAAAATAATTGATAATCATGTCTGCATGCTCTTCTTTTTGAGGAGCTACAGATACAGGAAATGCATCTTTCGACATCTTAAAACCTGGTGGAAGAAATTGCGAAATTGGTGGCAATTTAGGTTTTCCACCTTCCGTAATTCGTTCAATAAAACCAGCTAACCATAGAAGATACTCTCCTTCATTTGCAAATTTTGGCATGACACTCAAGTCAATTTGAACTTTGCATTCACTTAAAGGTTTGGTTAAGTTCTCTTCAAAATCTATATAGTTGAACTTGAGCTTAAAGTCAGTTCCCTTGATCGCTTTTCGAATCTGACTAATTAAACAGTTAAGATTCTGAGTAATGTCATCAGTGAATAAGCTATCTTTTTTAATATTTTTATAAACCTTTTCGGCTACAGCTAAATACTTTGGCATTAACCTCTCTCCGTACTATTGTTATAAAGTGCTGATCTAAAAATCTTTTATGACTTTGATTATGCTCAAAGAAATGTAAGTAAAGGTAATCTTATAGGTGTGGCTTGTAAGTAATTAGCATCTTATGTAAAGATAGCCTAAAAAACACCTAAAAAAATTATGGTTTTGATAACTCATCCACAAAATGAATGGTTGAATAGAGATAATTAGAAACATTTACTTTCATATTATTTTTTACCAATTGGTAAAATTAATATGTTTTCATCTGTTTATCACGCCGCACCAAACCCAAAACAGATCTACGCACTCTTATTTCTTCTTCAGAAAAAGGCAAGTGTTCTGTGAGTTCGTAAATTGAGAGAGAATTATTTTCGATCAAGAAGCAGTCTTGCTCTGTTGTCCAATTAGCTGTAGTGGATTCAATTTGTTTTAAATAGCGTTTCATATTTCCTAGCAGACTTGTTTGCAATCTCAAGATGCCTGTCTTTAAGACGAGCTTATCCCTTAGATTTTGTGGTGATCTTAAGGCTGAACGCGATTATAGCAGTCAGAAGATGATATGTTCAGTTGATCTTGTCGCTTATCTTCATTGCCTCTACCAAATAGTTTTTTTGATATTTTAAGTGCATAGAGTTTCATTTAGTAAATTTAGTTAAAAGTGCAAGAACCAAGAAGACCGCTAAAATAATAAAAACAATGAGCATAATTAAATTCTAATAAAAGTATTGTGAAAATTATAAATGATGAAATCAAAAAACCTACCTTTAGATAAACTTCCGTCTAACTCCAATGATGAGATCTAGTGAATATTCGGAATTACTGGATATAGATACGGATGAAATGGATATTTTTCATCATTGATAAAAATAAGAATAAATCTTGAACACGTACGAATATCCAAAACTTATGGAGCATGCCAAACCTTCTTTGTTTCACAATAATTTTAAAATCAATTTCAAGGATGTATATGAATAAAATAGATGTGAATACTATCGTAGATAGAGAAAAATTATCTCCCCTCCAATGGGTTGTCTTTGTTTTAGGTTTTTTAGTATTTTTCTGTGATGGTCTAGATACTGGAATCATAGGTTTTATAGCACCATCTTTATTAGATGAGTGGCAAATTTCAAAGGCCGAATTGGCTCCTGTATTTGGAGCAGCTTTAGTAGGTATGAGTATTGGAGCTTTAATATCAGGTGTTTTTGCTGATCAATTTGGTCGAAAGAAAATAATGATTATCAGCATGTTAATCATATCTGTATTTACGATAATCTCGGCTTATTCGACAAATACAAGAGAACTCATTATCTATAGATTTATAACTGGGCTTGGATTAGGTGCTACTATGCCTAACGTAAGTACAATCGTTTCAGAATACATGCCTAAAAAGCATAGAGCCTTTCTTACAGGTTTAGCTGGTTGTGGATTTCTAATGGGAGTATCATCTGGAGGTTTTCTTTCGGCCTATTTATTAAAAATTTTTAGTTGGTCTGAATTGTTAATTATTATTGGCTTAATACCTGCCGTACTTACCTTTATATTAATTTTTAAACTCCCAGAATCCACACAGTTCCTTATTATTAATAATCAAAAGAAAAAAGCACTTTCAATTTTAGAAAAGATACATGGTAAAAAAATTGAAAAAGAACTTGTCTTATTATCAGTCGAAGAAAAATTTATTGAGCAGAATAATCCACTTAAGGATATTTTTAGCAAATATTTATTCGGTTCATTAATGTTATGGCTCTGCTCCTTTATGAGCTTATTAGTGTTTTATCTTTTTACTAGTTGGATGCCTACTATTTTAAAGACAGTTGGTTTTGATCTACAACAATTAAGTCTAATGTCTACGTTATTCCCGTTCGGTGGAGTAATTGGAGCCATAATCATGTGTAGATTTATGGATAGATTAAATCCAACTAAAGTGATTACTTTTTCGTATTTCTCAGCATTTTTGTTGTTCATTCTTCTCAGTTTTACCCATACCAACATCACCCTATTTTCAATTCTGATCTTTATGATTGGAGGTTTATTAGCTGGCGCCCAAACCGCATTGTTTCCTTTAGCTACTCTCTTTTATCCTACGAACTGTAGAGGGTCTGGTGTTTCTTGGATGCATGGAATAAGCCGTATTGGTGCAATTTTAGGATCATTATTAGGCTCGTTAATTTTTACTTTGAAGTTAGATCTAAGTTCAATTTTCTTAAGTTTAGCAATACCTACCCTTATTGCTTTTATTTGTTTGGCACTTAAATGGTATCGAGAACTAAATATCTCTAAGCAAAAATTTAAGGTCATCAGTACTGATTGATCACTACTCTCTATTAAGTTAAATGTTATTGAGGTTTATATGGCAGATCTATTTTTTTCTAATCTTCAAGAAAGAGAAATTCAGTACAACGCGCGAAATTCCGTAGCAGATTTTGATTCTTGTATGAAGGAATATGCACGACTTGCACAGAAGTCCAAAGACTCTATTACAGGCTTATATAATTTACATTATGGCTTAGCTAAAAGAGAAACCTTAGATATCTTTCCAGTAAAGAGGCAGCCCTCTCCGATTTTTATCTATATTCATGGTGGATATTGGCGTGCACAAAGTAAAGATGATGCCTGCTCTATGGCGGAAAATTTTGTCACACATGGAATAGCCGTATCTACAATTGAATATAGTCTTTGCCCTCATGCATCACTTTTTGAAATTGTACGAGAAGTAAGATCATCGATTGCTTGGATCTATCATAATGCTAAAGCCTATGGCATAGATCCTGAGCAAATATATATAGGGGGTAGTTCTGCTGGGGGGTATTTAGTTGCTATGCTTTGGAGTGATCGTTGGCAAGAAGAATTTAACTTGCCCAAAAATGTCATTAAGGGCGCTCTTGGCTTAAGTGGCCTGTATAATTTATTACCTTTATGCGATACCACTATTAATGGATGGCTTAAACTCACTCCAAATCAGGCAACAGAACTGAGTCCTTATGAGAATTTACCACTACCAGAAAACTCTGCTCCACTCCTACTTAGTGTAGGTGAGTTAGAGACGCAAGGTTTCCATAATCAAACAGATTTTTTCTACTCTATTTGCAAAGAAAAGGGTTTAAACGTTTCATTAGTAAAAGACCATGGACATAATCATTTTGATATTGTGAATACTCTTGCTGACAAAAATAGTGTGTTATTTAAAAATATGTTGGAACTTATTCATAAATAATATCTGAGCCATTTGATATTCTGCTTGTGCTTCGTCAATTCTTATAGAGTTATGCCAAAGCATTAAAAAAGCCCACTTACTGTGGGCTTCTGAATGGTTATTGTGCGGCATTTAACCCAACAATAAACTGACTACAATTAGAACCTTCAGATGCATTACCTAATTGCTTTTCAGAGAATTTGAATTTAGAGGCAACTGACTCATAATCTTTTTTAAGGCTTTGTCCTGTTAGCTCACCTAGCTCTTTTACTTGTTCAGGATTCAATATCCCATGCTCAACCGCTTGGTTTACCATTACACATGCTGTGGTCATCGCGTCATAACGTGCAGCAGTTTTAGAGTAGCCTAGAGCGCCGATTACTCCACCAACAATTAAGCCAATAATTACCGCTAAAGTTACGTGCATTTTATTCATTTTTTAAATACCTAAAAATCTAACCATAAAGAGGAGCACTTCAAAAGGTTGTGCTCAAGTCCAATTAGGATAAATGCATTTATCTGATATCAAAAGTTAGAATCTGTCAGACTTATTGATAGATAAAGTGAAATTTGCAGCCTCCATTAAAAGAGAAATATCATATCTTCCTACTTCGTTTTTGTTTTTTGCTTGATACTTTTATAGGAATAGTCACCTTGCCCGTTCCTAATCCGCGGAAAAAATAATTAATGATATATAGGAATAAAAGACCAAAATAAAAAATCGGAAAAATACTAAATAAGCTGACTGCTATTTCCCAGAACATAACCCCCACTCTATAGTTATAACTAAATGCTATAAGTCCACCTTTACGTCTAGGCCTGTGCTGAGAAATATCATCATCAATAAAGTGAAAAATTCCCATAATCAAACATATTGCGAATGTACTTGAGACTAAAGTCTTTTTAATTAGAGGATTTTCTAACCAAGGATATTTTTTTGAAGATTCAAATTCGGCTTTGAAAAGGAATTTATAAATTTCTTCTTGATAGACTTTATTAATTCCATATTCTTTAATAAAAAAATAACATACTGTACAGCCTAGAAAGAACATGACTATGGTTATGTAAATGCTATAAAGAATCGTAAAAAACGGTAATGGGCCTTTCGTACCAATAGTCACATGCATAATTTGTGTGATGTATTGATATAGCTCGTACTGCCATTCGTTTTTAGGATAGGCAGGAAATACAAATAAAGGAATAATAAAAAGAATGGAACATATAGCTATACTTCCTTTGTTCTCTTTACTTTTCAGTGCAATAGTAGACAGAAAGTTTTTAGAGGCCATATCTATATCTTACAATTTGGAATCATGTGTTTAGCTTTATAAAACTCGTCAAAAGCCTTCATGTCACCTAACCATGGGGTTATAGTTTCTAGATAAATTTGATTGATATTTTTTAATGCCACTAGCCTTGGTGAAGAATAATTTTGTTGCTGAATTTTTTGATTATATTGTTGTACAAACATAAGCTTTAAGCATAATCCTCGAATAGCATCTTTATCAAAAGAGGGATAGTCTGAATATTTATTCAGAATATAGTTCATTTCTGTATGTCTATTATTCCAACTATAAAATAGATTCAAAACCTTTAAATCTTTAATATATATCTCATCATTAAGAGGGCTTAATTCTAGTCCTCGTTTTAAAATAAGACTATGAATTTCACTATCCTCAGCTAGATCTAACCAAAAGAAGGAAGATAAAATTTCTTCGCCAATTTGAACTCTATTTCTTTCTGTATGCTTAGGATATAGAATAAAAAAATAATATAATCCCAGAAAAATTATAAAGAATAATATAAGAGAAAGTAATCTCCAGGAATTAGTACCTTTTATAATATTCATAACAATCCATTCATTTTATTTAATATCTTGTGAGGCAACTTTACTTCTTGTTTTAGATGAAATCAAAAATTAATGAAAAAATTTCCTTGAAAGAAATATGTGCTCATCCTTTTTAAATTTCTTTGTTTGTGCCCTTTCCTGTTCAAAAGAGCACTTTTTTGAAAGTAGCTTGTTAAGATATTCCTAAACCATCAAGGTAAAAAAGCATTTGTTAGGAATACAAATCCGACAGAGAAAAATGCATTATCGTGATGAGAAATTTCATTGCCATAACTTGCATCTAACTGAACAAAGTCTTTATAGACCATGTATCGAAAACCTGTTTGGTAAAAGGAGTCGTTTCGGTCATTACCATATACTTCGGCAGTGAGCGTTAATGGATGAGTAAGTTGTGTTTCGGTTCCAATTCCCCACGTGGTCTGGTTTTTATGTGTGGTATTTTCACGTAACCAACCGAGGTTGGTATGGATTAAAAATTTATCATCGAAAGTAGAAATACTTAATGGAACATTGACCGTCCAATCTTTCTTAGAAGAATCTTTAGTATTTATTTGAGTGCCAAAAGAGAAACCAACTCCCCAATCATTGGTTTCTAAAGGCTTTAATAAGGTTTTACCTTGTAAGGTTGCATAGCTGACGTGCTCAGTCTCATCGTTTACTCTTCCCAGCCCTACAGCAAATTCAAAATTACCACCAAAATTACAGGCAGGCATTACCCAATATTCTTTGTTTTCAGGATTATGCTGCATCCACGTTTCGAGTTGACAGGTTTTTGGTGAAACAAGAGCTGCATCGTCAACAACCATAGGTCGTCCACTATGGCTAGCATTAGATAAAGCCAATAAACAGAAACCAAAAATAAGTGAGCGTTTCTTTAAAGTAAATACCACTGGCATCACTCCCATAAGTTATGGAGCATATGCGAGTACTGCAACCCGTCATGATTAAATCATGGGCTAATAATAGAAATGAAAAGATGAAAATAAAAAACCTCTTCTTGCATCCACAAAAAGAGGTCTGTCAGGACTTCAGTGGATACTTAGACTATTACCGATCGACTATCGTCACTCGAGCAAGTACTCACATTGAAGCTCCTAAAAATTAGTTGGGCGGATTCTAAAATTACCTTTGTTAAATATCAAGTTAAAATTTCATGACAATCTAAGTTATAAAACATTCAGTTATACTCTTCTATTAAAAATAATTGATTACTAGAGTCCTGATATGCTCTAAAGATAAATATTCAATTCTGTCTCTTTTTCTAATGCCATTTCAAGTAAAGACTTCAGAATAAATAAATACTCAATATCTGGATAATCACTTATATATTGATTTGTAGTACTAAGTACATCTTTCAAAACTTCTTGACCAGTAATTTTCTCATCCTCACCTGTGCTAATCATTAATCCAAACTTATTATTTAAGTCATCAAAATAACCTATATCCCATAAGGTATTAATCTTATCTTCTTCTAAAGGGACTATTGTCATAGTATTTGGGTCATCTTCACCATAATCGTGTTTTTTAACGGCTTCTTGATCATGTGGAACAATTAAACATATCATTTTTTAACTCCAATTAAGGCAAAGCATAGAAATGTGAAACTTGTTGATATTCCACTTTTGAACGTCCCATTTGGGAGCCATTTGGTAGTGTCTTATTACTCACGTTTTCACCATTTAAACCTACAAAGCTCCGACTTGAATTAATATTAGAATTATTAATTCTAAAATAATTACCTGATAGATCATACATAACTTGCATCCCATCCGTTCTATTTTCAAATATAGTTTTTTGACGATTAGGTGTATTATATATTCTAGGATTCTCACCAGCTATTCTTCTAACAGTCTCTGAAAGGCTCGCACTTTGCCAATTATTTGCATATTGAGCACTTCTTGAGGCTCCATTTAACAGTGGTATTGAATTAGAATTGCTATATCTATTAAGCTCTCTTTGTAGAAAGAAAACATCACGAATTGTATATGTTGGTTGTCCAGCTGGAACTATAACATTATAACTAAAGTTCGGATTATGTAATCGAATGTCTTGTTGTAATCTCAATACTGTTGAGGTAATCAAAGGATCAGACATCGGTCTTATAGCTGCTACTCTACTGTTTCGAGTATTTAAACCAGTTATATCGACATTATTAATTGGATCAGATCCAGCATAAATATAAGGATTCAACCCACCTTCTAAACCAATACGGTCAGGTTCCATATAACGACCTAGTACAGGATTATAAAAACGGTTATGGTTGTAATGCTGTTTAGTTAATTCATCGTAGTATTGTCCTGGAAAACGGAGATTAAACTTCACAGTTTGAACACTTGGTATGCCTACTCCAAATGCGGTGGAATCCCAAGCCCAAACAGTCGTTGTCCCATCAGCAGCATCAATCAAACGGCGCGGTGTATTTTGAGCATCAGTTACAATCCAGTACGTTTTAGTTGTAACGCCTGAGCCATAGATGGCTGCAACGGGTTTATCCCCCATCCAGATGTATTCGACAAGTGGTATCCCATCAGCATTATATTCACCAATCAAATGACTACTTTCATCATAAATATATTGGATGGCATTAGTTTTCCACACTGAACCATTGGCAGCATAGCCACGAAGAGTACGTTCATTTTTGTGGTTATAAGCCATGTAATACTGAGGTGAAGTTGTCGTACCACTTGTAGTTTTATCTTCACGACGGTTACCAGAATAGTCATAAGTTGGTGTAAAACCACCATAGATCAATTCTGCATTGGCTGTATATTTTGCAGCAGTACCAGAAATAGTATTTAGTTTATTACCAGTATAAGTATAAGCTACACTAGACTGAGGTTGCTGGTGTGTTCCTGTCGCAGCTAAAGTTAAACGATTACCATTGGTGTCATATGTATAACCAATATCAAAGACATTTGTAGTTCCATTTACACGAGTCTCTTTGGTCAAATGATCAGCATTATCATAACTAAAACTATCATTAATATTACTGTTTCTACTTATCTTCGTAATACGATTATCTTGGTCAAAATCATACGACAGGCTATAGTTAACTGAACTACTATTATTTTTATTCGTAATAGATTTTATGTTTCCACTATTCTTTGCATCATACGTTTGCCCATAACTTGCCTCTCCTGCTCCCCACTTCCAGCCAGTCATTTGACCTGAACCATCATAAGTTATATCTCTAACTAAAGACGTCTTGTCGAGATTAATATTCTTAAGTTGATTTTTGTTTGTAGCATCATAAGTAAATGTCAAGGCACGCCCAGAAGGCATACTTATAGATAATAGTTTATCGCCTAGTGTATATGCATAGCCCACACTTAAATTAGTTTTTGTTGCTCCCCAAGTACTTATTGCATTATTGGTTTGCGTCTTACCAACGATACGTCCATATACATCATAAATATATGCTGTGGTACTGCCGTAAGTGCTATCTTTTGAAGTTACAAAATCTAAATTTCCATATTTTGTTTTATCATATTCGTAACTAAAACTATGCTGTAAGGTAGATGGAGTGGAGCTATTTAAATTAGTACAAGTTTGTTCTCCAACTCTTTCAATTTCATCTATTTTTAAATTTTCACATTTACGGCTACCAAATGTTGATTGGATCAACAAATCTGCTTCATCATAACTATATTTTTTTGTACCATAATCCGCATTAACTTCTTGCGTAAGAATACCTCCATTGCGATAGCTATATGGATTCGTACCTGACTTGAGTGAATCTAAAGCTGTAATTGTATTATCTTGAGCATCATAAGTTTTTGTATCCAAATAACTTAAACCATTGGAATGAGATAGTACTTTGTTGAATGCGTTGTAGGTCCACTTCTCTGCAATATCCAAAGCTGAAGTAGATTGAGTTCTATTACCATTTCCATCATAGGTAATCTTTGTAGAGCTCCAAGCTGGAGATCCACGTTTAATAACACTTGGTCTACCATTTACATCTATTTCAGTTAAAGTTTGATCAAATACAGTTGAGTCTGTGCTATCAGTTTTTTTCTCAACTGAAACAACTCCGTTCCCATAATATTCTTTGATAATTTTGCTTCCATCTGGAGTAATTATTATAGTTGGTTGATCTTTTAAGTTATAAGAATACGAGGTGATTTCTCCATCAGGACTACTTTCTGATGCAACTCGTTTTAAACTATCATATGTATATTCCGTTGTTTTACCAGTTATGACTGTCGCTGAACCACCTGTACCTGTAATTTTATTTTTTAAAGTACCATCTGAATTATAATTAAATTTATCTACAAGCCCAGACGGATATACGATTCGCTCGGGCTGACCATATGAATTATAGCCTACATAGCTTGTGGTTCTTTCATTCCCATTAACAGTTTGAGACGCTGAAGCTTTATTACCAAAACTATCATAAGTAAAACTTACTTTATCTGCTGTACCTGTTCTAGGGCCATCAATAAAACTTAACAACCCATTTGCTAAATACTCATAGATTGTAGTTTTTTTAATACTGCCCGTTTGCGTAGAACTTTGAATAGATTCAGTAATCTGTCCAAGAGTATTTACTGTATTAGTCTGTGTTAAGTTTCCTCGCTTAATCGTGCTAGGTATCCAAAATTTCGTAGTATAAGACAATGAAGTTTTACGTTCGGAGGCTGTTCCCTTTGCTTCAACAGTTTCTAACAGGCGGTTATTTTCATCATAACTAAAATCTGTACGATTTGAATTTTGATCAGTGATGGAAGAAAGCTGACGTATACTATTTGATGTAACAATATCTTTTAATGGAACATTATTATAAGTTAAACAAGATGCGTAACCATCTGATTGATAACGTGCATATCTTTCATCTCCCTGATATACACTAGTCGGAACACTACCAACATCAGAATTACCTAAATCAATCTCATGAATATAGCGGTCTGTCTGAGTAAGTGTATTATTAAATCTTCGAAAAATAGATAATATATGTTGGTTATTAATATTTTCTGTTTGAATACGAACTTCTTCATTAGGGAAATCTGGAACTTTACTCGTTATTGAGTTATCTGTATAAGCCCATGTTCGTCTTGATATATTTGCTTGCTTAAATTCGCTAATTATAGGGAAAGAAACACTAGAATCAAATGCAGCAGACTTGGAATAAGTTGTGTAACTATAATCTTCTTGAAGATTTGCTGTTGAAGTTACTTGAATCAAATTAGGGTATTGATTATACGTATAAGCTTTATCAGAACCACCCTCAATAAAGAAGAATGAAGGCCAAGTTACTTCTCCTACGTTATAACTATATTGAACTGTTTGAGGTTGGATTTTATTATTGGAACTTACACTAGAAATTGCTCCACGATAATACTGGGCATTAGGATCCGTACTCTTTCCATCCAAATTAATTCGATTAAAACTGAGAATATTCCCTCGATTATCAGCAACTTTTGTGAGTAACCATCGATTATATTGTGATGAGTAAACATGTGTAAAATTTATTATTTTTCCTCCAGGATATGTAACTTTTTTAGCAAAGAAACCTGTGCCTTTACGAACTTCAAACTCTATTTCAGCTCCTTGATAAGTAACAACAAAAATATTTGTTGAAGTTCTATTTAAATTTATTTCCTTATCTTTAACTGGATGCCAATAAGGCGCTCCTGTTGTACGCGTATAAGTCCCATCTTTATTTTGTTGGAAATAAACTTGTCTTCCTATTTCTGGAAGAAAAACACTAATAACGATTCGAATTCCACTAAAATCAATTGCTGCCCCTTCACTCATTTTATAAGAATAATTATGAGTCCAACCTATACCCATATCACGAATTTCTCTATCCATAAGAGTATTATAATATTGGATATGTGTTCCACCAAAAAAAATGGTTGTTGAATAGCTTCTAATGAAAGGTAAAGGACCGGAAATATCAACTCTAGATAATTCCACCTGGTTTGAAAGTGGATTTATACCAGAGTCAGCAATACATGACTGTATATTTTCTGGTGCAACTTTTGCAGACTCTAAAAAGGGAGCTGCTATTACACTATCAACTAAAAAAAAAGATGAAAAAAATATAAGAAATCTGGATTTCTTATAAATATTGTTTTTATTACCCACTACTTTTTCTCCGAGTAAAATTAAAATAAAGAAAAATATTATATATTTATTTATAAAAACAACAAAAAAATAATGAAATTTATTAAATAAATCCTATAAACCACATTTGTTTAATTTAAAAACCCCCGTTGATTTTTAAATAATTCTACACAATAAAAATAATTTCATTACCAAAACAAAAAGCTATTAGCTTTTATTTAAATAAATGATTTAATCCCACTCAGTCATTGCTTAAGCCTAATAGTATCTATTAGATTTTTTATTTCTTTACTGGTATAAAGCAGTATTTTAAATAAGCTTATTGAATTACACTTCAAAAATATTTTTTATCTTCCGCTCACCCAAACCCCAACAAAAAATACTCAAGCAACCTCTCTCTTTCATCTGGTTTGTTGGGGTCTAAAAGTTGAACCATTGCTCCATCAATCACGAACAAAAACATGTGTGCATCTTGTTTTGAAGCATTTTCATTAGTTGTTAAAAGCAGTTTATAGATTTCATTAATGAACCAATTTCGATAGTCAACTACCACCTGATATGCCTTTGGATGTGTTTTCGCAATTTCAAAAATCGCTTTAAACGGCAAATGGTAAAGCCCTTCTAAGTCGGCATGTAAAAAGTAAATCTTGCGCAGTTTTTCAATTAGCGTTAATTCTTTTTGAACATGGATAATTGAAATCACCTCTTGTTTAAGGCCATCTTTCTGAAAAGTTAGGCTCATTTCAATGAGACGTTCTTTTGAATGAAAGTAGTTATAAAAAGTAGCTTTGGGCACTTTTGCCGACTCGATAATTCGGTCTACTCCAACGTTATGAAAGCCGTATTTATTAAAGAGAAATCTTGAAGTGTGAAGCACGCTTAAAGCACGAAATGGAAGATCTGAATGTGGCATAGTTTTACCGTTATAGAAAATTATTGTTGTATATAAATGAGATATAAAAACCGTTGCCGTTTTTGGGAGAAAAAAGGCATAGCAAAGCCCATGAAGACTGTGCTTGGCACATCTCAAGTTTTATTGTTGATTACGTTTTTTGGTCGTGACGATTTAAAGCTTGAAAAGCTTATAGCCCATCAAACTGTTTTAAAATTTTAAGTTGTGTCGTTATAGCTTTTGGCAAAGACTGCCAAGAAATAATGGATGTGCAAAGCCAACTCCTTTGTAATTGGAGTTCTGCCAAAACATTATAAATTATGGTGGCAGAACGAAAGAGGGTTAGCAGACTGGTTTCGACTCCAGCACACCCGAGGGTGTCCCTCTCCCGTCCTACCGCTACGGGAGGGAACGAGATACTCACACAAGACTGTTCCTCAGAAGAAATAATCCTGATGTGGTCGAAAAAACGGTCTGCTAAAACCGACTGGCAATGTAGGCCAGCAGGCAAAGAATAGTATTCAACCCTCTTTCAGTCAAGCACACGAAATGACAATCGTATTAAAATAGATCATTAAAAAGTAAGGATAAATAATTAAAATTTATTGTTAAATTGGGGTTTATAAAACGTCTATCAATCAAAGCTCTATCGATGTCTTAAAAGAGAAAACTTGCAAAAAATCACCTATGATAATATTTTAGAGCAATTACTCTAAAGTGAGATCTACTAATGAAAACTATAAGAATTGGTTCATATCACTGGATGCAAACTACAAATGGTCAGCTCAGCTTCAAAGAGAAAATAAAGTTAATTCAAAAAATTATGCTGCCGAGTATTATGGCCTCTATAAAAATAAATTACTTTCGGTTCAAAACTTCCCATGATTTTGATATCGATCAGATCGTAATACCAGATACTCAAATGGTTAAAGTCGCGCTTGATGAACTAGAGGCTAAAGCAAATATATCTATCTACAATCATTCATGGCGGACCTATTTCTGGGGAGCTGCCTTAGGCAATATACAAAAACAGCAATTTGACCATGAATCACTTTTAATAGCCTCACTTTTTCATGATATTGGCTTAACTGAACAGCATATTCATAAAAAAGGTTGTAATTGTTTTACCTATGAGAGTGCTAAACAATTTGAGCTAAAGGCTAAAGAACATAGCTTTGATGAAAAGAAAAGTGAAGTTATTAGAGATGCTATCTGCTTACATATGAACGGCTATATAGATCATTCTGACCCAGCAGAAATTACTCTATTACAGCAAGGCGCATCCTGTGATGTGATTAGTGATGGTCTATATAGACTTCCCCTATCTTTTAGAAATGAAATTTTAGAAAAATACCCTAGAAAACAATTTAATAAAGAATTTATTGAGCTTATTGCTTTAGAGAGAAAAAGTGTTCCAAATTCACGAACTGCTTTATTATCTGAACTTGGTTTACCGCTCATGATTAAGGCAAATACATTTAAAGAGTAATTTTCTATTAGAACTATTAATCGTAAAAAATCTCAAAAGACTTAGCTTGAAATTTCAGTTAACAACTGTTTAATAGTGCTTCACCTGAGTATGCCTTACCATAGCTAAAAGATATAAGCTTGAAGGCATCCGTTGCAATGAATGACTCAGTGAAGTGGTTAGAAACTTTAAATAAAATTACTGGTATTGCTCAAACAGGTTTACATTATTCAAAAGATGTTTATGACAAAGAACGTTATGAACAACTCTTAGGACATATTGAATATTTGTTAGAACTAAAGGAAATCAAAACAGAAAATTTTATTAATAATGTTCTTCAAGATGTAGGTTATGCCACTCCCAAATTAGATGTCAGAGCAGTTGTTTTTAAAGAAAATAAATTATTATTAGCAAAAGAAATTGGAGATGGGCGATGGTCTGTTCCGGGTGGATGGTCTGTTCCGGGTGGATGGGCTGATGTGGGTTACTCAGCGTCGGAAAATGCTGAAAAAGAAGTTCTGGAAGAGACAGGTTTTCGAGTTAAAGCCATTAAATTATTGGCTTTAACAGATAGAACCAAACACTCCCATCCTCCTATGTTTTTACATGTGTATAAGGCTTTCTTCTGGTGTGAAATTATTGATGGTGAACTAACACCAAGTATTGAAACACCCGAAGTTGGATTCTTTGGTAGAGATGAGTTGCCGCCTATTTCTACAGCACGGGTAACAGAAAAACAAATACAGCAATTTTTTGATTATTTAGAGTCAGTACCAGAAGTTACTAAGTTTGATTAATTAGAAACTCAATATAAGGTAGAGCTCTTATATTTGGAGTTCTGCTTTCATAATGGAATATGTCGTTTTTAGCGAAACCCATATTGCTTAGCCCGCCAAACTACAATGAATGTAATAAATAACAATATTAAAAGTACTAGAGGGAAAGAACTCACCCCAAAATTACTAAGTAAAAAGCCACCAATAATTCCCCCACCAGCAATAGCGATATTCCAAACAGTCACTAACATGGATTGAGCAATATCAGCCATATTGGTTGTAGTCTTCGCTAATGCAGTTTGAAACAATGTCGCAGCGCCACCAAACGCAACGCCCCAAATTGCAATTGCTACATAAACGATAACCGCATAATTACCCATGACCGCAAGTAAAAGAGCGGAAAAGCCAAATAATATGATGCTAGTGAGTGTTAATAGGCGTGAATGTTGGTCAATCAACGCACCTGTAATGAAGATGCTGAATAATGATAAATAGCCGAATATCAGTAAAATAATGTCCGTATTTTTAGCTAAATCAGCAATTGATAAAAATGGAGCTATATAGGTATATAGAAGATTATGGGCAAGCACAAAGCTTAAAACAGTAGATAATATAGGTCTGACACCGGGTAAAATAAATACCTGTTTTAAAGAGATGTGTTTATCAGTAGCCTGCCCCTCAAAGTCAGGTAGTGTGAGGCTTCCCCACACCACTAAAATAATCGCAAAAATACTCATAACACCAAAAGCCATTCGCCAACCGAACAATTGACCAAGGTAAGTACCCGCTGGCACACCTAGAGACAAAGCCAATGGTGTTCCTAACATTGCTATTGCTATCGCACGCCCTTTTAAGTGTTCTGGTGCCATTCGCGTTGCATATCCAGCGAGCAAAGCCCAAAGTAACCCTGCTGAAACACCTGCCAAAAATCGGGCAACCATTGTTAAAAGATAACTGGTAGATAGCGTTGTAATTAGATTTGTGAGAGCAAAACCAGCTAGAGCAATTAATAACAGGGGCTTACGTCGAACACTTTGGGTAGCATTCGTTAATGGAATGGCTGTTAATAAAGACCCAATCGCATATATCGTGATTGTTTGTCCTGCTAAGGGTTCAGATATATTTAAACCCAAAGCTAATTGAGGTAATAATCCCGCAGGTAACGCTTCTGTCAAGATCGTAACAAACGCCCCCATAGCGAGGATGAGTAAAGGAACGATAGGCAACCGATCATTTGAAGGTGCGTTGCTCATTCGACTACTCCTATCGCTTTATAAACTGCATCGCGTAGGTCCGTGACAAACTTTCCAGACATGCCTTCATAAAGTGTGTTTGTAAATGCGATGACACTCAGATTATGTTTTTTATCGACAAACCATGAATGACCGTAGGCTCCTCCCCAACGCCATGTTCCCTCTGACTCTGGTGATAGTGCTTGCTGAGCATTTCTGAGTACTGAAAATCCGAGACCAAAACCAAAGCCCGGTGCATTAGGTAACTCATAACCACCCGTTTGATCTTTTGTCATTTCAGCGATTAATTCAGTGGGTAAAAATAATGAGTCTTCCTGACGAAGAGCTTCTAATAAGCTAAAAAAATCCTCAACGGTTCCGGCCATTCCTCCGCCACCTGAGAAAAATGCTTGCGAATTAAAAATACGGCGTGGACTAAAACTAATTCCAACACATCCTTCAAATGGTGAAACAACCTCTTCTTCTAATAAAACATGAGGTTCAGGACTATCACTCACATAAGCAGTTGCGACATGTTGGTTATCTGGTACAGCGAAACCTGTGTTGTTCATTTTCAACCGATCAGTGACTAATTCTTTAACTGCTTGATCTAAAGGCTTGTCATATACTTTTTCGATTAATGCACCTAATACATCGGTTGCCAAAGAATATCCCCACCCTTTTCCTGGTTCATAGAGTAAAGGTACGGTAGCAATTCGACGTACGTTTTCTTCTAAACTCATATCGGATGAATCCATGCCATCAGATACATCTGCCTGTGAATATGCACCACCGTTATCTGGTTCAAGAAACCGATAACCCAAGCCCGCCGTATGACTAAGAAGTTGGCGTAGAGTAATTGGAACAAACTTTCCATTTTCTAATTTAGGCTGAAAATATGGCAATTGATGATGAATGAACTCATCTAAGTTCAGTTTATTTTGGGCAACCAAGACTAAAGCAGCTGTTGAAACAATAACCTTACTCACTGATGCTAAACGGAAGACGGTATCCGTTGTCATGGATATTGATCGCTCTCGATCAGAGAATCCTAATGCTTCACGGTGTATCACTTTCCCATGTTGAGCCACAATAACCGCAGCACCTACTAACTGGTTATTGTCTATAGCTTTTTGAACAACATTTTGAACTAGGCTTAAAGAGGTCGATGGAACGGTAGTATTTGATTCAAACGCTTTGGAATTCATATTAAAAACTTCTTTTCATATTCGAGATTTATATAGTAGGAAGACTCCTATTAAAGAAAAAGTCGGTTATAGTTCCTTGTTATACGGAAGTTTTGTTCCGTAATAAGGAGCAAAGAATGGATAGCCTGAATGGATTTACCGTATTCGTTAAAATCGCTGAGACTGGAAGTATTGTGGCGGCAGGACGTTCATTAGGAATTTCAGCTTCTGCTGTTGGTAAGAGCTTGATTCGCCTTGAAGAAAAGATTGGTGTACGACTTTTTCATCGTAATACACGCAGTATTAATTTGACTGCTGAAGGAATATTATTTTTAGAACGTAGTCGACGCATACTGGCTGAAATTGAAGCAGCGGAAATGGAATTATCGCAAGCGATCAAGTCTCCCAAAGGACGGTTACGTGTGAGTTTGCCTTTAGTGAGTTCACTGGTATTACCTGTACTGGGTGACTTTATGCAGGAATATCCAGAAATAGAATTAGATCTTGATTTTACAGACCGCTTGGTCGATGTGATTGAAGAAGGATTTGATGCTGTTGTTCGTACAGGTATTCCAACAGATTCACGCTTAAAAGCCTTGAAACTGGGGACTTTTAGACAATTACTTGTAGCCTCTCCTGCCTATTTACTTCAACGTGGAACCCCGATAGTACCTGCTGATTTATTAGAACACTCTTGTTTACATTATCGATTTTCTCATAGCGGCAAGCTTGAGAAATGGCCCTTAAAAACAACCGAAAACGAACCGGACTTACAACTGCCAATATCGATGATTTGTAATAATATTGAGACACGCCTTTGTTTTGCGCTGAAAGGTCGAGGAATTGCTTGCCTACCTGACTTTTCTATCAAAGAATTATTGAATACTAATCAATTAGTTCAAGTATTACCCGAGTTTATAGATAGAACTGGCGTATTTAATGTACTCTGGCCTGCAAGTAAACATCCCTCTCCAAAAGTTCGAGCATTTGTTAATTTCTTGTCTGAACGTATGTTTGAAAAATCAAGAATGTGATGTGCTAGAAAGATGGCTCTAGACACAATCTTCGTTTTAATTTCAAAAATAATAAACTTTATGTTTTAAGCATTTAATGATGACTTATTTTCATTAAAGTAAACACCAGCTTATTAAACACTCACAACATATTGATCTAGATTTTTTAATGCAAAATTAATCACTTGAGCAAGTTCTTCTTTTGAATATCCATCTCTTGCCTGAACAGATAGCCCATGCAGAACAAGCGCGTAATATTGCCCTAAGGTTTTAGGGTCAGCCTCTGCGACCAATTGACCATCTGATTTTGCTTGAACAAATCGATCAACTAGACTCTGACCCCGAGCAATACGCTGTGCTTTCATCCAGTCTAAAACAGCTTGGTTTTCTTCGCCTAACACGCTCGCTGCGGACACAACCATGCACCCATACGAATGGTTGGCTTGCGTGTAAAGTGCTAGCGCATCTTGAAATAATTGCGTTATTGCATCTTTAATATTTTTTTGCTTTAAAGCATTTAACGCGAAATTACCTTCGTTCTTTTCATAGTGATTTACAGCCTCTCTAAACAAAGCCTCTTTTGAGCCAAATGCTTTATAAATTCGAGCTGAGGCAATCCCTAAAACTTCAACTAAATCTGACATTGATGTGCCTTCATAGCCGTGAAGCCAGAAGAAATCTCTCGCCTTTACGAGGGCTTCATCTCGATCAAACTCTCTTGGTCTGCCAGCCATAATGACCCTTTATCAAACTTAGTACGTCTTTTCATTATTATTCGAAAAAAATATTTTCACAAATAAATCAATGAGATTTATTCAAAATAGTCCCGTTTTGTTTTGATTTTAAAATAAAAAGTTGTTTTTCTCCAAAATCCAGCCTATTGTTTGTCGATCGACAACTAATTAGGTTTTATTATGAAAACCATCAAAGGCCCTAGTATTCATCTTGCTCAATTTAGCGATGATGTTTTTCCTTTTAACCGCCTAGAAGATATTGCTGCTTGGGTAGCAAACCAAGGCTTTGAAGCGGTACAACTTCCTGCTTGGGATAAGCGTTTATTTGATGTCAATTTGGCAGCAGAAAGCCAAGATTATTGCGATGAAATATTAGGTACTTTAAATAATCATGGCTTAAAAATTAGTGAGTTAACGACTCATATCTTTGGACAGTTAATGGCTGTTCACCCTGCTTATGACTCAATGTGCGATAACTTTGCCCCATCTCATTTGCATGGCAATTCAACGGCTAGAACCGAGTGGGCAAAACAACAAATGCTCGCTTCAATTCAAGCATCTGCCCGTTTAGGTCTTAAAGACATGGGGACATTTTCAGGCTCTTTGGCGTGGCCTTATGTATTTCCATTTCCTCAAAGACCGTCCGGGCTTATAGAAACGGCGTTTGATGAATTAGCGCGTCGCTGGCTTCCTATTTTGAATGCTTGTGATGAACAAGACGTCAACCTTTGCTATGAAATTCACCCCGGTGAAGATTTGCATGACGGCATTACATTTGAAATGTTTTTAGAGCGAACTCATAACCACCCACGTTGCAATATTCTTTTTGACCCAAGCCATTTTGTTTTGCAGCAACTGAACTATGTGGAATATATCGATATCTATAAAGATTTCATTCGCATGTTTCATGTTAAAGATGCCGAATTTAATCCAACAGGCCGCCAAGGGATGTACAGCGGCTATCAAAGCTGGGGAAATCGAGCGGCTCGATTCCGTTCTACGGGTGATGGTCAAGTTGACTTTAAAGCGATTTTTTCCAAGTTAGCGCATTACGACTACGAAGGCTGGGCAACGTTGGAGTGGGAATGCTGCCTCAAAAATAAAGACGATGGCGCACGCGAAGGTGCCGAGTTTATTAAGCAAAATATTATTCATGTCACCGATAAAGTGTTTGATGACTTTGCTGCTGCCCCTGTGAATCAGACTCAAATTAATCAGTTATTAGGTATTTAAGGAATCGTAAGAGATCAACATGAAAACTCAATTATTCAATGAAAACTCGTATAACGAATTCCAACATCATTACACTCACATCGAAAGTAAAAAATTACACTACGTCACCTTAGGTGAAGGTCCCGTTGTATTGCTTATCCCAGGCTGGCCGCAGACATGGTACGCGTGGCACAAAGTCATGGTTGAACTGGCGAAACAGGGTTATCGAGCAATCGCTGTTGATTTACCCGGGACCGGAAATTCAGCTCCACTGGAGGGAAGTTACGATACGGGGCGTATTGCTAAAATTCTATCGATGCTTATGACTGAACTTGAATATCCAACTTATTCGGTTGTTGGTCATGACATTGGTATGTGGGTTGCCTATGCGCTTGCATCTGACTTTCCTGAGTCAGTGACTCGTCTTGCGGTAACAGAAGCAGTGATTCCCGGTTTAGCGCCCGCACCTCCTATTTTTGTTGAGCCGAGTGAAAATATCTTTCTTTGGCATTTCATGTTTAACCAGACCTTAGATTTACCCGAAGCTTTAATCGCAGGCCGTGAAGATACTTATTTAAATTATATGTTTGATAAATGGTCGTGGCACAAAGATAAAGTGGCGATTGAAACTTATATTGAAGCCTATAAAATTCCGGGTCGATTAACGGCGGGTTTTAATTATTACCGTTCTATTCCAGAGACCATACGTCAAAATAAAATCAGAGAAACTAAAAGCTTAGACATGCCAGTTTTAGCCATAGGTGCTGAACATGCCACAGACAATGCACCTTATGAAACCATGAAAAAGGTTTCACCGCATTTAACCAGTGCGATTGTAAAAGACTGCGGTCATTTCATTATGGAAGAACAGTCAGAAAAATTTAGCTCTCTCATTTTAGATTTTTTACAGCAGGAAAAAAGCGATGCCTCTACTTGCTGAAATTGAAAGCTGGCTTAAGTCCAGACCAACCACACAGGCTGTAAACTCGTTGCAAGAGCTAAGGGAACAAGTAAATAAAGACATTATTGATCAACAAGGCATTCATCATGATGCAAGCTATCAGCAAAGTTTTCATGTGGCTGTTTCAGATGATATGGAAATTGAGGTTCGTGTTTATGTTCCCCATTCCCTAGAAAACACTGAGCAACGGCCCGCTTTAGTTTTTGCTCATGGTGGAGGCTGGTGTCTGGGAAGTTTAGATGCATGGGACCGCTCGTGTCGGTTATTAGCAGAATCCACTCACCTGGTTGTGTTTTCTGTGGATTATCGATTGGCTCCAGAGTTTAAGTTCCCAACACCTTTAAATGATTTTTTTACGGCGTTCCGTTATATCCATGAGAATGCTTCACTATTTGGAATTGACTCAAACCGTATAGCTGTAGGTGGAGATAGTGCGGGCGCAAACATAGCTGCCGCCTCATGTCTCATGGCAAAACAACATCCAGAAATTAAGGTGAGCCATCAACTTCTTTTCTACCCTGCTTTAGATGCAACAATGAGTAGCAATTCTTATAGCCAATACGCCGAAGGTTATGGTTTGGAATCATCCACAATGGTTTATTGCTGGGATCAATATGTGCCGCATGAAAGTGAAAAACAGAATGAACTTGTAAGCCCGTTACTCGCTCAGTCTTTAGAAGGACTACCGGATGCGACCATTTTTATTTGTGAATATGATCCCGTTCGCGATGACGGTGAAAGATATGCTCAAAAACTGTGGGATGCCGGTATTCAGGTGAACTTTCATTTGTTAGACGGAATGATTCACGGTGCGATTCACATGTTGGCCATTAGCCCCGAGAATGTAAAATCTATCTATAGCAAAATTCGTATGTAGATATATTTTTCCATTATTCAAACATATTGCTTAGTCGGGCCACTCTTCAAAATTGTTTAATTACACTTCTGGAGTGGCCCAATTAAATTTTAACTATGGATATTGGTTATCCAAGCTCTACTTATGACACCGTGAACTTAACGCTATTATTTTGATAGATTGGCGTAATATCCTTGCCATTCAGTGTCACTTTTTTGTAGGTGCCTTGGACTTTTTTAGCTGATAACACCGTATAAGTTCCTGCCGCTAAATTGTCTTTTGTGACGAGCTGCAATGTTCCATTTAAAGTCAGGGTATTTGCTACCTGAACTGCTGGAAGTCCATTCGATTTTAACGTGATGTTGAATGTGGTTCCTGCAAGCTGAGTTAAATGACCCGCAATATTAACTGTTTTAGCTGAGTTGGTTTTTAATAGGCTATTTTCATGCATATAAATATCACCTTGACCAGCACCATGCTCAGACAATATTTCTAAACCACCCTGTTTTAAATCAATACCGCCAGTAAAAGAGTTATTTCCTGTCAGTGCTAAAGTTCCCGTGCCTGATTTAGTGAGTTTACCTGCACCCGTAATATCATTACTCCATTGGTCATATTGGCTAAAGCCACCTAAACTTGCATCCATGGTCAGATTTACGTCACCATCAAAGCTGCCATAACCTGCGCCCGCTCTAAACAGGTTTAAACGACCATATCCTTCTACGTCGTCCATGACAGGATAACCCGAAGCAAGCGCAGTCGATTTCAAAACTACACGGCGCTGATCGGCTGTTAAATAAGGAAGTCTGGTTTCTAATAAAACCTCTGCGCCTTTAGGCACCATGGCTATTTTTGTTTTATCGCCAATTTGGTTAAAACCATAGGTCATCCAGTGATTCACCTGCTGTTTTAATTTTTCAATATCGGCAAAACGGTCATTCGCGTCATAAGGTGTTTTAGACAAACCATAAAATGATTCAAACGTTGAGCTATTGGTCTCTTTCATAAGCTGTGTTTGAGCTTGTAAATAAGCTTCTTTTCGTTGCTCTACAGTCATGGCATTTAAGTTTGCAACATCTGCGGCAATCGACTGAAGTCGTCCGCCAATTACGTCCATCGCTGAATGCATTCCCGCAATAATACGTGAATCACCCAAATCTAAACCACGAGCGATTAGTTCCTGATAACGTTGGGGTACTAAATACGCCATCGCAATTGCATTTCGGCCAGCTTCAGCCGTGTGTCCACTTGGGAATCCACCGTCAGTTGCGGGCGTACTACTTTTTGCAGACTCTAAACTAGGCACTACAATAACTTCAGAACTCCAACGCCACGGGCGAGCATATTTATAAAAACGTTTTGCAGACTCTGTTGATGAGTTATTCCCCATCGCTTGAACAAACTCAACGACTTTTCCAAAGTTGGCGTTTCCATCAGCCGTCGTCAGCCCACTATTATTTCCTTTGTCATCATATTTTACTTGTGCGGCATCGGCTGGCACTGAATTGATTGTGGTGGTCTGCCCAGTAAGCTTTCTCCATGGATCAGTCAATGCTCCCATCCCTGTCGTTACGCTATAACTTTTTCCACGTCTATCATCTAAATAGGCACGAATAGCTTCTTCTTCTGTACGCTTATGCGTGGTCTGAATGGAATAATTAATATTATAGTTCAATACATCTGCATTCTTTTTTGTACCGTCCGTACTGTCGCCTGGTAAACCTGTCCAGTTTGATTCGACTACGGCAGGAAAGCCATCTTTTGCCTCCGCAGATTGGCCTGCATCTACAAATAAACTTGATGGCGTCCATACCTCTAAAAAACCACTCAGCACACGTACACCAGCATTTGTTTCAACCGTTGCATACCGCGCATCGCCACGTTGATTGGTCATCCACGAATCTACAATAGTGGTGATATTTGATGGGACTGGAGCAGTATCCTCAAAGCCTACGCCCTTTGGCGCTGCGGGTATTTCTTGATTTGCTGCCGAATTATCATCAGAAGAATTGCTGTCATTACACCCTGAAAAAAAGACCGAACAAGAGATAAGAGAAAGTAAAAGTGTATTTATTTTAAAGCTTGACATGATGTGACCCGTTTAATAAATATCCGTATCTTTCATCATTAATGTTTAGTTGTTATTACATATAACTAGTTAATTTAAATTTATTCTAAATAATATATTTGCAGTTTTATAGGTCGGAACTGCTCATAAGCAAATGAATAAGGAAATTCTTTAAAGACAAGGATATCTAGGTTCAGAGGGTGCAATTGTGAAACATTCTAGGTGATACTATACTCATACTCAGGAACACCATGTTTGGTATGGGCTGATTCGGCTATCGATATAGAATTATAAGAGTGCAGCCACTCTAATTAGAACTATCAAAAAGGATTAAAGGTGCTCTCTAACACTATCAACAATATACATATAAGGTGTATTTCACATGAATAACTTACAATATTTTGAACTAAAAAGTGCCAGATCAATTTTATTATTACTTGCACGTGTACTGCTAGTTGCTCTTTTTCTCATCTCAGGTATACCAAAATTGATTGGGTTTGAGGGAACCGTGGGTTACATGCAATCATTACATACCCCTCTTCCTGTTCTTGCAGCCGCTATTGCTGTCGCAATGGAAGTAGGTGGTTCTCTTCTTATTGTGCTTGGCTTCTTTACGCGTCCAATTGCTTTAATTTTTGCTTTGTACACATTAGGAACTGCAATCATAGGCCATGCGTATTGGAATATGACAGGTGATGCCGTTCATCCGAATATGATTAATTTTTACAAGAATATAAGCATTATTGGGGGATTCATTTTATTAGCGTTCACTGGTCCTGGAACTATCTCTTTGGATAAAAAGTAAGATCCTTAAATTATCAGCTAATTTAAGAAGCATTGAGCTAAACGCAATAAACAAACATAACAAAGTTAAGAAAAAAGAGAGCTCAAGCTCTCTTTTTTTATTTTAAAAACTCATAAGAATAAGAATAAGAATCAAATCAAATCAAATCAAATCAAATCAAATCAAATCAAATCAAATCAAATCAAATCAAATCAAATCAAATCAAA
>NZ_JAVQNR010000035.1:0-186251 GCF_031799005.1 Acinetobacter sp. V102_4 | reverse complement strand
GATTCTGACAGCGACTCTGACTCTGACAGCGATTCTGATTCTGACAGCGACTCGGATTCGGACAGCGACTCTGATTCGGACAGTGACAGTGACTCTGACAGCGACTCTGACTCGGACAGTGACTCTGATTCGGACAGTGACTCTGACTCTGACAGCGACTCTGACTCGGACAGTGACTCTGACAGCGACTCTGACTCTGACAGCGACTCTGACTCTGACAGCGACTCGGATTCTGACAGCGACTCGGATTCAGACAGCGATTCTGACTCTGACAGCGACTCGGATTCTGATTCGGACAGTGACTCTGACTCGGACAGTGATTCTGACTCTGACAGCGATTCGGATTCTGACAGTGACTCGGATTCTGACAGCGATTCGGATTCTGACAGTGATTCTGACTCTGACAGCGACTCTGATTCTGACAGCGACTCGGATTCAGACAGCGACTCTGATTCAGACAGCGACTCGGATTCGGACTCTGACAGCGACTCTGACTCTGATAGCGACTCTGATTCTGACAGTGACTCTGATTCAGACAGCGACTCTGATTCAGACAGCGACTCGGACTTGGTTGCGAATGATGACTTGGCAACGCTCGATGCCAATATTGATCCGACGACAAGTTCAGTACCTACACAATCTAAGACGTCTGTAGTTTTACCTTCTTATGATGGTTTGATTTTGGATTGGACATGGGCTGCGAACAATGCGTTGCAAGTAGAAGTTCCTCAAGGAACATTGCATGACTTTAATATAAATATCAGTGGCTTATATGCTGGTGTGGGTATTGTGAGTTTAGGCCTCGATGTTCTTCGCCTAAATGAAAATACAGGAGAATATGAGCTTTATGAGCATATTCCAAATGCTGGAACTGCTTTTGCAGCAGTTGTAGGGTTCTATACAGGTGGAACTACAATTAATGACTTACCTGAAGGTAAATATGCCATTGTCATGACAAATGACCAAGGGCTTAACTTTACAGGTTTAGGCTTCCCAACTTTAACCATTCCATCAGGTGGCGTAGCAACTGATTATGGTGAGGTTGTTGTAAGTGGTAACGTCATTGTTCCTGAAGGTCCGGGGGATGTAGCGGATGTCGATCCTGAAGGTCTGCCATTAGTCGTTACGCAAGTAGTTTCTGAGACTGGTAATACATTAACAGTGAATCAATCTGATAATGGTTTCCAAAAAATAGAAGGGGCTTATGGCGATCTCTATATTGATAAGGATGGGAATTATGAATACATCAGAAATCCGGAAATTCCTAA
Source organism: Acinetobacter sp. V102_4 (assembly GCF_031799005.1). Taxonomy (NCBI): domain Bacteria; kingdom Pseudomonadati; phylum Pseudomonadota; class Gammaproteobacteria; order Moraxellales; family Moraxellaceae; genus Acinetobacter; species Acinetobacter sp. V102_4. Next base: position 184,983 of record NZ_JAVQNR010000035.1, on the reverse strand, counting down.
CTCAGTAGGTAAAGTTGATACGTTTACTTATACAATTCAAGATGTTGATGGAAATACAGCAACAGCTAATCTCAATATCCGAATTGATAGTTCTCAAGTAGACATTAACTGGCCAGCTGACCCTACTTTGGATGGTACAGTTGATTTAGTTGCTACTAATGATATCAATGGTGCTCAAGTAGATTACAAAAACTTTGTTGAAACAAAATCGGCAGATCTTGGTTCAATGACGGCTTCAGTTACTCGTACTGGTAGCTTATTTGGTGGTTATACTTATACGCGTAATCCTGGAACAGATACTTCAGATGTTGTTACTGTAGATAAAAATGCCTCAGCTGTTTTATCTATCAAAGTTACTACAACTGATTCATCTGGCGCGAATAATGATACCTTCGGTTATAGCGTACAAAAATTGGTAGGGGGTAGCTGGCAAACTGTATATGTTTCACCAACTACAACTTATAGCCATCCATTCCTAGGTGGTTCAAATGCTACGATCATTGATAATAGTTATTCAATACCTGCGGATAGTGTGGCGACACAATGGCGTGTAGTTTATACAAGTACTGAAAGCAATGAGTCATTCCTTGTTAATGGTACTAATACGACTACGGTACAAACCTCAGTTCAACCAACATTGACACATTACGATGCATTTACTGCTTCTGGAGAATTTACTCCAGCAACAGGTAACATAATTACAGATGATAGTGGTAATGGTACTGATGTGACAGGTGGTGTGGGTACCAAGTTGTTTGTAGAAAATGCAGCTGGCGTATTTGTTGAAGCTACTGGTCAAACTTTGGTTTACAGTAATGGAACATTAAATATTGCTGCTAATGGTACATATACCTTTACTCCAAATGCCACCGCAGATGGAAGCCAAGCTACAAGTTTCAATTATAAACTTATAGCTGCGAATGGCGATGAAAGTAATGTAGCTACATTAACAATTAACTTGGGTAGACATTATGAAACGGGTACTGGAAATGATTTAATTTCTGGTACATCAGGAAATGATGTTTATACAACTGGTACTGGTGCAGATACAGTTATATTCAACCTTCTAAATGCTACAGATTCTACAGGTGGAAATGGTTCAGATACCTGGAGTGATTTTAATAAAGCAGAAGGAGATAAAATCGATATAAGTACTTTATTATCAGGTCAGTCTGTTAATAATACAAATATTGGTCAATATGTAACTGCTACTCAAGTAGGTGCAGATACAGTAATTAGTATAGATAGAGATGGAAGTGGAATATCTTATAATTCTACAGAAATCTTAACTCTTAAAAATACTACTACTACGATTGATGAACTACTGCAAAATAGTCAAATATTATTTTAATTTGATTATTTGAAAAAAGAGGATCTACGGATCCTCTTTTTTATTTTGTTAAATAATTTTGAAATTAAATATGATATGTTATAATAACTTAAAAGATTTTTTAAAGTGATAATATGGAAATTAATACCTATAGTAAATTTGAGGAATTCAAAAAAAAATTAAAAGATTGGTTGTTAATTCAATTGAAAAACCATTCTGAAAGTGAGGGAGGTATATGTGTTTTCTTATCTGTTGGAAATGAGAAAAAACGCTGTGAAGTATGGAATACTTTTGATGAAAATATTAATACTGTATTAAAGAGAATATATTCTTTTTTAGATAATTTATATTCTAAAAATAGAGGATTACCTGAGTTTTTTAAAATAGATCTTGCATATAATATCACTGAAGAGAGCTGGGATGATGTTGAGTTCTCTATTTTAAATCAAGAGCATAATAATCATTATAGAAAAGGTATCAGCTTTGATGGAAAGTTTAATCTATGTTTTTTAGAACAAGAAATATATGGTAAAGCTATTATAAAAGGTATTTCATTTGATAAACCTAATTTTTTTGATGAAAAGAATCTTAATGATGCGATAAAAGCAAAATATAAAAATATTACTAAGTACTTTAAATTGAATGATATAAAAAAAGTGTGGGTTTTTGACACTATAGCTGCTTTTTATGAAAATGGGGTGTTTATTGATTTGCAGACTGTAGGTGTAGCAAATGGAATAAGATGTCATTCTAAAATTAGTAAGGCTGAGATCAAAGAAATTATTATTAATAATGCCGAGTTTTTGTATAATCAAATTATGGATGATGGTCGCTTTATTTATGGTTATTTTCCTGCTTATGACAGAGAGATTAAAAGCTATAATACAGTCCGGCATTGTACATCTTTATATGCCTTGTTAGAAACATTAGAAGTAGATTTTAATAAAAAATATTTAGATAAAATTGAAAGATCTATGGAGTATGCATTTCAGAAATTTTATAAAATTATAGAAGAAAAAGGATTTATGATTGATGGAGAGCAAGATTTAGAAATAAAATTAGGTTCAAATGCAACTGCAATTTTTATGCTTGCTAAATATCAGGAAATAACTGGTAATGATAAGTATCTTAAAAATGCTGAAATGCTAGCAAAGGGGATACAATATATGATTGATGAACATGGACAAACTAGTCATATTTTAAATTATCCTTCATTAAGTGTAAAAGAGAAATTTAGAATTGTATATTATGATGGTGAAGCTGCTTTAGGGCTTTTACGTTTATATCAGATTAATAAAAATAAAGATTTACTAGATACTGTTAAACTAATGTTTAACAATTTTATTGTTAAAAAATATGATAATTATCATGACCATTGGTTAAGTTATTGTACAAATGAATTAACAAAAAAATGCCCTGAAGAAAAATATTTCAGATTTGGAATGAATAATTATCTAAATCACATGGAGTTTATTAAAAATAGAAAAACTGCTTATGCAACATTTTTAGAAATGATGATGTCAGCATATAAAATGGTTTTATATATGCGAGATAATAATTATCTAGAGTTGTTTAATGAAGCTAAATTTGATGAGTTAAAAGAATTAATTAAATATAGAGTTGAGTTTCAGTGTTCTACCGGTTTCTTTTATCCAGAATTAGCAATGTATATGGCTAGGCCAGATAAAGTTAAGAATGCATTCTTTGTTAGACATGATCGTTTTAGAGCACGAATAGATGATCAAGAGCATAATTTATCTGGTTTAGTAGCTTTTTATAACTATTTTGAGTGATATATGAAAAGACAATATATAGAGCTAAAAGAAACCATGGGTGAAAATAATATATTTTTTACTCGTAATGGTAACTCAAGATTTCTTGATGAAGATTTTATTAATTTTTTAGAAAAAGTAGAAATTGAACCTTTTTGTGCATTTTTAGTCGGTAACAACATTTGGAGTATGGGCGCATTTTCTTATAGTTGGTCTCTATTGCCAATTACGACTAAAGTGGGTCGGTATTGCTCCATAGCAGAAGGAGTAAGAGTACTTGGTTTAAGGCATCCTCATGAATGGCTTACAACCTCAGCAACAACATATGATCGAAATTTTATAATTTATCAAAAATATTTAGAAATAAATAAGGTGGATCAAAATGCTCGAAGGTTACCAAATAATCCTGAATTAAAAGGACTGGATATTGGGCATGATGTTTGGATAGGGGCAAGAGCGTTGTTAAAGCCAACGATAACTATTGGAAATGGAGCTGTAATTGCAGCAAATTCAGTCGTTACAAAAGATGTACCTCCTTATGCAATTGTCGGTGGCAATCCTGCAAAAATTATAAAATACAGATTTGATAAAGATACTATTAACCAGTTACTAAAATCAAAATGGTGGGAATATGGATTTTCAGATATTCAAAATCTAGAAATAGATAATATTCAACAGTTTTTAATTGAATTTGATTTGAAAAAAAATAATTTAGAAAAAATGAAATTGAAAAAGTTAATAGTGGAGTAAAGTATGAACACTATTATAAATGTAGAAAATAAAGTAATAGGATTAATCGAATTTAATTCAATTATGAAAAAAATTGAGAAAATCTCGGCTAAGTCATTGTCAATCTTTATTGTTGATGAAGAGCACAGCATTGAAGTTTATTCTAAGAGTAAAAATATAAAAATTGTACCAGGGTCTGTTGTAAAGTTATTAACATTGTTTTTGGTTTTTGATTTAAATATTTCTTTAAGAGAAATTGTTAAAATTAAAAAAAATAATTTAATAGTTGGAAGTGGTTATAACTTGTTGGAGAATGATCTTATAACAATTAATGACTTACTTAAAAATATGATGTTTAAGTCAAGTAATACGAGTGCTGAAGTATTAAAGGAAGTAATTGAAGAAAAAACGAATGTTCCTTATGAGGAACATGCAAGAAAAGTAATAAATAGAATTGGGATGAAGCTTACAAATATTGTAAATTCACATGGCTTATATGAAAGTAAACAATATACAACTGTTAATGATTTATTGAAATTAGTTCTTAATATATTGGAAAATAAAAAAATAGAATCTTTCTTATTTTATCCTCATCAAAGTATCGTTGTTCAACGGAATAAGAATTATATCAATATTGATTTTGATTCAAATGAGAAAACATTTATTAAAACAGGAACACTTTTTCCAAATGTATTTAATAGTGTACAGATAGTAAAAATACGCAATAAATATCTTATTGCTTGCCTAGGGTATTCAAAAGATGATCACAGTAGATTGATTGATCAAGAAATGATTAATGATTTAATTGGAGTAATATAATGTCTATATTTGGAATTTTAAAACCAGCAAAAAACTTAACTGATGTAGAGGAAATCTTCATTATTGTTGCCCAAAGCCGAGGGCATGAAGCTTATGTTTTTACAGCAAAAGATGTATGTTTTGAAACTGAAAAGATAGTAGGCAAGACTATATTAAATGGAAAAGTTTTAGAAAAAGAATTTAACTTTCCTCATGTAATTCAAAATAGGCTAGCTGTTAAGGCGGAGGATAAGGAAATATATCTAAAATTAGCAGAAAAAATTCCTTTTACATCAAATAGAATTGGAACAAAAAAGAATGTTGACCTAAAATTAAAAAAAATTGAAGATATCAATGAATTCTTGATAAGTGTTGAAGACTGTAAAGAATTTGATGATCTTTTGAATGCAATTCAAAAATATAAGAAAGTGATATTAAAGCCCTTATCAAGTAATCAGGGGAAAGGAATTTTTTCTGTAGAGTTCTTAGATAAAAAATATATTGTAAAGCAGTTAGATAAAAAAAATGAATTTAATAAAAATGAACTTAGACATTTTTTTGATAAAGATATTAAGAATAAAGGTTATTCCCTAAGTAAGTATTTTAATAGTTGTACAAATAATTCACTCAATACAGTTTTTCGCATGCAAATTAGTAGAGGAGCGGGTGGTAAGTGGAAGTTAATAAAATTCTTTCCCTATGTAAATATCAATAAAAATATTGATATTACGAATGGTATGCAAGGAGCATTAATCACTACGCGTGAAAAAATGTTTTTAGAGCAATATTATCCAAATTCATTTGAGAAAATTAATAAAAGTATAAAGAAAATTTTCGAAAAATTCCCTCTGGCTTTCCAAAAGCAATATGCATGGCGCTTAGACTCATTAGGTTTAGATTTAGGCATTGATCAGGAAGGGAACATTGCTATATTTGAGGTCAATGCAGGTCCAGGAATTGGATTTATGGCTTATCCTGTAGCAAAAGCTCAGGTTGATTATTATGAGTGGTTACAAGAAAATGCAAAACCACCTTTCAAGAATAACTTTTTACCTATCAATTTAAGATAAGAGAATTATAATGTTACAGGAAAAGGGTATATATATGCTTTATCCTGCAATTAAGCAGGAAAAAAATGGTCTATTAATTGCACTGATTAAAAGAGCAGATTTATTTAGTAGGAATGGAATTAAAGTAAATATATGTACTCTTTCTTATAATCCTATGATTAATGTACTTTATAAGGATTTATATTTAAGTGGACTGTTAGATCTAGAAGTAAATAAAAATATTAATTTCTTAAATTTATATTCTTATTATCAAAAAAATGAATTTTCAGTTGATCTTGAGCATGGAAATAGTTATAAATTTTCCACCGAAGAAGAAAACATTGAAAATGATAATCTAGGAAATGTTAAGGTCTTTGATGATAAAAATAAACTTTGTAAATATTATGTTAAAAACAAGCAAGGGCTTTTAAGTCATATAAATATTTTTGAATCTGGACAAATAGTTAAAAGATTGAAATTTAATGAAAAGGGAATTTTGAGCTCATCACAAGTCTTAGATAGTAATAGATTAGTTATTACAGAAGACTTCTATGACATTAATAATCATCTTGTTCTATCAAGAAATTATAATAAGGAAGGAAAGATAATTAGTTTATATCTATATGGAGAGGAGGGTATAATTTCACGAAAGTTTAATTCAGAAATTGAATTGTTTGAATATACTTTATCTAAAATTAATATGAATGAACATAAGGTTTATATTGTTGATAGAGCTATAGTTTTTGCAAAAAACATACTTTTGAATAAAAAAGAAAATTCTACTGTGATTGGGGTTATTCATGCTGCACATTACTCAAAAGCTAGAGAAAAAGATTCAAAACCTAATGCTCACTACAATAGTTATATTGAGAACTTAGATAAAATTGATCATCTCATTTTTCTAACAGATAAACAAAAAATAGATTTTAGCAAGAGATTTGGTTCTTATTCTAACTATACAGTTATCCCCCATTTTTATAAAAATACAACATTTGAAAATAGTTTAACTTCACCACAGGAATATCAATGTGTATGTTTGGCAAGGTTTGATAAAGTAAAACGGTTAGATCTACTTATTGAATTATTTAGTGAGATTCATAAGAGAATTCCTCAAGCAAACTTAGATATTTATGGCTTCGGGCCTGAGAAAGAAAATTTAAATAAAGTTATAAAAAATAATAATTTGGAAGGTATTGTGCGACTACGTGAATTCATTGCAGATGTAAGTTCTGTACTTAAAAATGCAGATCTCATGTTGTTTACTAGTGGATCCGAAGGATTTTGTATGGCCATATTAGATTCTTTGAAGAATAATTGTCCAGTAATTTCTTTTGATATTGATTATGGTCCGAGTGAAATGATTATTAATGACTATAATGGTTATTTGATTGAGGATAATGATACGGGAAAATTTATTAATACTACTGTAGAATTATTAAGTAATAGAGAAAAAATAAATTTATTCCATAAAAACTGCGCTAGATCTGTATGGAGATTCAATGATGAAAATAATTTTAAACTATGGAAAAATCTTATTTTTAAATAATGTATTAAAGATTATTTTCTTATTTTTGATCTCATCGTTTAGCTTAGTATGTCTAGCTGGAGTCAAAGAAAATATGACTATAAAAGACGAAAAAAAATATTATAAATCTGGGAAAATTAGGGTCGTCTATACTCTGAATGAGATAGAGCAGATAGATGCTAATAAAAATAATATTCCAGATTATATAGAAAACATTGCAATTCAAGCTAATGCAACTATAGATGCACTTGACTATCTAGGTTTTGTTAATCCTATCAAGAGCCCTAGGTATAATTCTGAAGTAAATTATATTGATATTCATGTGGTTAGTATAAATTATAATGGTATTGCCTATGATAAACCCTATGTATACAGTTTTGATGGACCTAAAAGAAACAAGGCTTTGTTGATTAAATTAAATAGTAGATTAAAAAACTTTCCGGGAAATTATTGGACAGTTGTTGCCCATGAGATATTTCATCTTTATCAATATGGTTATAGTCCATTAAAACCAAGTTGGTATCTTGAAGGTATGGCAAACTGGTCAGAAAGATTATTAAGAAAAGATGACATTGACACAAAGGGGAGAGTTCTTTTACCAACAAATAGCAGCAATTTACAAAATAATATTTACCAAGTACCTTATAATAAGTTGTGGTATAGATTAGCTTTTTTGGCTAAAAAGGATGACAGTCAATTGAATTTACCAGATAGCATAATAAAGCGTACGTATGTTGATGGTAGCTTAGTTTTTAAAGATAATTCTTTCTCTGGCTATATGTTCATGAGAAATTTTTTATCAAATTTATCATTAGCAGCAAGTGACCGAAATGTATTACTTCCATTAAATAGATATAATAATTTTTATAACTCTGCAATAATCATTAACTGTCTTAAAAAAACAATCATAGAATCAGGGATAAAACTAAATTCTGATGAGAAGGGTTTTTTAGCTTTGTAATTCTTGGTGCCTATAGTTTATTTTATTAAACCTTTAAATAATAAATCACCAATATTTAACTAATCTTAGATATAAATATTATAAAATAGGTTTTATTATTATAATTTTTAATATGTTTATAAAAGTGTAGTTATTTAAAATCTTAAAAATTTAGTACTTTTTTGATTGAAAATTGACTTAAAAAGAGTGTATTTAAAACATTTTTTAAATTATGAGTGAGCTTACTGTATGTAAATTAAGGATATTTTTTAACCTAGAAAAAAATATTTTTAACTTAATTAATTTGTAATTGATAGTGGTGGATTCTCATGTAAATATAATCTTGAGGATACATATTACATAATCATCCTCGTATTTCAGGTTTGAGTGATATTCACTAAGTCCACAACCTCTTAGGATGTGGACTCTTCTTGATTAATAAAGAATTTAAAATCATATTGATTTTTTGATTCTAATTTAAGAATGTAAAGTCAAATTTCACTTAAACTTATTTTAATGATATATCTATTATTAATGATCCTAATTCTATAAATTTTAATTTAAGATGGGTTTTATAAAAATGGATGTTTATATATTTAACATGAGGATTAAAATTAATGAAGAATTTAATTCTAACTCAAATCGTATTTTCATTAACACTCATCTTGGCTGGATGTGCGAATCAGCCATATGGACATCAATTTGTTTATTCGCCAGCTTCTATTAATACCATTGCTAGCCATAAATTGTATTTAATAGCAGAAAAATCAGGCCACCCTAGTTTAGGTACGGGTGAGGTTACAGCAGATAAAGCTACTCAGTATGCAAGTAATCATAAGAAGACAGTGATTTGTGATAAGCATCATTACTATGCTGCGAGTAATGCTACTAGCGATGTGAAACAGACAAAGCTTACTTTAGTAAGTGGCGAGGAGATTAATGTCTCTAAATCATGTTGGGTAGAAGATGCAAACCCACAAAATTCAATTTATGTTTCTAAATCATCTGTTAGTCATGGTTTTTGATAATTAAGTACATAAAAATAGACTAAGTTTTAGTAGCTTAGTCTCTCTATAAATCATTCAAGTAATTTTAAAAAAGTTCTCTTTAAATATGTTAACTATTTAAACTAAAGCAATTAATTGAAGTAATAGCTTGAAAATAATTTTTATATGATTCCATATTGAAATCTATCAGATTATTTTTTTCAATTTCTATTAAGTATATCTTATTACTATTTACCTCCTCTCGGCTTAAAATATATTCTATTGTTGAACCAATTTCATTTTTTTTATTTAAGTTTAATTTTATTATAAAAACAGAAAAACCTATTTCTTTCATTTTTTTTGCATAGAAAGTAGCATAAGTTTCTGTGATTTTTATTAAACCTGTATCAAAAATAATAATTGTTGGAAAAGGTCCAGTTCCTGTCGGAATATAAATCTTACCTGTTGCTGAGCCTATTGAGAAATTCAAAAAAATATCATTCATATTAAATATTTATCATATTTTAAAATAAATAAACTATTCATAATAGAGCCTGTAAAAGCATGAATTGCTTTTGTTGAAAGCTGAAATTTATAAATTTCAAATGGTTGAATTGTTAATCAATTGTTTAAAATAGATCTATACTGTCAAGTTTTTCTTGAAAATAAAATCATTTTAATTCAAGGAAAACTCTACGATCTAAATATAATATAATCAATAGTAAATATATATAAATTATATTTTTATATAATTTTTTTTTGCAAACTATTGAAAATAAATATTATTTAATTTGTTGAGCAATCATAATAAAAGTATAAAATTACTTTTAACGAATCGTATGGAAAAAGTAATTTAATCTATAATGGTCGACATCTAAATTTCAAGCATAAAATATATTTTGAATATGTGTTTAAATTTCAATAACTTATTTTATCATTGCTTGGGATTTAATAGTATCTCGAGTTAATTTTGCTTAGCGGTTTAATACTGTATTGTTCATTACTCTTCCTTGTTATATTATTCCATGTGTATGTAATAGGATGCAAAGTTAAAAATTTTAATAATTACAATACATTACTTTTCGTTGCATTATTTAAAATTCGCTGAATTACTGTTCTTGTAACTGAAAATTCTTTAGCGAGTGAATATACGCTGTAGCCTTTCTTAAATAATTCAATCACTCTATTTTTTTGTTCATTATTTAATATTTCTGGCCGACCAACTTTTCTTGCTGGTTTGTGATCCTTGAACTTCTTATTGTCAGACTTGAACAATTTCTCAAATTCGGCTGATAATTTGAGAAAATGGAGAAAGAAAATTTTCAAGTCACCATTAATTTCATTTTTAGAATAGTCTAAGCATATTAATCGAATTTTTTTCTGATCAATTTTATCAACTATTCCTAAAATTTCTTCAAAACTATTGCCCAAGCAATCCATGCTTTTTATCACTAAAATATCTCCTTCCTCTAAAGAATAGCTTATTAAATTCAGAAATTTATCTCTATAAGCAATAGATTTATTAACTGATACTTCTTCTACTACTAATCTATTCTTTTGGATTTTATAGCCATACTCACTAAAAAAAGAGATATACCTAGAAAATTCAAATTGCAAATTAGGCTCTATTCTAACATAGGCATATGTACGCATATTAAAACACCAAAATGAAACAAAAACAAAACAAATCTTAGCATCTTATTTTTTTAAAAAAAACATGAACTAAATCACAAAAGTGTACTATACAGTGTTTAAAACATATCAATTAAATACATAGTTAAATAACTACTTACTTCTAACTTTTATTAACTTTCACAATTATATTAGTTAATAACTTTATTGATTTTTTTTGTATGATATTTTCCATCTTGAATTAGCCCTTTAATTTGAATATTTCTGAATCTAATATAAATATTATATTAAAATCTAGTTTTATTGTTTAATTAAATTAATTTAAGTAGGTGGAAAATAAAAAAACAATAAGTTATTGCTAATGTGATTATTTGTAATTGATGTATGTAGTTGATTTTTATTAATTTATTTTTTGTTTTTATTTTGTTTGGGGTTGTGTGTATAAATTTATGAAAAATTAAATACATAGGTTTAAAACAATTTTGGATAATTTATTGTAAAGAGTATCTGGCTTATTGTTATATATATATAAAGATACTTTGTTATTTAAAATTGATTTTTATAGCTATTATATTTAAAGTTTATTGCTAATTTTTATTAATGATATCTAAATCTGAAAATAATAATTAACTTCTCAGGGTATCTTTTTGTTATTTATATAATGTTTTTTAATATTATATATTTATGTTATTTAATGGGTGGAAATATAAAAATATTTATATTAATATAAAAAAATATAAATTTAAGATATTAATTATATATAAAAAACAATAAGTGAAGCTCTAAAAGTGTCTAGAACCAAATTTTTGATTTGAACATACATTTGGAATGTACTTCACATAATTCCAAGGACGGGGGAAGCATGCGTACTTATGCTTATATGCGAATTAATTCTAATCTTGATGACTTTGATAAAGAAAAAGAATTTTTTATTTCAATGTTAAATGATTTTAATCATAAAATTCAAGATACTAGAGTAGTTCTAGAGTTGGTCTCAGTTGATAAATCTATTAGTTTAAGGTCTATGTTTTTTAATTTAATTAATTATTCTTTGGAAGAGGATGACTTTTTAATTGTCAAAGGTATTGACTGTTTAGGAAATAGCTTTAAAGAAATATTATCAACAATTATTTTAATTGAAAGAAAAAAATTAAATTGATTATATTGGGTTATATGAATAATGAATTAAAAGGAGATATTAAAGAAAATTTAATTCATTTTATAGGAATTTGTATCGGTTTTGAAAAACTTTTCTTGTCTGATCAAACTGCGGACAAAAAATATAAATTATCTAAGAAAGTAGGTAGACCTGAAAAATTAACGAATGATCAAAAACAAGAAGTTATTAATAAATTTAAAAAAGGATTTAGTGTATATTCTTTAGCTAAGGATCTTGCTGTGTCGAGAACTGTGATACAAAGAATAATTGAAAAATCTAGTGAGTAATTATAATTATTAATATTGGGGTTTAATAATAAATTATTTTTTTAGTTTGGCTGTTTTTTATGTATTAAATTATGTTTAAATCTTTAATTTAATACTTACTAAATTGAATTTTATTTTTAAAATTAAATTCATATTGATGTTTTTATTTTTCTGTTGATATTGTTATGTATGTTTTGTAGCACAATCTTAATTTATATGATGTGGTAAACTTAAATATGCATATTGGTATTGATTTAGATAAATGGAAGTGTCCTATATGTAATGGTTTTATAGTAATTGATCATTCAAAAATTCAAAAAGAGGATTCAGTACAATTTGTCTTTAGGCGAATAAATAATAATGATTCTCTTTATTTTGTTTATCGAGTTGGTTTGGTAGTTGATCGAAAAGAAAAAATACTAATTATAAAATATAAGACTAGGCTATATAAAGTTCTAGATCGTGATACCTATCCTATAGGGGCTCCAGCTCTCCTTATCTATAACATGTTTTGGGCTTGTGGTTGTTAGGTTTGAATATTAAAAGATATTTATTTTTGTATATACTAAAAATTAGTATTTAGTTTTTTTTGATTTATATATTTGATTTTAAAATTTCTAGATTTAAGTGATTCTTCTTTAAAATATTTTTATTTAGTATATAAGTGGGAAATCTATGAGTGTTGAGGTGGGATAGGAGTCAAGTCTTACACTAAAACTTTCCTAGGATATGGGTGCCTACAAACTATCTATAGTGAATTAGAGGGTAACCGATAGTTTCCGTATCTAATTTGACGATTACGAAGAAAATTTTGTGCGTTCTCTCTTCCTCTTTTTATCAGTCTGAGTCAAGCAAACAATCTATCACAACAGATATTCTTGTAGTTCTTTTTCAATCGTTTCACTAATCAACGTTGAATAGTCACTTTTCTTAGTATCTAAATGACGCATTAACCAGACATCTTGTTTTAAAGTTTGCTCAGGTAGTATTGGCACTAAACCCGAAGCCTTGGCAACAAAACAAGGTAGAGCTGTAACTCCTTGTCCTTCAATGACTGCTCGTAGTTGCGAGTGCATGTTATCAAAAGATAAGGCAGGGGATGCATCTTGGGTGAGTTCACGCATCCATTGTGCTAAGAAAGTATATTGAAGGCTTCGGTCCCAACCGATTATACGATGATTCAATAAATCATCCGTTTCAGTATGCTCTGTGAAACTGGCGAGATAATCTTGACTACAATAAAGACCATACTCCAGTTTGCCAAGTCGCCGAATAATGTAACGCCCGCTTTCTGGACGAACAAGTCGAAGAATAATATCAGCTTCCCGTCGGGAAAAATCAACAGGAACGACACTCGTTGAGATTTCTAATTGTAAATCTGGGTGCTTCAGTTGCAATGCTGTTAGCTTTGATTGGAGCAACTGCTGCCCAATTAACTCAGGTAAAGCAATACGGAACAATGATTGTTGTCCTTGATCGTTGTAACGTTCCATCGCTATTAAATGCTCTTCTGCTTTTTCAGCCAAAGAAAAAAAATGTTTTCCAACGTGGGTAAGTGTATAGCCATCATTGTCTCGGGAAAAAAGAGTCGCATTGAGACTTTTCTCCAGTTCAACGGCTCTGCGATGTACTGTAGAAACACTGATACCAAGCAATTTTGCACTGCGGCTCAACCCGCCAGTCCGGCCAATAGCTAACAAAATTTTAGTATCGTCCCAGTTCATACCTTTCCATATTTAAAAAATGCGTTTTCAATAAAAACTATAGTATCTCCGATGTTTAGATTTATACAATTCAAACAACCACTACAAAGACTCAAAAAATCATTATATGAGGCGACTATAAACCTTTTAGAGCTATGACATGTTTTGCTGCAATTAAATAAGATTTTCTGGTTATGGCGAGAGCTATTTCTGAGATCACTATTTTAACAACAGAGGAGTCGTGCCATGACGACCATTTATGTGGTTGATGCATTTACTACCAAACCAAATACAGGAAATCGAGCGGGAGTTGTTCTAGACGCTGACCATCTTACAACTCAAGAGATGCAAGATATTGCTGCATTCACAGGGTATTCAGAAACTGCCTTTGTTTTGTCACCTAAAGATCAAAGCCATGACATACATGTTCGATATTTTACGCCAACAAATGAAGTCCCGATCTGTGGACATGCGACGATCGCCACTCATTTTTTACGTGCAACTACAGGCCACCAATCAGACTATCCATTAATCGCAAAAACGGGGGCTGGTCATTTACCCGTTTCAATATTTGGAAGTCCAGAAGCGTTATTGGTAAAAATGACTCAAGGTCGCGTAGAGTTTTTACCACCTTTTAGTGCGAATCAACAGAGTGAACTTGCAAGCGCACTGGGTGTGAGCGAAAGTGATTTTGCTGACTTGCCAATACAAGTTGTCACGACCGGGCATTCCAAGGTGATGGTGCCAATGCGGAGCAGAAGTAAGCTTGATGGATTAATTCCAAACAATGAAAAACTGAAAGCTATTAGCGCTGAAATAGGTTGCAATGGTTTTTTCCCATTTGTCTTGGAAGGTAGTAAGCAAGAACCTATTACCTATGGTCGAATGTTCGCACCTGCAATCGGTATTAATGAAGATCCTGTAACTGGTAATGCAAATGGTCCAGCAGGAGCGTACCTTGTTCACTACGATTTAATCGAATGTGACCAGAAAGTAAGTTATTGGGGGTATCAAGGCCTCGCAATAGAAAAACCAGGGCGAGTTCTAGTGACAGTTGAGAAAACAGATTCAATATTACATGTCAGCATTGCCGGACAAGCGGTTTTAGTCGGCTCAGTTTTGTACTCGGGAAAAGATTGATTATATTTAAGAAATTATGACATCTTGCGAGTTTTAAAAAAGTTCTTTTCTTTACAGCAGTGAGTTGAAAAGGCTGTATTTGGTTATTTGGATCTAGCCTAATGATATATAAACATGAGTACTTTCACGCATTACAGTGAAATGTTCTCTAAATAAAAACACCTTCCAAACACGAGATTTGAAAGGTGCCTTCTAAATTACTTAGGTGTTTACCAATAAATTAGACTGTTGGTAAAGCATTTAAAAGTTGGTCAGTTAATTGGTTTACCGATGTGAAAGAAATCGTATGAATCAAACTACCGCCAGTTGGGT
The DNA here is from genome assembly GCF_031799005.1 of Acinetobacter sp. V102_4. Taxonomy (NCBI): domain Bacteria; kingdom Pseudomonadati; phylum Pseudomonadota; class Gammaproteobacteria; order Moraxellales; family Moraxellaceae; genus Acinetobacter; species Acinetobacter sp. V102_4. Next base: position 169,642 of record NZ_JAVQNR010000035.1, on the reverse strand, counting down.
CAGGTTCACCCACAGCAATACCTTCATTCGAACCTACCGAGCCGAGAATATTTCCTAAAATAGTATCGATACTAAGGCTGTTTTCGTCAGAGCTGCCATTGTCGATAGAAATTATTCCATCCAGACCACCCAAGAAACCACCGTCTCCACTATCAATGTCACCAATAATAGTGGTGATTGAGCCCAATAGACCACCATTTTCAGTCACAAGGTCATCACCTACAATATGCTGAATAATTGTAGAAGCCGTTGAACCATTTGTAATCAGAGTAGTAACTACACCCGTGATTGAACCGCTTGCCCCATCTAGGTCGGCGCCTGCAAGGTCAGAAATGGCTTCAAGCGTACCGTTAACACTGTCGCGAGAAGTTTCAAAAATCAGTTTTCCAAGGTCAGCAAAATCACCGACAGGATGCTCTGCATCAGGGAATACACCAATAATTGTTCTGGCAACCGTATCAATACCGCCATTGATCAGACTGGTTTTTAGACTTTCCGCGCCTTGTAGAATATCAATGCCACTTTGAATAAGGCCTGTGATTGGGTTATCACCTAGATCGCCACCGATACCACCAATGCCACCAATAATTCCAGTAATTGGGCTTAGGATGTCTCCATCACCGCCAATAAATGAGAAAGAGTTACCTAATACATTGATTGGCGTTGTGATAGGGGCAGTAACGTCAACATCATCGCCATTACCGTTGCCAATGCCGTAATTATGTTCACCGTTACCTGCTAAAATGCCATTTAATAGGCCATCACCAGAGCCGTTGCCAGAACCATCCGAACCAATCAAGCCGCCTGTTGTGTTGCCGTTATTGGTCGTGTCGTTGTCATTGACTGTATTTGAAGTGGTTGTTGGTGAAATATTAATAGAGTCTGTCGAAGAACCGCCTGCTCCTGATAGGGCATTACCCAAAATGTTTAAACTGCCAGTAAATGGAAGCGTAAAGTCTGCATCGTCACCATTTCCGTTGCCAATGCCATAGTTATGTTCACCATTACCAGAGGCCGCACCGTTTAACAGACCATCGCCAGAGCCATTGCCCGAACCATCACCAAGGCCGCCTGTGTTGGCATTATCAATAGTGTCATTGTCATTGACTGTGTTTGTTGTGGTGGTTGGAGCAATATTTACCGAGTCACTAGATGAACTGCCGAAACCTGAAAGTGAGTTTCCAGAAAAGTTCAATACACCAGTGAGAGGGAATGTGAAATCTGCATCGTCACCGTTTCCATTACCAATGCCGTAGTTGTGTTCGCCATTGCCAGAGGCTGCACCATTGAGTAGGCCATCTCCAGCTCCGTTTCCAGAACTTCCGCCAACACCTAGAGCACCTCCATCATTTCCATTATCAGTCACGTCATTGTCATTAACCGTGTTGCTCGTGGTAGTTGGGGCCGTATTAACTGAACTAGAAGATGAATTGCCAATGAGCGAGAAAGAATTACCTGAGAAGTTTAAAACACCTGTAATTGGCGCGGTAATATCTACATCATCACCGTTTCCATTGCCAATACCGTAGTTGTGTTCGCCATTGCCAGAAGCCGCACCGTTTAATAGTCCATCGCCAGAACCATTTCCAGAACTGCTACCTGTGCCGCCACTATTACCATTATCAATGGTGTCATTGTCGTTAACAGTATTTGAAGTTGTGGTTGGGGCAGTATTGACTGAACTTGATGAAGAATCACCAATTAAAGTAAATGAGTTTCCAGACAGGTTTAGAACGCCAGTAATAGGAGCGGTGATATCAACATCGTCGCCGTTACCATTGCCAATGCCATAGTTATGTTCACCATTACCAGAAGCGGGGCCATTGCCTGCACCATCACCTGAACTGTTGCCAGATCCACCAAGAGCACTCACGCCACTATCATCATTACCGTTATTCGTCACGTCATTGTCGTTAACAGTGTTTGAAGTCGTGGTTGGTGAGGTGTTCACTGAACTAGAAGATGAATTACCAATTAAGGTAATTGAATTACCAGAAAGGTTGAGGGGAATGGTAATTGGGGCAGTGATGCTTGCGTCATCAGCAATGCCATTTCCGATACCGTAATTATGCTCACCGTTTCCAGAGGCAATTCCATTTAGTAAACCATCGCCAGAACCATTACCTGCACCTGAGCCATTGCCGTTATCAGTGGTGTCGTTGTCATTAACGGTGTTCGATGTGTTGGTTGATGAGTTATTAACCGAGCTTGCGGATGAGTCTCCAATGAGTGTAATTGAGTTGCCCGCAAGGTTAATTGGAATTGAAAGTGGGGCAGTAATGCTTGCGTCATCGGCAATGCCATTACCAATCCCAAAGTTTTGTTCGCCATTACCAGAGGCCGCGCCGTTTAAAAGACCATCGCCAGAGCCGTTACCTGCGCCGCCACCAGAGGTAGAACCATTGCCATTATTAGTGGTGTCGTTGTCGTTGACTGTATTTGAGGTTGTTGTCGGAGAGGTGTTAACTGAACTTGAAGATGAATTACCTATGAGTGTAATTGAGTTGCCAGAGAGGTTGAGAGGAATAGTAATTGGTGCGGTAATACTTGCGTCATCACCTATACCATTACCAATTCCATAGTTGTGTTCACCATTTCCGGAAGCTATTCCATTAAGTAGGCCATCACCCGAGCCATTACCTAAATTACTGCTTGTGTTACTATTTTCAGGAAGTGGGATAATATTAGTAATCGAAGATAAAATACTTTTAATAAACATAATCTATTTCCATGTGATTTGTTTGAGATATTGTTATTGCTATTTATTGATTATGTGAGTCAAAGCACATAATTGAGAAAGAGTATTTAATTTTTTGCTATTTGGTGTCAAGTTGTGCAATTTGTCACTAGTGATGAAGTAAATCTTCAAACATATTTAAAATCAATGGAATAAAAATAATGGTTATTTTGAATAACATTTTTAAACATAAAAGATGAGGTGAGTTAATAATAAATTTTAATATTAAAATAATATATTTATTTTTAAATTATAAATAAAACATATTTTATCTTATTGAAATAAAGTAGATTTTATTGGATGTTAAAATTGTTTTTTTATAAGCTTTTGTTTTATATTTATTTTATTGGTTGTAATAAAGTTGAAATATTTTTCTTAATAAAGGTATGAACTTAAATAATATATATGTGTTTTGTAATCTTTTTATTTAAGTATCTATTTGGGTTTGTAAAATAATAATATGGATATAAGTTTTTATAAAAATAATTTGGTATATCTAATTTGTCGGCTGAGTTTTAGTTCGTTTAAAAGCTGATGTGGGTCAGCCGACACCTTATTTTACTATATAAAAAAAGTTTCTTTTTCAAATAATAAGATTTTAATCCTTGGTTTGGGTTAAATTAACTTTTCTATTGTGAGGATGGAATTCTAGCTGTAACTTTTATTTCAAAATCAAATCCTGCAAGCCAATTTACACCAACAGCAGTCCAATTTGGATACGGGGCTTGATTAAAAATCTTCGATTTTACTTTCATAATAGTTTCGAATTGATTCTCTGGGTCAGTATGGAAAGTCATAACATCAACAATGTCATTAAAGCTGCAACCAGCTGCCGCTAAGGTATTTTCTAAATTATGAAATGCTAGCTCAACCTGTTTTTCAAAATTAGGTTCGGGACTTCCATCGGAATGACTACCCACTTGTCCGGAAACAAATAATAAATCTCCAGATTTAATAGCAGCAGAATAGCCATGCTCTTGATAAAGCGTATGTCTGTTTTTAGGGAAAATAGGGGTTCTAGTGTTCATAGTTACACTCATTCGATAATTTTTTAGGAAAGTTTTGATTTAGATAAAGCATCATTAAGGAAAGTACAGGTGTTATTCAACGCCGCTTCAGCCGAAGGTAAAATTTCGCTAAATAAATGCCAAACGCGAAACATTTCTGGCCAAATTTCCAGTGAAAACTCGTACTCGACAAAAGATAAGATAGTGCATATATTCGGGAAAAGGATTCGCTAATTAGGGGACAATGAGTGTCCAAAGAAAATTTAGATCTTTCAGCAATTAGAATATTTGTAACAACTACAAACCAAGGAAGTTTTGTTGCTGGGGCGAAGAAGCTAGGACTAACACGTTCTGCTGTGGGGAAGGCTATAGGGCGTCTTGAATCATATTTAGGTATACGATTATTGCATCGTACAACTCGGAAAATGTCGTTAACTACAGATGGACAAAAATTCTATGAAAGCTGTGTACAAATTTTAGAGAATCTAGAAGAGATAGAAGCGAATATACGCCAAGATAAGCCTATACCGAAGGGTGTTTTAAGACTTACGTTAACTCAAGCTTTTGGACGGATAGTCGTTCTACCCCTATTAAAACAATTCTTAGAAACTTGGCCTCAATTAGGTGCAGAAATAAGCTTCTCTGATCGAATTGTAGATATAGTCGAAGAGGGGTTCGATTTAGGGATAAGAATTGGGGAGTTTGAACCAGATTCACAACTAATTTCTAGAGTAATTACTAAAGCGAATCTCTGCTTATGTGCAGCTCCCTCTTACCTAATCGAGAATGGAACTCCTCAAATTACAGAAGATTTAAAAAATCATCAAATTCTTATTTATGGATTAAAATCAAATAATTATAATTTTGATCTTTATTCCGTAGACGGTGTATTAAATACAATTAAGGGAGTTGGTCGATTAAAATTTGATAGTGGAGAAGCCATAAAAGATGCTGCGGTGGAGGGCTTAGGGATCGCTTATTTACCAGATTTTTTAGTTAAAAAAGATATTCAATCAGGGAAATTAGTGCAAATATTACCAACTTACAAAAGTGATATGATTCCTATATATGTAATTTATCCAAATAGAAAAAACCTTCCTATAAGAGTGAGGCTTTTTATAGATGTGTTAACGAAACATTTAAATTACAACTAATGTGGAAACTCTATAAAACTCATCGAAAGAGCACGAATTCTGCTTTTTAGTCCTGTTTTATTTGTTCTAGCTATTCACATGCACAGATGACTGCACAAGATGTTATTGCTTTAGATAAGGGCATGATCAAAGCATCAGGCCTAGCAGTGGGAAGTGATTTAAATGATTTCAACATTGAGTTGAAAAGGTTGTATTTGGCTATTTAAATCTGACCTAAAGATCGTACATTTTTATGAATATGTAGATATGAAAGAGGGCAGCTAATAGACCAGTTTTTTTTGAAAAATAAGCATGAAGTAAAAGTGAGTTGTTAATAATTCATTATACCTATAATGTATATTTTATCTTGGACGTACTTGAAGATTATAGATTAATAGGAGATATTAATTTAATAAAAATATTATATATAACAAATATTAAATGAATCGAGTTTAAAAAATATAATTTTCATTATGATAGAAAATTATTAATTTAAGGAAATAAACTTATAGATGGATGATCTGCAAAAAAATCGATTTAAGAACTGTTTTATTATGTCGAGTAGATAATTGTAATTTAATGAAATAAAGTGATAACAATGATGAATGATTGTCATGAGTGGTTGTAAAGTAAAGTGATCTAAAATTTTTTCATGAGCTGATTTTAGAGTAAATCAGGTAACCCAATAAAGAGGGCACTCAAATGAACAATTCAGAACAAATAAAACCTGAAGGTGAAGAGCGTCATATTCAGGAAAATACGAATTTCGCGCGTATCGAACCTTATACACATCCTGCTGGTGGATGGGGGGCTTTATTGAGTGTTGCTCGAAATTTAAAAAGGCAAGAAGTTTTCGCAAAAGGCTCAATTACTTTAATGAATATTAACCAGCCAACAGGTTTTGACTGTCCTGGTTGTGCTTGGCCTGAAAAAAAGAATGCTCATGCATTTAACTTTTGTGAAAATGGAGCAAAAGCTGTTGCATTCGAAGCAACAAGTAAAAGAGTCACTCCAGAATTTTTTGCGCACCATACTGTCAGTTGGCTAGCCGAGCAAAATGATTTCTATTTAGAGGATTTGGGACGTTTAACAGATCCGATGCGTTATGACGCAGCTACGGACAAATATGTTCCAATTTCTTGGGATGATGCGTTTCAAATCATTGCTAAGCATCTTCAAGCTTTGGATAATCCTGATCAAGCCGCTTTTTATACTTCAGGCCGAGCAAGTAATGAAGCTGCGTTTTTATACCAATTATTTGTGCGCAGTTTTGGAACCAATAATTTCCCCGATTGTTCAAACATGTGTCATGAAACGACTAGCGTGGGTTTGAAAGACTCTATTGGGCATGGGAAGGGTACAGTTACTCTAGAAGACTTTGATGAAGCAGATGCAATCTTCAGCTTTGGACATAATCCAGGTACGAACCATCCTCGAATGCTAGGTACTTTGCGTGAAGTTTCGCGTAGAGGTGGGAATATTATTGCCATTAATCCTATTAAAGAACGTGGATTAGAACGTTTCCAAGACCCGCAGGCTCCAATTGAGATGATGACTAATGGAAGTACTCCGATTAGTCGTTTTTATTTCCAGCCTAAAATTGGCGGGGATTATGCTCTTCTGTTAGGCATGATGAAACATCTTCATGAATGGGATAAACAAGCATTGCTGGCAGGTAAAGCCAGTGTATTTAATCGTCAATATATTGCCGAGAATACAGTTGGTTTTGACGAAATGTTAAAAGAAATTGATCGAACAGAATGGAGTGATATTTATAAATATTCTGGTCTTTCTCCAGAAAATCTAGAATCAATTGCTAAAATGTTCTTAGATTCTGAGCGTTCAATTTTTTGTTGGGGCATGGGGATCACACAACACAGACATGGTACGGCCAATGTCCATATGTTAGCGAATTTATTGTTAGCGAGAGGGCAGATTGGCCGTCCAGGAGCAGGCTTATGTCCAGTTCGTGGGCACAGTAATGTGCAAGGCGATAGGACGATGGGGATTCATGAGTTACCAAGTGAAAAAATGCTTGATAACATAGACCGCGTTTTTGGAATTAAATCACCTAGAAAACATGGTTATGGTGTCGTTGATACCATTAAGGCGATGTATGAAGGGGATGTGAAGGTCTTTATTGGTTTAGGTGGAAACTTCGCGGTTGCAACTCCAGATACTCCATATACGCAAGAAGCTTTAAGACGTTGTTCATTGGTTGTCAATATTGCAACTAAGCTAAACCGTAGTCATCTAGTTTGTGGTAAAGACGCATTAGTTTTACCGTGTTTAGGTCGAACAGAAGTAGATAAACAACTGAAGGGTAATCAGGCTATCTCGGTTGAAGATTCAATGAGTAATGTCCATTTGTCAGCTGGACGTAATGAGCCTGCTTCACAAAACTTACTTTCTGAACCTGATATCGTTGCGCGAATGGCTGAAGCGACTTTATCAGACTCTAAAATTAAATGGCGTTGGTATATTGAGGATTATGATCGTATTCGTGATTCTATTGAAGACGTTTTTGAAGAGTTCAAAGATTTCAATGGTCGCGTATATCAACCAGGTGGTTTCCATCTTATCCATCCTGCGAATGAGAAGGTTTGGAACACCCCAGCTGGTAAAGCCCAGTTCCTCATCACACCATTAACAGAAGTCTATAAAGATCAAGAAAATCAATATGCTGCTGAGTATAAAGAGAGCAAAGTCTATACGTTAATGACGACTCGTTCACACGATCAATACAACACGACTTTATACGGACTTGATGACCGATATAGAGGTGTTTTTGGTCAACGTCGCGTATTGTTTATGAATCAAAAAGACATTGATGAAGCAGGATTTGTTGATAATCAATGGGTTGATATTGAAAGCGTATTCTCTGATGGCGTGAAACGAGTGGTCAAAAGTTTCCGAATAGTGCCTTATAACATTCCGCAAGGAAGTTTAGCGGCATACTATCCTGAGACGAATCCTCTTGTTGCGCTTTCAAGTCATGATAAATACGCGAAAATTCCAGCCTCGAAGAGTATCCCAGTTGTTCTACATCCAGGTGATGCGCCTGAGCACTTCAATTTATTTACCGAAGTTGATCCTGAAAATGCAGAGAACAAGGTTGGAATCTAAGTATTTAGTACTTTAGTTCACTATTAGTGAAATTGAATGGCAATCTTTGATTGCCATTCTTAATTGTAAGGAAAACTAAAGTTGGAACTAAAATTGTCAGGTTATGAGTCAATTCAAATTACACGATTTGAGAAAGGCCAAACAGAGACTCAGTTTGATAAAGTTGTTCAAGAGTATCCTATTGCCTTAGTTTACAATGGCATATCGCATGCTGTTATGATGGCTACACCAACTGATGTAGTAGAATTTGCAAAAGGCTTTAGTCTTTCTGAAGGGATAGTGGGAAGTTTAAAAGAAATTTACTCAATTGATATAATTCAGAATAATTTTGGCATACAGGTTGAGATGCAGATTTCATCAAAAGCTTTTATGGCATTAAAAGAACACCGCAGAATGCTCATTGGTAGAACAGGATGTGGCTTATGCGGTATAGAGAGCCTACAACAATTACATTTTTCTTTACCAAAAATTAGTCATCCAGTTAAATCAGATTGGTTAAGTGAAATCCCTAGCGCAGTGAAACAATTAAAAAGTCAGCAAAAAATTACGGCTGTTACAGGGGGAGCGCATGCTGCAGCTTGGGTTGAGAATGGAATAATTCTAGCTTTATTTGAAGATGTTGGACGTCATAATGCATTAGATAAATTGCTGGGGCATATTTCTGCACAGAACTTTGACTTATCGAAAGGCTTTGTTGTGATGACTAGTCGAGCAAGTTATGAGCTGATTCGAAAGTGTGCTGTTTTAAATATAGCTTTACTTGCAACGATTTCGGCCCCAACGAGTATGGCAATACAAATGGCACAAACAGCCGGCTTAACTTTGGCAAGCTTTTGTCGAGGCGTTGGTTTTGTAATCTATACTCAATAAATTCTGATGCTTTAGTAATAGGTCTGGGTGGACATTCAGGTGCAAGAAAAAACAGTATCTTGCATGTGATTGCTAGACCAATAGCTCCAACACATGGTTGGATTTAAATAAATAGTCAGCTTTGCTTTGGATAAAAAAGAGGAAATAAATTTATCTATTCAACAACGTCGTATGGGTGTTTAGTCTCGCAAACAAATATTCCCACAAGCGTTTTGGTCGGAGAAAAGCAGAGAGTAGCATTAAGACTATGAACAGATACTATTTGGTATCTATAAGAAGGGATCAAATTATATTATTAATCTCATAAATGTTTATTAATTTCATATTCAATATTCGAAACCATCTTATCGAGAGGTAATCCATTAATATTTAAATTAAAAGGTTCTTCAAGTTGAGTGCTGAGAGCATCTAATCCTAAGAATAAATAAGCAATCAGGCCAACTAAGAAAGGAGTGCCAATTCCTAATGTGGTTTCTAGGCTAAATGGTAATGTAAAACAAAAACAATATACCGCACGATGTAATAGTACAGAATATGAGTATGGAAGAGGTGAGTCTTTTATTCTATCGCATCCTGCTTGGACATTACCTAAATCAGTAATATGCGTGTTTATTTGATTGTAAATAATATCTGTCACCGCTTGTTCTTTTAGTGCTGTAATCAAAACATGTTGTATTTTTTCTAAAATAAATTGAGGTGGATTTTTTTGTTCTAGTAATATTTTGATATCAGAATCGCTAAGAAAACTATAATTTGAGAGTAGGTCTGCATTTAATGGGATATTACGTAATCTATAGCGTAATATGCTACTGAATAATATTAAATAATTCAGTATCAATATTCGATAAGATTTTGTGAGTAGAAGAGTTTCACGGAGAATGTGTCTTGATGAGGCGATTAATGTTCCCCAAAGTTTTCTCGCCTCCCACCATCGATCATAGCAAGCAGTATTTTTGAAACCTAAGAAAATGGATAAAATAACACCAAATATTGAAAAGCTAATAGTAGGGAATGTTGCAATTTTAATGACATTAAAATATATCAAACTGCTAAATGCTGTTGAAATTATTAAAACTAGAAGTAGTGCAGGAAGTATTTGAGGCAAAACTGTTTCATTCCATGCAAAAAGTAAGGATATGATGCTTTTTTTGTCTCTTTCAAACATGATTTTTTCCTTTATATCTGATTTTATTATAATTTAGATATATTAGAATTAATAGAAGCCTAAACTTATCTGCTTGGATAAATTTTTCATATCGAATTTATTATTAAAATAAGTAAAATCAACATGTTGTGATCGAGTTGTGTGAAATTTAATAATCAAAGTGAATATGTTTTCATGTTGTATTATAAAAAGAAAAAATGAGCGAAATAGTTAAAATATCTATATTTTATTTATCCTATAAATTAAAAAGAGCCTAAAATTTAGGCTCTTTTTTAACTCGATCAGATCAAACTTACCAGCTTAACGCACCACCAGTTTGGTAGTCAGTTACACGCGTTTCAAAGAAGTTCTTCTCTTTACGTAAGTCCATCATCTCAGACATCCACGCAAACGGGTTGGTTACACCAGCAAATTGCTCTGGTAAACCTAACTGAGATAAACGGCGGTTACAGATGAATTTCAAATATTCTTCCATCATGCTTGCGTTCATACCCAATACACCGCGTGGCATCGTGTCACGCGCATATTCGATTTCAAGCATTGTGCCTTCAACAATCATTTGAACCACTTCTTGTTGGAACTCTGCGCTCCAAAGGTGAGGGTTCTCAATCTTGATTTGGTTAATCATGTCGATACCAAAGTTCAAGTGCATAGATTCATCACGCAAGATGTATTGGAATTGCTCAGCAACACCGTTCATCTTGTTACGACGACCCATACTCAAAATTTGAGTAAAGCCACAGTAGAAGAAGATCCCTTCAAGAACACAGTAGAACGCGATCAAGTTACGAAGTAAACGTTGGTCGTTTTCAGGTGTGCCTGTGTGGAAATTAGGATCTGTTAAAGATTGAGTATATTTCAATCCCCACGCTGCTTTACGCGCAACAGATGGAACTTCACGGTACATGTTGAAGACTTCGCCTTCGTCCATACCTAAAGATTCGATACAGTATTGGTAAGCGTGAGTGTGAATCGCTTCTTCAAATGCTTGACGCAAGATGTACTGACGGCATTCAGGGTTGGTAATATGGCGGTAAATTGCCAATACCAAGTTGTTTGCAACCAAAGAGTCCGCAGTCGAGAAGAAACCTAAAGAACGCATAACAATCGTACGCTCATCTTCAGTTAAGCCGTTTTCAGACTTCCAAAGCGCGATGTCTAGGTTCATGTTTACTTCTTGCGGCATCCAGTGGTTTGCACACCCGTCAAGATATTTCTGCCAAGCCCATTCATATTTAAATGGAACAAGCTGGTTCAAGTCCGCACGACAGTTAATCATGGCTTTGTCATCAACTTGAACACGTTGCGCGCCCATTTCTAGCTCTTCAAGGCCAGGAGCAACATCTAAATGTTCTAAGGCTGCAGAGGCTCTAGCCACCGTATCGGAGGCAACTGTTGGTCGCACGGAATGGGTTCCAGCGGATTGTGAAGTTGCCAAGCTCTGCGATGATGACTCCGCAGAAGATACATTCTGCGAATTAGTCGTTTTTTCCGATTTGACGGGCGCAGACTTGAGTTCAGGTGCAGCCGGTTTTTGCGAATCATCTTCAAAATCGTCCCAACTAAGGATAGACATTTTTGTTCTCTCTTCGTTGTGTATATCTATATTTGACATCTCTTAAACGAAGATGTCCCTACTATACGCTTTTAATGTGTAAACAAAATTAAGTTTTATTGAAGTATGACCAAATTTTGGGCCTTTGGTCTCTACTCCCTACTACTTATTTTGCTTACGCTGTTGCTTACGTATTGTGAAAAATGCGTAAACCAGTGGCATATAAAAGAAAAGAAAGGCAAAGATTAAAACTCCAACACCAAGCATATAGTTATGGCTGAGATGAGAAAGCATAATCTTTACCTCTTGTAAAATTGCTCTTTAGTGAAAAAGAGCAATTTTATTGAATGTTATTGGCAAGCTTCACAATCAGGATTGTCGATTGAACAAGCCATTGGAACTGGAGCTGCTTGGGTAAAACCATCTTCTTCAACTGCTTCAGGCTTTTTCGCTTCTACAACAGGGGCAGCAACCGGAGCCGCTTCAACAGTCGCAGGTTTAACTGCGTTTAAAGCACCTGTGTTAATTGTAGATTTTTCAGCAGAAGTTGCACCTAAAGCTCGGAGGTAGTAAGTCGTCTTAAGACCACGTAACCATGCCATCTTATAAGTGATGTCAAGTTTCTTACCGTTTGCACCAGCAATGTAAAGGTTAAGCGACTGAGCTTGATCGATCCATTTTTGACGGCGTGATGCAGCATCAACGATCCAGCGTGTATCTACTTCAAACGCAGTAGCAAAGATTGCTTTTAATTCTTCAGGAATACGAGCAATTTTTTGTACTGAACCTTCGAAGTGTTTCAAGTCATTAACCATCACTGTGTCCCAAAGACCACGTTCTTTTAATGCGCGAACGAGATATGGGTTAATGACAGTGAATTCACCAGACAAGTTAGATTTCACATATAAGTTCTGGAATGTTGGCTCAATAGACTGAGAAACACCACAGATGTTAGAGATGGTTGCAGTAGGAGCAATCGCCATCACATTTGAGTTACGCATACCGTCTTTTTGAACTTTGGCACGTAAAGTGTCCCAGTCTAAACGTTGAGTACGGTCAACTTCGAACATACGCTCTGGACGAGATTTCGCAACAATTTCTAAAGAGTCGATTGGGAGGATACCTTGATCCCACAATGAACCTTTAAATGTTGAGTAAGCACCGCGTTCAACAGCCAAGTTGCTTGAAGTTTCAATCGCGTAGTAGCTAATCACTTCCATTGATTCATCAGCAAAATCAATAGCAGCGTCTGAACCGTAAGCGATGTTCATTTCATATAGAGCATCTTGGAAGCCCATGATACCCATACCCACAGGGCGGTGTTTCAAGTTCGAGTTTTTCGCTTGTGGTACAGCGTAGTAGTTAATGTCGATAACGTTATCGAGCATGCGTACTGCTGTTTTAATTGTGCGAGCTAACTTCTCACGGTCTAACACACCACCTTGAACGTGTTGTACAAGGTTGATCGAGCCCAAGTTACATACTGCAATTTCGTCTTGATTTGTGTTCAAGGTAATTTCAGTACATAAGTTAGATGAGTGAACTACACCAACATGTTGTTGTGGTGAACGTAAGTTACATACATCTTTGAATGTAATCCACGGGTGACCAGTTTCAAACAACATAGAAAGCATTTTGCGCCATAAGTCTTTAGCACGTACTTTCTTGTGTAGCATGTTTGTTTCTTTCGCTACAGACTCATAGTAAGCATAACGCTCAGCAAATTCAGCACCAGTTAAGTCGTGCAAGTCAGGAGTTTCAGAAGGCGTAAATAATGTCCATTCACCATCTTCAAATACACGTTGCATAAACAAGTCTGGAACCCAGTTCGCAGTGTTCATGTCATGTGTACGGCGACGGTCATCACCTGTATTTTTACGAAGTTCTAAAAATTCTTCGATGTCTAAGTGCCAAGTTTCTAAGTATGCACACACTGCACCTTTACGCTTACCACCTTGGTTTACCGCAACAGCTGTATCGTTCGCAACTTTCAAGAACGGAACAACACCCTGAGACTTACCGTTTGTACCCTTAATGTAAGAGTTCAATGCGCGTACAGGTGTCCAGTCATTACCTAAACCGCCAGCCCATTTAGAAAGCATTGCGTTGTCACGCATTGCGCCATAAATGTCATAAAGGTCATCGCCAATCGTTGTTAAGTAACAACTAGAAAGCTGTGGACGTAACGTACCTGAGTTAAACAAGGTAGGCGTAGAAGCCATGTAGTCGAAGCTAGACAATAAGTTATAGAACTCGATTGCACGTTCTTCTTTATTTTGCTCATTTAACGTAAGACCCATCGACACACGCATAAAGAATAATTGCGGTAATTCGAAGCGAACGCCGTTTGAGTGAATGAAGTAACGGTCAAATAAAGTCTGTAAACCTAAATAGGTAAACTGATTAGAGCGTTCTGGTTGAATTGCTGCTGCAAGTTTCTCTAAATCGAAATCAAGCAAGTCTGGTGAAAGCAAATCAAGCTCTACACCTTTTTTCAAAAAGGCTTCGAGTGCAGTGTTTTCAGGAGTATCTGTAGGTAAGCCTAAGAACGCTAAACCTGTGCTCACTAATTCACTAGAAAGCAAACGTGCAGTCACGTAAGTATAGTTTGGTTCTTGTTCAATACGAGTACGTGTTGCCATCATCATCGTAGTGGCAATATCAGTCTCTTTTACGCCGTTATATAAGTTTTTAACGGTTTCATCGACAATAGCCTGAACGTCAATACCTTCCAAACCTTCGGCTGCTTTAGCTACAGTTGCTTGCAATGCACTTAAATCAAGTGGCTGAAGCTGACCGTTTGCATCGGTCACTTGTAACGTAGGATGGTGGTTTGAGTTCGTTTGCTGACGAGCAGTCGTACGTTGTTCGCGGTAAATTACGTAAGCGCGGGCAACTTTCTGTTCTCCGGTACGCATTAAAGCAAGCTCAACCTGATCTTGAATTTCTTCAATATGGATCGTACCGCCCGATGGTAAACGGCGAGTGAAAGTATTTAATACCATTTCCGTCAGTTGGGTAATACGGTCGTGAATACGGCTTGAATCCGAACTCTGTTGACCTTCCACAGCAAGAAAAGCTTTACCAATCGCAACAGAAATTTTCTCTGCATCAAATGCAGCAACATCTCCAGTGCGTTTGATCACCTGAATTTGACCGGGAGTCGAAGTAATTACGCTCATGCCAGCATAGCTCCATTGTCACTTTTGTTATGTTTATAGACCGTTTGAACCGAGCAAAAAGTATGCCACGATGTTTGAGGGATAAACACAAGACTTAGTAGTTAAAGTTTATTTTGAACACAAGATACGGGATTTTTCATAGCAGATCAATCTTGACTTTTTAGTAATTTTTTATCTGTATGATTTGATGAGAGATAGCATAGCAAAGCTATCAAAAAACACTTATAGATAACTTTGTGGATAACTCAAAAAACAAGCACTTAAATACAATTAAAGTAGTTAAAGAAATAATTTGTTTAATATTCATACATTGGAAATATGAATAGAATATGAAATTTAATAACAATAACTAAATGTTAAAAACACGAGAAAATTCAAAGGTTAATAAAATGCAACAAAACATGGTTGTCATGTATCAGTTTGGTGAACGCCTACTTGTTTACAATGTAAACGTGTGTATATTGCAAATGATAAACGAATGTATCTGCAAGATTTTTAAGATGCATGTAATGAGATTTATAGGGGCAATGATATGAGCCAAGAAGAAAAGTTACCAAAGATTCTGATCGTTGAAGACGACGAGCGTTTAGCACGATTAACTCAAGAGTATTTAATCCGCAACGGCTTGGAAGTTGGTGTAGAAACTGATGGTAACCGTGCAATTCGTCGTATTATTAGTGAACAACCAGATCTAGTGGTCTTGGATGTCATGTTGCCGGGTGCTGATGGGTTAACCGTTTGCCGTGAAGTTCGTCCACATTATCATCAACCGATTCTTATGTTGACTGCACGTACAGAAGATATGGATCAGGTACTTGGCCTTGAAATGGGAGCGGATGACTATGTCGCTAAACCAGTTCAGCCACGCGTACTTTTAGCGCGTATCCGTGCGTTATTACGTCGCACAGATAAAACTGTAGAAGACGAAGTTGCACAACGTATCGAGTTTGATGACCTTGTGATTGATAATGGCGGCCGTTCAGTAACGTTGCATGGTGAGCTTGTTGATTTCACTAGCGCAGAATATGACCTATTATGGTTGCTTGCATCAAATGCTGGCCGTATCTTATCGCGAGAAGATATCTTCGAACGTTTACGCGGTATTGAATACGATGGTCAGGACCGTTCAATCGATGTCCGTATCTCACGTATTCGTCCAAAAATTGGCGATGATCCTGAAAATCCAAAGCGTATTAAAACAGTACGTAGTAAAGGTTACTTGTTCGTTAAAGAAACCAATGGGTTATAAGATCTGCATAAACTTCCTATAAGGTTGGTCGAGTGTTTAAACACAGCATATTCCTGCGAATATATGCGGGACTGGTAATTCTTGTTGTTTTGGTTGCCGTTTTTGGTTATTTGCTTGTACAAATCATCAATTATCAACGGGCACAAGAATACCGAGAGTCTTTAACTGATGGTATTTCTTATGTCATTAGTGAGGGAGTCGCTCGACAACCGGGGAAGCAACAGAAAATAGACTGGGTTTCAGATGCATCGGATTTATTGGAACTTCCCATTTATTACACTGATGCGAGCAAGGTTGAGTTATCTCGTACCGAGAAAAAACGGATCGAAGCTCAAAAATCTGTTGTCCGTTACGATGCCAGTAATAGTATTGCGTATATTATTATTGGCTTGCGTGATGATCCTCAGCACTATTTATCCATAAAAGTTGACAAAATTAGTGAGCGCCAAATGAAGGCTCTCCCTATTTTTGTACTTGATTATCTAATGTTTTATCCGGGGCAAGAACAAGAATACCTTGCCAAGATTCAAAAACATTTTTCATATCCAATTAATATCTACAATATTCAAGACGTTAATCTGGATTCTGAGCAAATTGGCCGTTTACGCCAAGACCAAAGTGTCATGTTGTACAAAGATAGTGCAACGATGCGTGGCACGACCATTTCGATCGTATCTCCAATACCAAATCATCCTGCACAAGTTCTGGTTCTTGGACCGGTTCCGATGTTTAACTGGATGCCTTTACAGCTTTCAGCAGGAATTACCTTATTTAGCCTATTCTTACTGAGTTTAGGTGTTTATGGTCTCATCTTGCCGTTAGAACGTAAAATTCGCCAAGTCCGTTATGCGTTAAACCGTATGAAGTCTGGTGATTTGTCATTGCGTGTTCCTATTGAAGGAAGTGACGAAATGGCAAACTTGGCATCAAGTTATAACAACATGTCTGATCATATTCAGCGTTTAATCGAGGCTCAGCGCGAGTTGATGAGAGCGGTATCTCATGAGCTTAGAACGCCGGTTGCCCGTATACGCTTTGGTACAGAAATGTTGGCAGAAGAAGACGATTACAACCATCGTATGCATCAGGTTGATATGATTGATAAAGATATTGAGGCGCTCAATACCTTAATTGATGAAATCATGACTTATGCAAAACTAGAGCAGGGTACACCTTCATTAGATTTTGCTGAAATTGCTCTATTTGATGTATTGGATCAAGTTGCGGTAGAAACCGAAGCTTTAAAAACGCAAAAAGAAATTGAACTTGTTGCTCCTCCTGTTTATTTGAAAGTAGATGCAGAGCGTCGTTATTTACATCGGGTTGTTCAAAACTTGGTAGGTAACGCTGTTCGTTATTGTGATAACAAAGTTCGCATCACAGGTGGTATTCACAGCGATGGCATGGCCTTTGTTTGTGTTGAAGATGATGGCGCCGGAATTCCGGAACAAGATCGTCAAAGAGTATTTGAAGCCTTTGCTCGTTTAGATGATAGCCGTACTCGTGCGTCGGGTGGCTATGGTTTAGGATTGTCTATTGTCAGCCGTATTGCTTATTGGTTCGGTGGTGAAATTAAAGTAGATGAAAGTCCTACCTTAGGTGGAGCTCGCTTTATCATGACATGGCCTGCAAAGCGCTTTAAACAACCTCCTTTGAAAGCCAATAAAAAAGCACCTTCATAAAGGTGCTTTTTTATTGCATTATTTATAATCGAGTTGCATCTGGTTCCAAAATAGGTTTTCCGCTTCTTAAGCTGCTCAACGCATCGGAATTAAAGTCGATCAGTAATGAATTGTTTTTTGCATCAATCTGGTATTTTTGAATAAGAGGTTGATCTCCATTAAGCGTTTCTATTTTATATTCATCCGCAATATGCAAAATACCTTCTAGGTTTGTTGTGGTTGACGCAAAATCCTGCCTAAATATTTCATAGACATCTCGCAAGTCAAAAATTGCATTGTTAGCATCTGGATGTTTGTGAATATAGCTTTCTATATGTCGCACCAGTAACTGCGCAAACAAGTAGTAGTTTGGTTTATGCGTATATTCTAGAGTCATGCATTTTTCTCCTTATTATCTGTTATTAGCATACATGGCAAAATATAGGATATTGTATAAAATTCATTACACTAGATGATTAAATGAAAACCTATAAAGATATAAAGACCCGATTACGCCCTTGGCGTTTTGCTTGATATAAAGCGTCATCTGCTTCTTTAAATAAATTTTCAATCGCTCTATGAGAAGATGGGGAATATAAACTTATGCCAATACTGACTTGAATGAAAATTGGTAATTTTCCATAAATATAAATCGGTTGCTGGCTAATTTTGATTCTTATTTGTTCTGCAAGGTCAAAGGCGCTCTCTTTGGTGGTATCTGCAATAAAAATTGCAAATTCTTCACCGCCAAAGCGGCCCAATAAGTCATGAGGATGCAAAATATTTTGAATAGTGGTGACACAAGTTTGTAGGGCGCGGTCGCCTATTTGATGGCCGTAGTTGTCATTAACTTGTTTGAAGTGGTCTACATCAAGCATGAAAAATGCTGAGGTTTTATTTTCCTTGTATACCTTTTCTTGAAGTAATCTGACCGACTGCAAAAACTGGCGTCGGGTGAGGCTAGAGGTTAGCTCGTCATGTGCAATCGCATGTTGAAGCTTTTGAATTAACTCTGAATGCAAAACACTAATACTAGAGACGGTAAGAGGTGCAATCGTCATCATGATTAAACCAATACGAATTGAGATGGTATTGCTTAAATATTCGTTCGGATAAAGCAGAAGGTAATGTCCAGAGACATGATAGATAATATAGGCACTGGTAAAGGTCGTAATGAGTGCAACAATAATAGGTTTGTAGCGAATAGCGCACCAGATGAGTGCTGCAATCGGGTAGAGGAGCGAACCAGGGCCAGAATCATAATAGCTGGCGGCAATAGAAATAATGACGGCCAAAAAAGGTAATAGGTCAATCGCTTGTAAGCCACGATTTCTCGAAAAGTAATGCTTTACCTGACTGTATTGAGGTAGGTTCAAGATGATAGGTAAAAGAAGTAGGGCATTTTGTAGTTCTGAAGTGAACCAGTAACCGAATTCATCCCACAAATTACCAAGCATAAATTTAGTATTAAACATAGGCACAAAAGTTGCTGCAAACAATGCGCCTGCTATGCTACCTATCCCACATAGACCAAATAAAAAGAGGTAGGAATAGCCTCGATAGGCCGCTTTAATATGCTGATTAAAAAACATATAGAGGGCAAGGGTAGTAACAACATAAATGAAATTTGACGTTGTTAAAACGAGTGTGAGAGCAAATGGAGTACCTTGAAATAGGTCAGCAATAACATAACCTATGTAGGCACCTAAAAACGTGCTTGGTCGACGTGTGCTCGGAAAGCGAATGAGTAGACCGAGCAAAACAGAATTGGCTGGCCAAAAGAACGCCAGAAAACTTAAAGGACGAGATGCGATGCCAATAAAACAACATACCGTAATAATGAAGCCAAACAGGAGAAAAAATTTTAAAGAAGAGGGAAATGAAAATTCACGAAGTGAGTCTGGCATCAGCTGCCCTTAATGATAAACACTCTTATCCAAGAGTAATAAAATATTATGTATGACTAAACATTCATCATAATTCAGAGGGGAAGTTGAATACAATAAAAAACAAACTAATATTATAAAAAAGTAAGTTATAAAAACTTAATGGTCGATGAACTATGTAATTATTCTAAAATTAAAAAATGAAAAAAATCATCATAAACAAAAAAACTATTAAATAAACCGATTATGCGTGGTGAAACCCCCCTTACAACCCATAGAAGAATAGTTTTGTTTAGAAAATCATCCGAAAGACTAAGACGCTTCAACTAGCATGCGAAATTAGAAATCAGGTACAATTGGCGGGATTAATTTTGTGTTTGGTGTATTTGAAGGCCA
Organism: Acinetobacter sp. V102_4; assembly: GCF_031799005.1. Classification (NCBI taxonomy): domain Bacteria; kingdom Pseudomonadati; phylum Pseudomonadota; class Gammaproteobacteria; order Moraxellales; family Moraxellaceae; genus Acinetobacter; species Acinetobacter sp. V102_4. Next base: position 149,675 of record NZ_JAVQNR010000035.1, on the reverse strand, counting down.
ATACATACATTCTTTGTTAAATAATAGGCCTGCCAGGAGTTATCCCCGCATGAGTGCCATTACTCCATACGACTGGGCGATTATCGCCTTCGTGATCGGCGTTACATTTCTTTGCGTCTTTATGCTCACAGTTCCCTTACTCCTCGGGGGGAAATCGTGGGGGCGTGCTAAGCAAGAGCAGTTTGAATCGGGTGTCGTGAGTGCTGGTGGCGCTCGCATTCGCCTGTCTGCAAAGTTCTATTTAGTTGCAATTTTCTTTGTTGTCTTCGACTTAGAGGCACTTTACCTCTATGCATGGTCTACTTCTGTGCGTGAAGTAGGGTGGTTGGGATATACCACTGTCGTGATCTTTGTCGTTGATTTATTGATTGCGCTTGTTTATGCCTTCTCTGTAGGTGCTTTAAGTTGGTCACCAGCAGATCGCCGTAAATCAGCAGGTGAGGCGATTAAAATCGGTTCGCCAACAATGAACATTGCTGAAATTACACGCTTTAACTCTATTGAAGAGCTCGTAACTGACCCTACAGGCCAGATTCCAGCTCAATCATCAGGTCGTGTTAAGTCAAAAACTACACCTGCATTGTCATCTGAAAAGGAGTAAGTCGGGATGAAATATACTCTGACCCGCGCGAATCCGGATGCTGATCAATACCCATTGCAAGAACGTCAAATCGTGACAGATCCATTAGAAGAGGAAGTGAATAAAAACGTATTCATGACTCGTTTAGAGGATGTCTTGCATACAGCAGTAAACTGGGGGCGTAAAAACTCCTTGTGGCCATTTAACTTTGGTACCTCATGTTGTTACGTTGAATATGCAACGACCTTAACAGGTGTGCATGACTTGTCACGTTTCGGCGCAGAGGTTATCCGTGCTTCACCTCGTCAAGCTGACTTGATGATTGTTGCAGGTACTTGCTTTGTAAAAATGGCACCAGTTATTCAGCGTCTATATGAACAGATGTTAGAGCCTAAATGGGTCATCTCGATGGGTGCTTGTGCAAACTCTGGAGGTATGTACGACATCTATTCAGTAGTACAGGGTGTAGACAAAATTATTCCTGTTGACGTGTACGTCCCAGGTTGTCCACCTCGTCCTGAAGCATTAATTCAAGCTTTAATGCTTTTACAAGACCAGATTCAATTAGAGCGACGCCCGCTTTCTGCCGTGATCGGTGATGATCTTCAGCCAGTGTATAAGCCAAAGATGATGCCAGAACGTGACCGTAAGAATGCGCAGCGTATTGCCGTTAAAAACTTACGCTCTATGGATGAGATTAAATAATTTTTGACGGTGCTTTGACATATCTAACCGATATGTTCATCGAGAAAATTGACAGAATTTGTATTAAATAGGAAGCCAAGCCAATGGCTGAAACTGACATTGCTATGCCAGAGTCAACACCAGTTGATTCACGCCCAGCATTTGCAATCGTAGAAGAACTCAAAACCAAATTTGGTGAGAACTTTTACGTGCAGGCGACTTTTGAAGAGTTTCCAACAGTCTGGGTTGAGCGCGCACGCGTGCAAGAAGTCCTTATGTTCCTACGTAAAGTGGAACGTCCATATGTAATGCTGTTTGACTTATCTGCGATGGATGAGCGTTTACGTGTTCATCGTGATGGTTTACCAGCATCTGACTTCACTGTGTTCTATCATTTATTATCGCTTGAGCGTAATAGTGACATTCGTATCAAGGTTGCCTTGAACGAAAATGATCTTAACCTTCCAACAGCGACCAATATCTGGCCAAATGCCAACTGGTATGAACGTGAAGCTTACGATATGTTCGGTATCAATTTCGAAGGGCATCCAATGCTCCGTCGTATCTTGTTGCCAACGTACTGGGAAGGTCATCCGTTACGTAAAGAATATTCAGCACGTGCGACAGAATATACGCCGTACATGCAAGACAAAGCGAAACAAGACTTTGAACAAGAGCACTTACGTTTTGTGCCAGAAGACTGGGGTCTTAAACGCGGTAACGCTGACGAAGACTTTATGTTCCTGAACTTGGGTCCTAACCATCCATCTGCACATGGTGCGTTCCGTGTTGTATTGCAGTTAGATGGCGAAGAAGTTAAGGACTGTGTTCCTGATATCGGTTATCACCACCGTGGTGTGGAAAAGATGGCTGAACGTCAAACATGGCATTCTTTCATTCCTTATACAGACCGTGTCGACTACTTAGGTGGTTGTGCTCAGAACATGCCGTATGTGATGGCTGTAGAGCAAATGGCAGGAATCAAAGTTCCTGAACGTGCTCAAGTCATTCGTGTCATGTTGAACGAATTGTTCCGTATTAATAACCACTTGTTGTTCTGTGGTACAGCAATTCAGGATGCCGGTGGTATGACACCAGTATTCTATATGTTCGCAGACCGTCAAAAAGTTTACGACATTGTTGAAGCAATCACGGGTTACCGTATGCATCCAGCATGGTTCCGTATTGGTGGTACAGCACACGATCTTCCAAATAACTGGCAAAAACTTGTTAAAGAATTGCTAGAGTGGATGCCTAAGCGCTTAAACGAATACTACACAGCAGCATTGAAAAACTCTGTGTTTATTGGTCGTACGCGTAACGTTGCACAATACGATGCCAAGTCTGCACTCGCATGGGGTGTGACAGGTACTGGTTTACGTGCGACAGGTATCGATTTTGACGTTCGTAAATATCGTCCATACAGCGGCTATGAAAACTTCGATTTTGATGTGCCAGTCGAGTATGAGGGCGATGCATATGCACGTGTACTCGTTCACTTCCGTGAAATTACTGAGTCGTTAAAAATTATTCAACAGTGTTTGGATAACATGCCTTCTGGTCCATATAAAGCGGATCATCCATTGGCTGTTCCACCACCGAAAGATAAGACATTACAAGATATTGAAACCTTGATTACGCATTTCTTGAGCGTTTCATGGGGTCCTGTCATGCCAGCGGGCGAGTCATCATTTATGACTGAAGTGGTTAAAGGTGCAAGTACGTATTACTTGACTTCAGATAAATCGACGATGAGTTATCGTACTCGTATTCGTACACCGACGTTTACTCACTTACAGCAAATGCCTGCAGTGATTAACGGCAGTTTGGTATCTGACTTAATCATTTATCTGGCGACCATTGACGTGGTTATGGCTGACGTGGATCGCTAAGAGGTAACACATAATGATGATTTTGACTGATAAAAAGCCACGTGTGAATGTTGAAGGGATTTTGACTGCGGAAGAAATTCACGACATCGAACATCACATTGGTCACTATCCATACCCTCGTGCAGCCTCTTTGGATGCATTGAAGTGTGTACAACGCCGTAATGGTTGGGTAGATGACGCTCAAATGAATGCCATCGCACAGTTATTGTCGATGAGTGTTGCTGATTTGGAAGGTGTTGCAACATTTTACAACCGTATCTATCGCCACCCGGTAGGTCGTCACGTGATTTTGCTTTGTGACTCAATTGCTTGCTTCTTAATGGGTGCAGAAACACTTGCTGAAGCATTCCAGCGCGAATTAGGAATTCAGTATGGTCAAACGACACCAGATGGTCGTTTTACACTGCTTCCAATTTGCTGCCTAGGCAACTGCGACAAAGGCCCAACTTTAATGATTGATGAAGATACTCACGGTTTAGTCGAAGTGACATCAATTAAACAGTTATTGGAGAAGTATGTATGAATACTGAACCAAAACCAATTTATGGCGACGGTAATCCAGAAACTCATCCGCTCACTTGGCGTTTAAGTAAACGTGAAGAAGTTCGTGGTGCTGATGATTACGAAGCACTTGAAGGTTATGCTGGCTTTAAAAAAGCATTAGGCATGAAACCTGCTGAAGTGTTAGATGTCATTAAAGCTGCAACTGTAAAAGGTCGTGGTGGTGCGGGTTTCCCAGCGGGTATTAAATGGTCATTAATGGCACCAAATGATGGTGGTCCACGTTATTTGATCTGTAATGCCGACGAAATGGAGCCGGGTACTTTTAAAGACCGTTTGTTGATGGAAAAACTTCCACATCAATTGATCGAAGGTATGTTGATTGCGGGTTATACCTTAGAGGCAACTCAAGGTTATATATTTATCCGTGGTGAATATATTGAGGCAGCTCAATACTTAAATGAAGCATTAGAACAGATTCGTGCTAAAGGTTATTTAGGCGAAAACATTTTAGGTTCTGGCTGGAATTTTGATTTGCATGTACATACGGGTGCAGGGCGTTATATCTGTGGTGAAGAAACTGCATTGATTAACTCGCTCGAAGGCCGTCGTGCAAACCCACGTACCAAGCCACCATTCCCGCAAGTTGCAGGGGCATGGGGCCGTCCAACAATTGTGAACAACGTTGAAACTTATAACAACTTGCCAGCAATTATGCTTCGTGGTCCAGAGTGGTATATCGGTTTATCAGCAGGTAAATCAAAAGACCCAGGCACTAAAATTTATGGTGCATCAGGTAAAGTAAAATTCCCGGGTCTTTGGGAATTGCCATTTGGTACAACTGCACGTGAAGTGATTGAAGATCATGCTGGTGGTATGCGTGAGGGCTTAAAGCTCAAAGCATGGTTACCAGGTGGTGCTTCAACTGACTTTTTACCGGCTGATACCATTGATTTACCAATGGATGCAGACACGATTATGAAAGCAGGTTCTCGTTTGGGAACATGTTTATTGATGGTGGTTGACGAAACTCAATGTATGGTATCGCTCACTCGTAACTTAGAAGAGTTCTTTGCGCGCGAATCATGTGGTTTCTGTACACCATGTCGTGATGGTTTGCCATGGGCTGTTAAAGCGCTTAAAGCACTTGAAGTAGGCGAAGGTAAGAAAGAAGATATCGATCATTTACAAGAATTGACTCGTAAATTATGGATTGGTAAAACTTTCTGTGCCCACGCACCAGGTGCGATGGAGCCGCTTATGGGCGCACTCAAACATTTCCGTGGTGAGTTTGAAGCGAAAGTGACAACTCGTCCTGTCGTGCAAACCAGCAACGTAGAACAAGCTTAAGGAATTCGACTTATGGCTACAATTCATGTCGATGGAAAATCGTATGAAGTCAACGGCTCGGAAAACTTGCTACAAGCATGTTTGAGTCTGGGCATCGACATCCCATATTTTTGTTGGCATCCATCCTTAGGTTCGGTTGGTTCTTGCCGTCAATGTGCTGTTACGCAATATGCGAATCCAGAAGATACGCGTGGTCGTTTGGTCATGTCATGCATGACACCAGCATCTGACAATACCTATATCTCGATTGAAGACAAAGAAGCAACAGATTTCCGTGCATCTATTGTTGAATTTTTGATGACGAATCACCCGCACGACTGTCCAGTCTGTGAAGAGGGTGGTCACTGTCATTTACAAGATATGACTGTGATGACTGGTCATGACCGTCGTCGCTACCGTTTTACAAAACGTACGCATTACAACCAAGAACTCGGCTCATTCATTGCACATGAAATGAACCGCTGTATTGCTTGTTACCGTTGTGTTCGTTACTACAACGACTATGCAGGTGGTACGGACTTTGGTGTGTATGCCAATGCATCTCGTGTTTACTTTGGTCGTCCAGAATCAGGTACTTTAGAATCTGAATTCTCGGGTAACTTGACTGAAGTATGTCCAACAGGTGTATTCACTGATAAGACTCATTCAGAGCGTTATAACCGTAAATGGGACATGCAGTATGCACCAAGCGTGTGTCAAGGCTGTTCTTCTGGTTGTAACATTTCTCCGGGTGAACGTTATGGTGAAATCCGTCGTGTAGAAAACCGTTTCAATGGTTCGGTTAACCAATACTTCCTTTGTGACAAAGGTCGTTTTGGCACAGGTTATGTAAACCGTGCAGACCGTCCACGTCAGCCTCAGTTCCGTAACAGTGAAACTGTTGCAACTGTTTCTGTCGATCAAGCTTTAGATCAAACGATTGCGAAGCTTCAAGGCAAAAAAGTTTTGGGTATCGGTTCTCCGCGCGCAAGCTTGGAATCGAACTATGCATTACGTGAGCTTGTAGGTCAGGCAAATTACTCAACTGGTGTTGCACAAAAAGAGCAAAAACTTGTTGAACTTGCTGCATCTATCATGCAAACCGAGGGTATTTACAACCCGAACATGCGTGAAATCGAAAGCTATGATGCTGTCTTGATTTTAGGTGAAGACCTGACTCAAACTGCACCACGTATGGCCTTGTCAGTTCGTCAAGCTGCGAAAAACAAAGCTCGTGAAATGGCTGCAAAAACACGTACCCCAGACTGGTTAGCTGAGCCTGTACAACGTATTGGTCAAGAAGCAAAATCTCCGATCTATATCTTGGCTGCAACTCAAACTCGTCTTGCCGATGTTGCAACTGGTGAAGTTGTTGCTTCTCCAAATGACATTGCTCGTTTAGGTTTTGCAGTAGCTGCGGCAGTGAAAGGCGAAACAGTGAATGGTTTAGATGACGATGCAAAAGCATTTGCTCAAACCATTGCTGATACGTTAAAAGCAGCAAACAAGCCATTAATCATTGCGGGTACTAGCTTGCAAGATGCTTCTATTATGGAAGCTGCGGCTGAGTTGACTCAGAACTTAGGTTCTAAAGCTGGTTTAAGTCTTGTGGTTTCTGAAGTGAACTCGATGGGCTTGGCATTGTTTGGTGGCTTAAGCCTCGAACAAGCATTTGCTCAAGACTACGACACACTTGTTATTGTTGAAAATGACTTGTTCCGTCGCTTACCTGCTGTACAAGTGCAGGCTGCACTTGATAAAGCTGAAACAGTAATTGTGCTTGATCACAGTGAAACTGAAACTGTGAAACAGGCTGATATTGTACTTTCAGCAGCAAGCTTTGCGGAAGGTGACGGTACTGTTGTAAGCCAAGAAGGTCGTGCACAGCGTTTCTATCAAGTTTACGATCCAAGTTACTACAAACCTGAATATGCAATTAAAGAATCATGGCGTTGGTTACATGCCATTGAAACTGGCATTAAAGGTAAAGGCGTAGACTGGACATTGCTTGATGATGTGATTGAAAGCATCGTAAAAAATGTACCAGTACTTGAAGCTATTCAAGATGTGGCGCCTGATGCAGGTTACCGTGTACATGGTTTGAAAATTGCACGTGAACCACGTCGTTATTCAGGTCGTACAGCAATGCGTGCGCCGTTATCGGTTCATGAGCCTAAACAGCCTACAGATCTAGATTCAGCATTAACATTCTCAATGGAAGGTTATGTTGGTCCGCAAAAAGCATCATCATTAGTACCATTTGCATGGGCTCCGGGCTGGAACTCTCCACAATCTTGGAACAAATACCAAGATGAAGTGGGTGGTCACTTAAAAGGTGGTGATTCTGGTGTTCGTTTATTCGATCGCTTGGCAAAACGCCCTGCACGTAGCTATGTTGCTCCAGTAGCGGTAGTTGCAAACCCTGAAAGTTTCCGTTTAGTACCAATGCATCATATTTTTGGTTCTGGTGAATTCACTACTAAAACACCTGCAATGGAAACTCGTATTCCAGAAGCTATGTTTGCAGTGGGCGAACAAGATGCAAGTCGTTTGAACCTTCAAGAAGGTCAACGCATTACAGTAAAAGCAGGTGAAACCAGTGTGAGCTTGCCTGTACAAGTAATTGAATATTTACCTACAGGTTATATTGGTTACCCAGTTGGTTTAGCACCAATGGTGTCACTAGCTGAGCCTGTTTCAGTGGCTTTAGGAGTGTAATTCATGAATCAAGAAATTATACGTCAAACGCCACTTTGGGCTGAGAACTGGCCAATTGCTTATGCTGTAGTTCAAGCAGTTGTGATTTTGCTTGTGGTTGTTTTAGTTGCCGCGTTGATGTCTTTTATTGAACGTCGTTTGCTTGCCTTGTGGCAAGACCGTTATGGTCCAAACCGTGTTGGTCCTGGTGGTATGTTCCAGATCGTTGCCGACATGCTCAAGATCATGTTCAAAGAAGACTGGACACCAAAATTTGCTGACAAGCTTACATTCCGTTTAGCACCAGCTGTTGCAATGGCAACAGCGGTTCTTTCATTCATGGTTATCCCGGTGAGTCCTTCACTGGGTGTTGCCGACATGAGTATCGGTTTGTTGTTCTTCATGGCAATGGCTGGTATTGCAGTCTATGCAGTATTGTTTGGTGGCTGGGCTTCAAATAACAAATACTCATTGCTTGGTGGTTTACGTTCAGCTGCTCAAACCATTTCTTATGAAGTGTTCTTGGGTATCTCATTGATGGGTGTAGTTGCAATTGCAGGCTCATTTAACCTTCGTGAAATTGTTGAAGCACAACGCGATGTTTGGTTCGTCATTCCACAATTCTTAGGTTTCTTGATTTTTGTGGTTGCTGGTGTTGCGGTAACTCACCGTCATCCATTTGACCAACCGGAAGCAGAACAAGAATTGGCTGAAGGTTACCATGTTGAATATGGTGGTATGAAATGGGGGATGTTCTTCGTTGCTGAATATGTCAACGTGGTACTTATTTCTGCATTGATCGTAACTTTATTCTTCGGTGGCTGGTTAGCACCATTCAATTTAGAAATTCCATTTGTTCCGCCAGTATTCTGGTTTGTGATTAAAACAGCATTCTTTGTAATGATGTTTGTTTTGGCTCGTGGTTCTTTAATGCGTCCACGTTATGACCAAGTCATGAACTTTGGTTGGAAAATTTGTTTGCCATTGGCGTTGGTCAACTTGTTAGTGACTGGTGCTGTGATTCTGATGAATCAGGCCTAGGACAGCAGGGAGTACAAAATGTATAAATTTCTAGCTGGATTCGGATCGATTGTACGTTCGTTGTTTATGGTATTTAGCCATGTAACACGTAAACGTGACACGATTTTATATCCAGAAGTACCGGCTGAACAGATTGTGCCACCACGCTTTCGTGGTCGTATTGTGTTGACGCGTGACCCAGATGGGGAAGAGCGTTGTGTGGCATGTAACCTATGTGCGGTTGCGTGTCCGGTTGGCTGTATCTCACTACAAAAAGCAGAAACAGAAGATGGGCGTTGGTATCCGGAATTTTTCCGTATCAATTTTTCACGCTGTATTTTCTGCGGTATGTGTGAAGAAGCTTGTCCAACAACTGCGATTCAGATGACACCAGATTTCGAACTTGGTGAATATGTACGTCAAGACTTGGTTTATGAGAAAGAAAACTTACTCATTTCAGGTCCGGGTAAATACCCAGACTACAACTTCTACCGTGTAGCTGGTATGGCAATTAACGGTAAAGAGAAAGGTCAAGCGCAAAAAGAAAGTGCACCAATCGATGTACGGAGTCTATTACCATGATGTGGCCGTTTTATTTGATGGCACTCGTGGCCATCGTTTCTACGGTTCGTGTAGTGACTAACACGAACCCTGTACACGCTTTACTTAGTCTAATTGTTTCATTGCTTGCTGTTGCTGGTATTTTCATGATCGTGGGGGCGCCTTTTGCAGGTGCTCTTGAAATCATTGTTTATGCTGGAGCAATTATGGTTCTGTTTGTCTTCGTGGTGATGATGTTGAATTTAGGTCAACACACTGTAGAACAAGAACGTAAATGGCTTTCTTCAGATGCTTGGGCATATCCAGCACTCATGAGTTTCTTACTCGGCTTGCTTTTGGTTTGGATGCTTGGTGGTGAATACACCACAATTTCAGCACCACTTGGGGCACAAGTAATTGGACCAAAAGTAGTTGGTCAAGCACTCTTTACTCACTATTTACTATTGGTTGAAGTTGCCGCGATGTTATTGCTAGCAGCCCTTGTTGCAGCATACCACTTAGGTAAACGTGAACCAGGTGCAGAAGAGGAAAAAGAATAATGGGCCAGATTCCTTTAGAACATGGTTTGATTGTTGCAACCATCCTTTTTGCACTCGGTTTTTACGGTGTAATGGTGCGACGCAACCTATTATTTATGTTAATGAGCCTTGAGGTCATGATGAATGCTGCTGCATTGGCATTTGTTCTTGCGGGTAGCGTATGGGCACAACCAGATGGACAAGTTATGTTCATTCTGATTTTGACCCTTGCAGCAGCAGAGGCATGTATCGGTCTTGCGATTGTCCTTCAGTTCTATCATCGCTTCCATCACTTGGATGTGGATGCTGCTAGTGAGATGCGCGGATGAGTTATTTATATCTAACAGTATTATTTCCGCTAATCGGTTTTATTTTATTGGCGGCAGGACGAGACAAACTCTCTGAAAATGTTGCAGCAATTATTGGTGTGGGTTCTGTAGGTTTATCTGCATTATTTGCATTGATTGCTGGAATGGCATTTACCACAAGTGGTCAGCAAGTTTTTGTTCAAAATCTGTGGACATGGTTCAATGTTGGCGGTTTTGCGCCGGGCATTAGCTTACATTTAGATGGCTTATCTTTACTCATGATGGGCATGGTTACGGGTGTTGGTTTCTTAATCCACATCTTTGCATCATGGTACATGCGCGGTGAAGAAGGTTATGCGCGCTTCTTCTCTTATTTCAACCTGTTTGTTGCCAGCATGCTTGTGCTTGTATTAGGCGACAACTTGGCGTTGTTATTCTTAGGGTGGGAAGGCGTAGGTCTTTGCTCTTATTTGCTTATCGGTTTCTATTATGCAAACCCTGCAAATGGTTGGGCTGCGATCAAAGCATTTACAGTTACCCGCGTAGGTGACGTATTCTTACTTATTGCTTTATTCTTGCTTTACCAACAATTTGGTACGTTGAATACTCAGTACATCGTTGAACACGCAGCAGAAGTAATGACGAAGAGTTCGTCACTTACGATCTGGACTGCATTAATGTTGTTCTTGGGTGCTGCTGGTAAATCTGCTCAAATTCCATTACAAACATGGTTGGCAGATGCAATGGCAGGTCCAACACCTGTTTCTGCATTAATCCACGCTGCAACAATGGTAACGGCTGGTGTGTATTTATGCTGTCGCCTATTCAGCGTATTTGAACTTGCGCCTGAAGTAATGCAATTCATTTCGGTAACAGGTGCAGTGACTTTGTTAGTTGCAGGTTTTGCTGCACTGGTTCAAACAGACATCAAACGTATCTTGGCTTACTCAACAATGAGTCAGTTGGGTTATATGTTTATGGCTGTAGGTGCTGAAGCTTATCAAGCTGGCTTGTTCCACATGTTGGCTCACGCATTCTTTAAGGCATTATTATTCTTGTCTTCTGGTGCGGTGATTCTGGCTTACCACCACGAGCAAAACATTTTCAAAATGGGTGGCTTGTTCAAACGTAACAAATTCCTGTTTGCTTGTTTCGCGATCGGTGGCGGTGCATTAGCAGCTATTCCATTCTTGACGATTGGCTTCTTCTCTAAAGATGCGATTCTTGGTGAAGTTTGGGTACAAGGCCAATCAGTTGCTTTATATCACACCTTATATTGGGTGGGTGTAGCAGGTGCATTCCTGACTTCAATTTATACATTCCGTTTAATCTGGGTTGTATTTTTTGGTCAAGAAAACACGCCTTACCATGAAATTAAAGGTGCAACGTACTGGGCTCCATTGGGCGTTTTAGCTGTACTGTCTACTTTTGTTGGTGCTGTATTAAAAGCACCTGTAGCTGGTATTCTTAATACTGCAAAAATTCCTGAATTCCATGTGGCTGAACAATTTGTAGAAGGCATGCATGGGGCAGAGCATTTAGCAGTAGGCATTGCGCTAGTTGGTCTAGTTGTTGGTATAGCATTATTTACATTTGCTTATGGTGCAGTGAAATCATTCGCTCAAACAAGTTTGGGTGCAGGTCTGGCACATATTTGCCGTACTGCTTTTGGTTTTGATGCATTGTATGACATCGTTTTTGTTAAACCTTATTTATTCTTCGCCAAAATCTTTGGCCGTGATCCGATTGACAGTTTGTGGCTAGTTCTTCCTGCACTTGTGAAAGGCGGAAATAGTTTTACAAGCTCACGTCAAACCGGTTCATTGCGTGAATACGCATCAAGTATGTCACTCGGTGTAGTGGTGTTATTGATGATCTTGATCGTTATTCAGGTAGTGGGGAAATAAAATGGAAAACAATTTAATTTTACCCGCGCTGATTCTTGTTCCGTTCATTGCTGGTTTTATTTGTTGGTTAGTCGATAAGCTCGACAAAACTTTGCCACGCTGGATTGCCTTAATTGGTATGCTCATTACTTTGGGCTTAGGTCTTGCACTTTGGCAAAGTGGAACTTATAGCTATGAGTTGGGTTCAAAAATCCCAACTTGGACTGCTGAGTTCTATTTACCGTGGATTCAATCACTCGGTATCGGCATTCACCTTGCTGTGGATGGCTTATCTTTACTCATGGTGTTATTAACAGCGTTACTTGGTGTACTTGCTGTTGGTTGTTCATGGGGCGAAATTCAAAAGAACGTTGGTTTCTTCCACTTAAACCTCTTATGGAGCTTAGGTGGCGTTATCGGTGTATTCTTAGCGATTGACCTGTTCTTGTTCTTCTTCTTCTGGGAGATGATGCTTGTACCAATCTACTTCTTGATTGCGTTATGGGGTCATAAAGGTTCAAACGGTCGTTCACGTGTTTACGCAGCTACCAAGTTCTTCCTTTATACACAAATCGCTGGTTTAGTGATGTTAATCGGTATCCTTGGTCTTGTAGTTTATGGCTACATGATGACAGGCATGATCGGTTTCGATTACAACTATTTATTAGCTGTAGCCAACCACTTACCTGCGAACCTAGCTTATGGTTTCATGATCTGTTTCTTCATTGGTTTTGCCGTGAAGTTACCAGTGTTTCCATTACATGGTTGGTTGCCAGATGCGCATGCTCAAGCTCCTACAGCAGGTTCTGTGGACTTAGCGGGTATCTTGATTAAGACAGCTGCGTATGGCTTGCTTCGTTTTGTAATTCCATTCTTCCCGACAGCTTCTGCTCAGTTTGCAGATATTGCGATTATTTTCGGTTTGATTGGTATTTTCTACGGCGCATGGTGTGCTTACCAGCAAACTGACATGAAACGTTTACTTGCGTATACGTCGATTTCACACATGGGCTTTATTTTACTTGCAATTTACGCAGGTAACATTTTGACCTTCCAAGGTCTAATGATCATGATGTTGGCACATGGTTTGTCATCAGCTGCATTGTTCATTATGTCTGGTCAGATCTACGAACGTTTACATACACGTGATTTACGTTTAATGGGTGGTCTTCGTGGCCAGCTTCAGTACTTGCCATTTTTCTTGATGTTCTTCGTAGCTGCTCTTGTAGGCGTGCCAGGTTTGGGTAACTTTATTGGTGAATTCCTGATTTTGATGGGTTCATTTAATAAATATCCTGTCTTCACGATTCTTGCTTCTATCAGCCTTGTATTTGCAGGCTTATATGGCTTGATCTTGATTCACCGTGCTTTATTTGGTGAACCAAACCCTGAACAAAAGCAACACTACACTAGTCCACTAAAAGACTTATCTGCTCGTGAAGTTGGTATTTTGATGATTTGTGCGATTGGTCTCGTTTGGCTTGGTATCTACCCACAAACATTCTTGGATATGTCTCATTCAAGCATGCAGTGGTTGGTCAATAGTTATATGCCAGTTCAAGAAGTCGTTGAAACTGTTCAGCAAACAGCTACTCAACTTGACCATGTGGAGATCCAATAATCATGAACTTCACAGTATCACTCTCTACGCTTATGCCTTTAGCTCCGGTGATGATTGTTGCTTTGACAACAATCGTCGTCATGCTATTAATTTCTATTAAGCGTAATCATAATTTAATCGCAACAACTTCTGTTGTTGGTCTAAACCTCGCTGCACTTTATATTTTATTTGCAGTATTTGGCGGTAAGTTTGTACCGGCAAATGTGATGGGCATGTTTATGGTTGATCCATTTACCATGTTCTATCAATTCATGATTTTGATTGCGGCATTGGCTTGTTGTACTTTGTCTCATGCTTATATCGAAACTTATAAAGATAACCGCGAAGAACTATATCTTTTGTTACTTGCTTCAGTAGCAGGTGCAATGTTGATGGTTGCAAGTTCTCACTATGCATCGTTCTTCATTAGCCTTGAGTTAATGTCGATTCCTGTATATGGCTTACTTGCTTATACCTATCAACGTAGTAGTTCACTTGAAGCTGGTATTAAATATCTTGTACTTTCAGCGACAGCTTCTGCAATGTTGTTGATGGGTATGGCATATATCTATGCATATACTGGTTCGCTTTCATTCTATGATTCTGTACAGGCGTTATTTGGTGCAATCAAACAGCCAATGGTGTTATTAGGTTTAGCACTCATTATCTTTGCTGTTGCATTTAAATTATCGCTTGCGCCATTCCATAAATGGACACCAGATGTATATGCAGGTGCACCAGCGCCAATGGCAACTTTCTTGGCGACCGCTGCTAAAGTTGCAACCATTGGTTTGTTCGTGCGCTATATGCTTGCTTCAGGCGCAATTATGGTGGATTCGTTAGTCACTATTTTGACAATCATTGCAGTATTGTCGATTTTAGTTGGTAACTTACTCGCTGTTCGTCAAGTTAACTTAAAACGTATTCTTGGTTATTCATCTATTGCTCATTTTGGTTATTTGTTAATTGCTTTAATTAGCATGACTTATGCGAGCTTGGGTAGCGTAACTGTATATGTGGTGTCTTATGTATTAACAACTATCGGTGCTTTTGGTGCGGTAGCGTTAATGTCTAGCCCATATAACAATGTAGATGAAGCACAAAGCCTTGCAGACTACCGTGGTTTGTTCTGGCGTCGTCCAGTACTTACAGCAACGTTAACAGTCATGATGTTATCTTTGGCTGGTATTCCATTAACAGCGGGCTTCATTGGTAAGTTCTTGGTTGTAATGGCTGCTGTAACAACTCAACACTGGTTCTTGGCTGCAATGATTATTGTGGGTAGTGGTATTGGTTTGTACTATTACTTACGTGTGATGGTTGTAATGTATATGACACCACCAGAAACCCCTCGTATTGATGCAGATGCTCATTGGGGTCAAAAAGTAGGTGGTTTAATGGTATTGGCTGCTGCTGCATTAGTTATTATTTTGGGTGTTTACCCAGATCCAATGATTAATTTGGCATTAAAAGCAGAAATTTTATCTCCATTACATTTCATGCTTTCACAACAACAATAATTCTAGTGTACAAAAAAGCCTCCAAATCTGGAGGCTTTTTTTTATTGGGCATTAAAAAAAGATTATAATAAATACGTTTTTATATTTTTAGGTAACATCTGTGGCCATTCAAGAAATTCGTCACCCACTTATTCGTCATAAATTAGGTTTGTTACGTCGTTCTGACATCAGTACTAAGAATTTCCGTGAGCTTGCTCAGGAAGTGACTATGTTATTGACGTATGAAGCAACAAAAGATTTACCAGTTGTGGATTGTGAAATTAATGGATGGGCCGGAACTGTTACTACTCAGCGTATTGCTGGTAAAAAAATAACGATTGTACCGATTTTACGTGCAGGAATTGGTATGCTAGATGGTGTACTTAATCTGATTCCAAGTGCAAAAGTTAGTGTTTTAGGTCTGGAGCGTAATGAAGAAACACTAGAAGTTCGTACTTATTATAAAAAATTAGTTCCAGATGTCGCTAATCGTCTTGCAATGATTATCGATCCAATGTTGGCAACAGGTAATTCATTAGTTGCTGCCATTGATGTGTTAAAGGCGAGTGGCTGTAAAGATATACGTGTTATGGTATTAGTTGCTGCTCCAGAAGGCGTTGCTAAAGTTGAAGCCGCTCATCCAGATGTGCAGATTTATACAGCATCTATTGATAATGGCTTAAATGAACAAGGCTATATTGTTCCTGGTTTAGGTGATGCGGGCGATAAAATTTTTGGTAGTGTCCAAAAAGACTAATTTTTGAAATAACGATAAAAAGAGACTTAATCAAACCGTAAAGTTTTGAGGGCGGATTGAAAGTCTCTTTTTAATTTTCTGCTGTAATAACAGTATTGAAAAAGTAGGGTAAAGATCATGAAGCAAGAGTTTTATACCGGAAAAGTTAAACAATATGATCCTGACAAAGGATTTGGTTTTATTGGAACGGCTGAAGGAGATATTTTCTTTCATATTTCGGATTTTCCTGCATCAGAAGGGGAGCCGAAAAGAAATGAAAAAGTGAAATTTCTCGCTGTAGATAATCAGGGGAAATTTAAGGCTGTAAAGATTGAGCGTATCGATCCTAATCCGTCTAAAACCAAAAAAACTAAAATCACTAGTCATAATAAAGCGATTACGACAGAGTTGTTATCACATTTTCGACGTTAATAGTGATTCTCAATCTTCAAGGCTATCTGGGCATCGAGTTTAGCTAAAACCAGCAAAGAAGATTTTTGATCGTTTGTGGAACGAGTAAGTAATACAAAATTAAGGGAGGTGTTAACTTCCCTTAATTGTCTTAACTAATAAATAATAAAATGAAAAAGAATGGTGAGTTATCTGAGAACAACTCAAGATGGCATTAGAAGATCAGGTCTTAAACCTGCTCTTCACAGAATTGTAAGAATGCTTTGAGGCCAGGACCTTGGTATTTTTGACGGTGTACCAACATGTAAAGTGGGCGAGTAAGTTGCCAGAATGGCGTTTCTAAAATAACTAATTGTTCTTTTTCAATTAAAGGTTCAATAGCGAGTTTAGAGATACAAGACATTCCTAAACCACCAGCAACGATTTTCAAGATTGCTTCATTGTGACCTAGGGTTAGGCGAATATTAGCGTCTGGTAGATCTTGCAAAATAGCATTATCAAACACTTCACGAGTTCCCGAACCTTCTTCACGTAAAATCCATTCAACTTGATAAAAATCATGTGCTGTTAAAGGACGATTTAAACGTGCTAGAGGGTGATTAGGGGAGCAACATACTGCAAGCTCGTCATCACGCCAGTGAATGCATTGAAGTTGAGGTAGATGACACGAGCCTTCAATTAATGCTAAATCAAGCTGAAACTGATTGACAGCTTCAATCATTTGGCGTGTATTGCCCACCTGTAATTGCAAGTGTGCTTTAGGGTGATACTGTAAAAAGTTCGCCATTAAATCTGGCATGAGGTAATCACTGATCGTTAGAGTTGCCCCAATACGTAAGTCAATACTTTGTAACTCACCTTTTGCAGCTTGCTCAAAAGCTTCACAGCGACCTAATATTTCTAGCGCCTGAGGTAATAGAAAGCGGCCAAGATCATTAAGTTGTAGTCGTTTACCTAAACGATCAAATAGAGGGGCACCAAGACCATCCTCTAAATCGGCTAAAGCCATACTTGCTGCACTTTGCGTCAGTCTGACCGCATCACTGGCTTTGGTGACAGTTCCTTCTTGAGCGACTGCTACAAAAACAGCCAACTGGCGTAATGTCATGCGCATGTTTAAAAAGCCTTAACGTTTAAAAGTATTCATTATTTCGACTGTCATGCTAACATGAGCGCACTATTTCATGCCACGTTGAAATCATGTCAATTGAAAAATTTAGCGTAGAAAAAGTTTTATCTGTACACCGCTGGACTCCAACTCTTTTTAGTTTCACCATGACTCGCCCTGCACATTTTAAATTTACTGCTGGGCAATTTGCACGTATTGGACTGAAAGTTGGAGAAGAACTTGTTGTTCGTGCCTATTCGGTGGTGTCTTCTCCATTTGATGAAACGCTAGAATTTTTCTCGATTGTGGTACCTGATGGCGCATTTACTTCAAATCTTCAACATTTGAAGGTAGAAGATGAGCTTTATTTAGAAAAAATACCTTATGGTTATCTTACTTTAGCTCGCTATCAACAGCCTTTACCGCATGATTTATGGTTATTAGCAACAGGTACTGGCTTAGCTCCATTTTTATCGATGCTACAAGACTTCGATATCTGGTCGAAATATCAAAAGATCAATTTGGTTTACAGTGTACGTACAGCTGCTGAATTAGCTTATGTCGATCGTATTCAAGAGATTGCTGAAACTTTTGGTGAAGGGCACGTCGGTTTTAAATTTATTTCAATTATTACTCGTGATCCATCAGCACAGTTACACGATCGTTTACCAGTTTTGATCGAAAATGGTGAATTAGAAAAAGTTGCTGGTATAGAATTGAGCCCCGCAACAAGCCATGTCATGCTTTGTGGAAACCCACAAATGGTAGATGACACGAAAGAAGCTTTAAAGCGCCGTGGTTTGACGATGAATCGTCGAGGTGAGGGAAATATTGCAGTAGAAAATTACTGGTAACAAACGACAATTAAAAGAACTTTAAAATTATTTTTATGGATATGTTTATTAATGGACAAACATATCCATAAATTCACGAATTTCGGAAATCGCACTGTCTACATCGCTTGAAAGCCAAGTAGGTTCAAAAAGGCCTGCATAATGTTCTAAACGGTCTTGGGGAACAACTAAGCGAACAGGACAGTCTTCTTCAAGTAAACGCCAAGGTAAAATCGGAACTTCATTGTCCAGAAAAATATTGATATTACGAATATCAACAATCATGGCGTTAATGCAGTCAGGAAACGGCATAACTGAAAATTCTTCAGTACGACGACGAAAATACTCCAGATCACCCCATTTGAGTTCATAACTTGGTTTATTAAATTCAATAATACCAATGAGATGTTCGTCTCTTGTCTGGTGGATATAACATTGATGTGTGACGTCAGTGTCGAGATCAAGAGTTACGTTTTGCTGACGATACATCATAAAATAGAGTAGCTTTAAAACATGGGGGCTTATTATAGCCTATTTTCTAAATAGTAAGCGCTAAAACATATTGTATTACAAATGGGACATAGATGAAGTTCGTAAATAATTAGAAATTATTTTTAATTGCTTAAATTAACGTGTGCAAATTTTATACTATTTTCATTGTTTTAAAAGTAGAGTTTTGCAATCACAGACACCTTCGCATAATGCTTTTTCACACAATGCAACAAAGCAAATTGCTATGATGAATGTAAAGTTAATGATAATAGAAGAGGGGAAAGAAGATGCATGATTTTTCAAAACCACCTCATGTGACGAGTCCTGAAGAAACTGCGAAAAAAAGAAGATTACCAGTTTATATTTTAATTATTGTTGGGCTTTTTCTTCTTGCCCTTGTAGTTTATATGATAGCTGATCATAGCAAAGTGCCTAAAGAAGAAGGGGCTATGCAACATGAGCCTGTGCCACATGTCATTTCGAATGCTTCTAATTTAAAGACCTATATAGGTTAAAAAGAGGTAATAATTTAACCAGTATATCTTGATATCAAGCCTTTAGGTGAAGACCTAAAGGCTTTTTTGCAACCTTTTGCATCAATTTGTTGTATTTATGCAGAAGTGTGTTGATTACAAAATATTCAAAACATAAGGTGAGATAGACCGCATTCATAGTCATTTTTACAACGAATGGTGTTTCCTAGAGATAACACTGAAAAGAACAGAACAATTGAGGACATAACAATATGAATGAATTTTTTGATGGGCCTCGCGGCGCTCAATTTGATGCGATGTATTACTGGGATCAGTTCCATCCTATTCTGGCTGCAATAGTGATCTTATTAGTGGGTTGGATAATTGCTTTATTGGTAGCGGCAGGTGTGAAAAAGCTACTACAAAAAGTAAATACCAATGCCAAACTATCCTCAGCCACTGGCCGAGCCCCAAATATTGAAGGCTTAATTTCCAAGGTCGTATTCTGGTTTATCTTAATCTTAGCTGTTGTTGCGGCTCTAAATGTACTTAACATTAGTGGAGTGAGTGGCCCGTTCAGCAATATGGTGAATCAGGTACTTGTCTACATTCCAAATATTATTGCTGCTGTGGTGGTGGGTTTTATTGGTTGGATCGTGGCTCGGTTGGTACGAGCAGGAGTGACCAATGTTTTATCTAGAACTCAGCTTGACGATAAGCTCAGTACAGAAGTTGGCGTAGGTGGTATTAGCCAAAATATTGGTGAGATTCTTTACTGGCTTGTATTGTTACTTTTCCTTCCGATTGTTCTTTCAATATTAGGACTAACAGGCTTACTGATTCCAGTTCAAAATATGGTAAATGAAGCGGTAGCCTTCTTACCAAATATCTTTATTGCGGGCGTTATCGTTTTTGTTGGGTATATCTTGGCAAAAATTGTACGTGGTATTGTTGAAGGTCTTGTTAATAGTTTAGGTATTCAAGCTCAAGCGGAAAAAATTGGTCTTTTCAAAAGCTCTAATGTAGGCAAATTTTTAGGTTCGTTTGTTTTTGCTATCATTATTATTACGACATTGATTGTAGCGTTCGAAGCTTTAGGTATTGAGACAATTTCTCAGCCAGCGACAGCAATGCTGAATGAAATCTTGCAGGCAATTCCAAACATTATTGCAGCTGGTTTAATTTTACTGGTTGCTTATATTGTTTCTCGTTTTGTTGGACGTTTGGTTGCAGAATTAATAGCTGGAACTGGTGTTGATGAAATTCCTGCCAAATTAGATGTGCAACGCTTTTTAGGTCAAACTAAAGTTTCTAGTGCTGTCGGTTGCCTAATCGTATTCTTCACCATGCTTTTTGCAGTATCTGAAGCGGCAGATCGTCTTGGTTTCGATCAAATTAGTGGTCTAATCGCAATGTTTATCCATTTTGGTGCAAACATTCTGTTAGGTGCTGTTATTTTGGTTATTGGCTTCTGGCTCGCAAATGTTGTGGCGAACGTGGTGCAACGTGGTGAATATAATAGCTCGCGTTGGTTAGCTAGCTTAGTTCGTGTCTTAATTATTGGTCTAGTACTTGCGCTTGGTTTAAGAGCCATGGGTATTGCAGATTCAATTGTTAATCTTGCATTCGGTTTGACTTTAGGCGCAGTTGCAGTTGCTTTCGCTCTTGCATTTGGCTTAGGTGGTCGCCAACCAGCAGAACGACTTTTAACTGATTTGTTAGATAAAGCTAAAAAAGAAGCGAATCAACCAAATCCTCTTTATCAGCCACCGTCTAGTACGAGTAGTGCGGCTCCAGCCACAACTACATCTGCGCCAACGACTCCACCATCTACAGTTTCATCTGATGCAAAACCAGCAGATTCTGTACAGGTGAATCCAGCACAACCCCCAGTGAATAAACCGTTTGGCTCTACAGGTGAAAATGATGAAATTTAAGGGAATTAAACTGAATTTCAGATAAACAGTACAAAAAATCTTTGATTTTTGTGATAAGTTCGACCACTCTATATTGAGTGGTCGTTCTTTTTTGGCCGTT
Organism: Acinetobacter sp. V102_4; assembly: GCF_031799005.1. Lineage (NCBI taxonomy): Bacteria > Pseudomonadati > Pseudomonadota > Gammaproteobacteria > Moraxellales > Moraxellaceae > Acinetobacter > Acinetobacter sp. V102_4. The sequence continues at coordinate 128,510 of NZ_JAVQNR010000035.1, read as the reverse complement.
ATAAAAACAAATAAGTGAGGAAAATACGATGAAGAAACCAGGTCGTTTTTTAGCACCAATTGTCATTGCCGGAATTACGGTAGGTTTTTTAGCGAGTGCTTATAAATTTGTATTTAGTAAGTCGGAAAGCTCAAAACAGACTACTGCTCAGCCACAAGATTCACAGACCGCATCAAATAGTTCGAAAAACTCAAATTAGTTTATACGTATTGGGCAGCAGCATAGGCAGAAGACCATGCCCACTGGAAGTTGTAGCCACCTAAATGTCCGGTCACATCGAGTACTTCGCCAACAAAAAACAATCCTTTCTGCTTTTTACTTTCCATAGTCTTGGAAGATACTTCTGTTGTATCTATTCCGCCTAAAGTAACTTCAGCGGTACGATATCCTTCTGTTCCAGACGGTTTAACTGCGAAGCCATGTAACTGCTCAGCGATATGATCTAGCTGTGCATCACTGATATTACCAATCGCTGTTTCGCTCTGCTCTGACCATATGAGTTGTTGTAACTCTTGGATGATACTTTTGGCAGTAAATTCATTAAGAAGAGTACGTAATAAAACTTTAGACTGTGTTTTCTTTTTATCTTTTAAATAAGTCGCTAAATCTTGGCTTGGGAAAAAATCAATTTTAAAACTTTCTCCTGAATTCCAATAGTTCGAAAGCTGTAAAGAACTTGGTCCACTCAAACCACGATGGGTAAATAATAATGCTTCAGTAAAGCTATTTTTTGAGTTGCTTAACGTTACATCCAAAGCATTGCCACTTAAGCGTGTAGTGACTTCTTTAATATGATCTGAAAAAGTAAATGGAACTAGACCTGCACGAGTTGGAAAAACCTGATGTCCAAATTTTTGTGCCAGTTCATAGCCAAAACCAGAACCGCCTAATGTTGGAATCGATAAGCCCCCAGTCGCAATCACTAAAGAATCACAAGTGTAATGTCCTTGATTGGTGTTTAGTGAAAACCCACCTTTTTCTAAGGGCGTAATTTGGCCAACTTCGCAATGGGTTTCAATATCTACATTTTTGGTTTTATTACACTCACTCACAAGCATTTCTAAAATTTCTTTAGCGCCGTTTAGCGTAAATAATTGCCCATGTTTACGTTCTTCATAGGCAATTTTATAATCACATACCAAACCGATAAAGTCCCAGTTGCTATAACGTGACAGGGCAGAAATAACGAAATGCGGATTATGAGAAATATAGTTATCAGGTTCTACATATAGGTTAGTAAAGTTACACTTACCGCCACCTGACATTAAAATCTTTTTACCAATTTTATTGGCTTTTTCTAAAATTAAAACCGAGCGCCCGCGTTTAGCAGCATGTGCAGCCAACATGAGTCCAGAAGCACCTGCACCTAAGACAATGACATCGACATGACTGTTAGACATAAGAGATTCTCGATTAATCTTGAAAATTAAAAAGGGGCATATACTATCATGCCGAGCCTTAGTCATGCTAAAGACATTTATTGGTATGAGGAGCAATATCTCCTAAAAATTAATGAATCAGTAGCTTAGCTTGTTTCTTATATCAGCCTGTAAACCACCAGAATGAATTGCCAGAATACGAGTTCCTTCAGAGAAATAATTATTTTTGATAAGGTCAAACAGACCGAACATCATTTTTCCTGTATAGATGGGTTCAAGAGGTACAGCGTATTGTTCTTCGAAATTTTCTATAAATGCCAATAACTCAGGTGAAGTTTTAGCATAGCCACCACAGCAGTAGGCATCTGTCAGTGACCAATTCTGTTTTTTAGTCCACTGCATAATATCTTGTTGTAGAAAGTCGCCTTTTAATGCTGAAAACCCTAGAACCTTTTGATGTAGTGCACTTCGTTCAATCAGCCCTGAAATCGTTCCGCCAGTTCCCACTGCACAGCAAATCACATCATAGTTTTGCAAATCGCTTTGACTGAGAATTTCCTGACAACCTTGCACGGCTAGCTGATTAGAACCGCCTTCAGGAATAATGAAAGTTTCAGGAAATTGATTGTGTAATTGTTGAAGATAGTTTGCATCATCTCTCAAACGATATTCAGTGCGCGAGATAAAATGTAAATGCATTCCTAAACTTTGAGCTTTTGCTAAGGTTGGATTAAGAGGTTTATCAGCTAATTCTTCCCCACGAATAATTCCTATACTGTTTAAGCCAAAAAGATGAGCTGCATACGCAGTTGCAGCAATGTGATTTGAATAAGCCCCACCAAAAGTCAAAATAGTTGATAGGCCTTGTTGTTTTGCGGCAAGCAGATTGTATTTTAGTTTGAAAAATTTATTCCCCGAGATTTGAGGGTGAATTAGATCTAACCGCTTAATGTCGAGATCAAGGGGATAGGGAAGTTGAATATGTTGATAAGGAACCGATTGAGTAATGTGATCAAACATTAGAAATTGAGAAAATAATGATTGATCACATTGTAACTTTTTAAATAGAACTTTAAAAAGCTGTTTACGAATTTGTATCGACAGAAGTAACTACTGACATACCTGGACGTAAATGTTCCATTCCTTCCTGATTTGGATCAATGGTTATACGTACAGCAATCCGTTGAACAACTTTAGTAAAGTTTCCTGTCGCATTGTCTGGCTTTAATACACTGAACTCGGAACCCGCAGCAGGTGAGATCTGCTCAACATGTCCTGTAAATTTTTTGTGTTTCATCGCATCGACTGTAAACCATGCTTTTTGACCAATTCGCATATTGGCAATTTGGGTTTCTTTGAAATTGGCAATCACCCAAGTTTGTTGTGGAATGAGGTAGAGTAACTGCGATCCAGCAGCTACATATTGCCCAACACGAGGGTTTACTTCACCAAGTTGACCATCCATCGGGGCAACAATAACGCTATAGTCTTTGGTGGTTTGTGCTTGATCTAACTGTGCTTTAGCACTTGAAACTTGTGCTTCTAAGCCAGCTTCTGCGACCTGTGCTGTTTTAAGTGCTTCATTTGCAACTAATACATTGGCTTCTGCCTGTTTCAGGGCTGCAAGGTTATTTTCTGCATCCGCCGCGGCTTTATCTTGTTCGGATTTAGAAGCTGCTCCACTATTTCCTAACTGTTGATAACGTCTGAGCTGTGCTAAAGAGAGTTCGTATTGAGCTTTTGCTTGATCCACTTTGGCTTGTGCAGCCACAATATCAGCTTGTTTCTGAGCAATAGATTGAGTTTGATTAGCTAAAGTATTTTTAGCTTGTTCAACCCCAGAAGCTGCTTGCGTTACTTTTTGATCGTAAGTGGTTGCATCAATATGCATTAGCACTTGACCCTTTTTAACATGGTCAAAGTCTTTCACTAATACGTCTTTAACGTAGCCATTAATTTGTGAAGATAAAATTGTGGTTTTACCTTTGACATAACTATTGTCAGTTTGCTGAATACTCGTTGCAAAAGGTCCGATTCTCCATGCCCATAAAATCACTAAAATACCGATAATAAGAACCCCTAACATCCATAACAGTGTTGAGCGTTTTGTCGGAATCAGTTTACTTGCAGGTGCAGGTGCAGGTGCAGGTGCAGGTGTTGGCTCGTTGGCAGGTGCCTGATCAGGCATTTGTTCCGGTTTATTTTGATCATCTGACATATATCAATCTCAATTTCTATTTCATCAAATACGAAAGCCGTTAAGGACGGCTAATTCCTCTGCGTTGTAGATATTTACTACGTGCAATATTAAATCCACCCCATAAGAGTAGGGCGACGGCAAAAATACCGTTTAATGCAATAACGTCATTGTAGGCTCGCACTTGGGCTTCACGAGTGACCACTTGATTAAGTGAGCGCATGGATTGAGCTGTTTGTAATGCTGGGTCAGTAGTTGTGATTGATGCACTGCGTTGATAGGTAGAGAGCCTTTGAGCGACTAGAGGGTCTGCTTGTTCTAAATCTTTAATGATCTCTGCTTGATAGTTCTGCGTACGATGTTGTTGATAGGTCGAGAAGAAAGAAGACCCGACAAGACCACCGAAGGTTTGGGTTGCAGAGAACAACACAATAAAAGTCACCACATACGAAGGGCCTTTAGCCAAGGTTTGTGCGAAGCCAATGAGAAGTAATGGCCCAATGAATAAACCACCTGCGAAGCCGACTAAAAACTGACTTGCGAAGAAATTCACAGGTCGGACATCACTGGTTAAGTGATAATCTAGTCCACAGGCGACCAGAATCAAAAATTCTGCAAAAAGTAAGTGGAAGATAATTCGTTCGCGCGAAAAAGTAAGCGCACTAAAAAGTGTCCCGCTTAAAATTCCTATGAATATCACAACATAGAGTGGAACAAATTGATCAGGTCCCATTCCCATTGTTTTTAAGAAGTTAACAGCAGCATAGCTTTGCTCTGACATTAAAAGACGTATTGCAAAAGCACCAAAAATGAAACGTAGGGTCGAAGAGGCGCCTAGCCAACGCGTCATAATTAATGGATTGGCACGATAGTGTTCGTAGAGTAAACCGAGCACAACTAAGCTAAAACCTGCGATTAATATATAGGCAAGCCATTCGCTATTAAACCACCATAAAATTGGACCTTGCGTCAGCACGATACATAAACATGCAAAACCTGGAGCCAGTAAAGCAAAGGTGAAGAAATCTTGCTTCTCAAAAACATAAATTCTTAAGCTACGTGGTAATTTCAATGAAACGACCATGGCTAAACAACAAAGTGCTAAACCGAGCTCAAAGGTGTAAAGAACAGACCAACTGTCTGTACTTACAAGGAAAGGAGAAATAATCCAAGCCAAGGGTACGCCAAGTTGCTGAAAGCCGAAGGCTATATATATTCCTTTTGCCATGTCTGCTTTTTTAAAGGCCTGCATGGTGTAATACATACCTAAAGAGCTTAGTGGTGCGCCCGCTAAACCAGCCACAACCCGAGCGAATAGTGCCATTTCATAGGTATGCACAAAAATATGCAAAACAAGAACCGCAATAAAAATAACGAGTCCTATTTCTGAAAATACTCTCAGGCCATATTGTTGTCTGGCTTTAAACAAAATTAGATTTGAGCTGACATTTGCCATGACATAGGCCGCAGGCAGCCAAGCAGCTTCGGAAGGGGTAAGACCGTATTCACCTTGAATTAAAGGTAAATTTGCCGTAATAAAACCATTACTTAAGCTTGCCGAAAGAGCGATAAATAAACCGATAAAAAAGTAAATAAACCGCTTAGGTACAGAGTGTGCAATCGCTGCTGGTGAACCAGGTAGAGTCGGTTGCTCTTCTGGCGTCCAGTCGGGTGGTGTTTCTAAATAACGAGGCGTTTTACTCATTCTATCCCTCGAATTTTTTGTATTTGAATACCATGAAATAGTAATTCAATTGCTCGTTTTGCTAAGCGAGTCTGTTCTTCTGGCTCATGTCCTTGAAATGAAGAACCTAACATTGCAGTAACCATTGCATAGTCATCGGCAGTTAGATCAGCTCGGCACAGTTTTTGTTCTATTGCTTTTTGAATCAGTGGATTAAGTGCATTATTTCGCCGTTCATAGATTTTTAACATAATTGGGTCTTGTCGATCAATTACTCTCCAAAAATCTTGCAAAATTGCGAGCTTGGGAAGTTGCCCAATGTGTCCTTCAATTAAACGAAATAAACCGTCTTCGAATTGTTGAAAATGAGCTGCTTTTTGCTCTAGCTGTGTAATCGCGCGTTCTAAAAGTGCGCTAATTAAAGCTTTTCGATCGCAAAAGTTACGATAGAACGTTGCTCGTCCTACACCAGCGTGGTCAATCACAACTTGTAAGGGGACATTAATGCCATGAATACGAAAACATTCTTCGGCTGCATTGAGTAATTCATCCCGATTATGGGCAGCAATTTTTTGACGTTTACTCATGTCATCGATTGGGGAGTTTTAAAGGTTATATATTTAACGGACATTTTTGTCCGTTGTGAAGATATAAATTGTAAAAACATGAAAATTCAATTTTCATCATTTATATTTTCTGCATTTTTATCTGCGTCATAAAAAGCTGGTAGAATACCGCGCAATTGCGTAATGCTAGGTCAATACAATGTTTGAGTCCCTTATTCCTCTTTTTTCAATTGCGATGGCATTGATGCTTGGAGCAATAAGCCCTGGGCCAAGCTTTATTTATGTGGCACAAAATTCAATTTCTAAATCACGTAAACATGGTTTGTTCACGGCTTTAGGAACGGGTACAGGCGCGGCTCTGTTTGGCCTATTAGCTGTTATGGGATTACAAGCGGTCTTATTGGCTGTACCTTCTGCTTATTTAATTTTAAAAATTGGTGGTGGGCTGTATTTGCTTTGGCTGGCTTTTAAAATTATTAAACATGCCAAAGAACCAATTGCCATGGAAAATGATGCCAAATCAAAAATGACTTATAAACAGGCATATCGATATGGTTTGATTACTCAGTTAAGTAATCCAAAAATCGCAGTTGTATTAGCAAGTGTATTTACTGCTTTACTGCCGAAAGAAATCCCAAATTATTACTACGTCGCATTACCAGTGATTTGTTTTATGATTGACGCTGGTTGGTACTCATGTGTGGCAATGCTGTTATCTTCAGAGAAGCCTAGAACAATGTACTTAAAGGCAAAAACTGGTGTTGACCGAGTTGCTGGAAGCATTGTTAGCCTATTGGGTTTAAAGCTAATTTTCTTCAAATGATAAGTCTTTAATTAAAATATCTAAAAAATCCAAAGCCAGCTGTTTATAGTCTGGCTTTATTTTTGCGTAAAATATATACAAATTGAAATATCTTTTTTAGCACTTAAACATTTAAAAAGTGGTAACTTAATAAATAAAACAAAAAGAAATGAGGATCACGTTATGAAAAAACTAAGGGTGAGCATTTCTGTAGTTTTTCTCATCTTAACTACAGGATGTGAGATGAGAACGATGAGTAAACAACCACCAGCAAATGAGCGGACCATGAGTATTGTTGGCACTCCAGTTCATGAAAAGGATTATAAAATTTCCGATATCCAAGCGAATAATCATGAGCCATCCAACTATTAAGTTACTTGCAGGATGTGCGACTTACTGTATTTTGAATATGGTCAATGCATGTGAACCTGCATCTTTAGATTGGGAGCTTTTTCAGGAAAAATATGATTTAAATCATGATGGAACGTACAGCCTAAAAGAATTTCAACGCGTTGAAGATTTCTATCCTTATAACTGGCCGAGCAATAAACGTTTTCAAGGCGAAAACAAGCATACAGAGTTATTTCATTATTTAGATGAAAATAAGAATGGCTATTTAACAAATGAGGAGTTAGGAAACATACATGTTTTATTTAATAATCCTTGTGAAGGGTGGCCGTGGTCGTAATTTAAATTCACTTATTTATGTTTCTTCAGAACTCGAATTTTAAAAAATAAAAAAAAGCTTCCAATTTAGGAAGCTTTTTTTATGAAGGCAGATTAAGAAACTTTATCGCCTGGTTTTGCACCGCTATCTGGTGAAATAATGAAAATACCTTCACCATTTCCAGCAGCAAGTACCATTCCGTTTGAAATACCAAAACGCATTTTACGTGGTGCAAGGTTAGCAACCATAACGACCAGTTTGCCTTTTAAATCTTCTGGTGCGTATTGGCTACGAATACCACTGAATACGTTACGTGTTTCAGCTTCACCAACGTCTAAAGTAAGTTGAAGTAATTTATCTGAACCTTCAACAGTGCCTGCTTCAACGACCTGAGCAACACGCAAGTCAACCTTTAAGAAATCTTCAATACCAATGATTTCTGCTTCACCAACTGCTGGAACAGGAGTCGCTTTTTTCTCGGCAGCTTTGTCCTTTTTCGCCGCTGCTTTAGTTGCTTCTGGAGCAGGAGTACCTAAAGACTCTTTAGATGCATCTACCATTGCAGCAACAGCTTTTGGATCAACACGTTGCATAAGCGGTTGGAACTGCGCAATCTCATGGCTTACAAGAATTTGTTTACGTGATTCGAAATTGAAGCTCTCAAGTTTTAAGAAACCTTGAACTTGCTCAGCCAAAGTTGGAAGAACTGGAGCCAAGTACACAGCTAATTGACGGAACAAGTTGATACCAACTGAGCACACATCAAGAACTTGTTGTTCTTGACCTTCTTGTTTAGCAAGTGCCCATGGCTTTTTCTCGTCAATATATTGGTTTGCACGATCAGCAAGCGCCATAATTTCACGAATAGCCATTGAGAATTCACGTGCTTCATATGCGCTAGCGATTGAATCACCTGCATCAATAAAACTTTGTACCAATTCAGATTCTGCACATGCAGCAGATAAAGTATTGTTAAAGTTACTGTTGATAAATTTAGCGCAACGGCTAGCAATATTGACGACTTTACCGACTAAGTCAGAATTTACTTTTTGAATAAAATCATCAAGATTTAAATCAGAGTCTTCAACTTTATCTGAAAGTTTAGATGCAAAGTAGTAACGTAAATATTCTGGGTTTAGATGCTGTAAATAAGTCTCTGCTTTAATGAAAGTACCACGAGACTTAGACATTTTTTGTCCGTTCACAGTCAAGAAACCATTTACAAAAAGACCTGTTGGAGTGCGATAGTTTGCACCATCCAACATTGCAGGCCAGAACAATGCATGGAAATAAACAATGTCTTTACCAATGAAATGGTAAACATCGTTTTGACTGTCTTTTTTCCAGAAATCATCAAAACTTAAATCTGGACGCTTAGTTTTGATGTAATTTTCAAAACTCGACATATAACCAATTGGCGCATCTACCCAAACATAGAAGTATTTATTTGGTGCATCAGGAATTTCAAAACCGAAATAAGGTGCATCACGGGAAATATCCCAATCGGTTAAACCCGACTCAAACCATTCATCTAGCTTGTTTGCAATCGAAACAGGTAATCGACCTTCATCACGGGTCCATTTCTGTAAATACTCAGCAAAGTTCGGTAGTTTAAAGAAATAGTGATCTGAAGATTTTTCAACTGGTGTTGCACCACTTAAGGTTGAACGTGGGTTAAGTAGTTCAGTTGCATTATAGGTCGTACCACAAACTTCACATGAGTCGCCGTATTGGTCTTCTGACTTACATTTCGGGCATGTGCCTTTAATGAAACGGTCAGACAAGAACATGCCTTTTTCTGGGTCAAATAATTGAGTTACAGGGCGAACTGCAATATTTCCAGCTTCACGGTTTTTAATATAGATATCTGTTGAGCGGGCTTTGTTCGCATCGCTATGAGTTGAATCGTAATGATCGAAATGTACGCCAAAACCGTCAAAATCACGGATGTGTTCTTTTTGAACATTCGCAATTTGCTCTTCTGGGCTAATACCATTTGCTTCAGCACGTAGCATAATTGCTGTACCGTGAGCATCATCCGCACATACATAAGTCACATCATGACCCATTGCTCGCATGGCACGAACCCAGATATCTGCCTGGATGTAACCGAGTAAATGACCCATATGAATTGGACCATTAGCATAAGGGAGGGCATTAGTGACTAAAATTTTACGCACGGATTTCATTCTCTCATTCGTATTTATAAGGTGGAAGATTTTAACTGATGCAGGGAGATAAGCAAAGATTAATAATCTTTGGCTTGGTGCAACAGGTTTCTATAAAAATGGGATTTGGTCAGAGAGCGTTTCTCTTTAGAACAGATAAACAAATCAAAAAATATTTGAATCTTCCTGTATTGTCTTTGTTTCAAATTGCAGTTACGGTCAGAAAATAAGCCATAACGATGTATAACTAATAACTTATTCAGGTAATTTTTTAATTAACTACGAGGATAACAACGATGACTACTGAAAATAAATTAGATGAGTTAAAGACAAAAGCGGCAGATGCAAAAGTACAAGGTGAAAAAGCTTTGGAAGATTTAAAGGAAAACGTAAAAGCTAAAGAAGCTGCTGGTAAAGAAGCTGTTGAAGATAAAGTAGATGAGTTAAAGGCCAAAGTGGTAGATGCAAAAGTTCAAGGTGAAAAAGCTTTGGATGATTTAAAGGAAAATATAAAAGAGAAACAAGCTGCTGGCAAAGAGGCAGTTGAAGATAAAGCAAATGATTTGAAAGGCAAACTTGAGGATGCTCAGCATACCTTGCAAGATAAGTTCGATCATTTACGTACAGAAGCGGGTCATAAACTTGATGACGCCAAAGCCAAAGCAGTAGAGTTAAAAGATGAGGCTGCAACAAAATTTGATGAGTTAAAAACGCAAGCAACTGCGAAATTTGATGAGTTGAAGAAAACAGCAACAGATAAGTTAAATAAATTGAAGCATCATGATTCTGATGAATAAGTTTATTTAAACTAAAATCTGCACTCCTTACCTAAAAGATGGAAGCTTGAAAATTAGCAATTCTTCATCCTAAGGTGAGCGAGTGCGGATCAATACTGTTACACTATCTCCATTAAGCTGTAATGATCTGTTTTTGGAGTAAACAATATGTCTTGGCTTTCTTCATTAAAGTCTGTTTTTTCACCCGCACAAGAAGTGAAAGAAGATGAAATCCAAACGGTACTCCAAAATTATTTACTACCGCATTCAAAAGATGCTTTAAAAGAGCGCATTAGTCAGCTTCAAGTTCAAGGTCGAGTATTACAACTCACCATTAATACATTTCCTGATGAAAAAGAGCACTTGCAGCAAATTCATGATGATTTGGCTGGGGCTTTAGAAAAGTGTGGTATTGAAGAACTAAATCTACATGTGGTTCAACAAAAGCGTCCTGCACAAGAAAGTTCGAACTTACCTCCTGTGCTTGATGCTTCACCTAAAGCAGAACCAGATCCAAATAATCCACCTATCCAAAAAGCAGCTCCGCAACAAAGAGATGTTCCACTTCATCCTCGCATTAAGCATGTTATTTTAGTTTCGTCAGGTAAGGGTGGCGTTGGTAAATCGACAACTACTGTCAATTTAGCGCTTGCCTTGCAAAAAATGGGGCTGAAGGTTGGAGTGTTGGATGCCGATATCTATGGCCCAAGTATTCCGACTATGCTGGGAAATGCTGGCAAAACTCCTCTTATTGAAAGTGAAAATTTTGTGCCTTTAGATGCCTATGGCATGGCGGTGTTATCGATTGGACATTTAACGGGTGATAACAACACCCCTGTTGCGTGGCGTGGACCGAAGGCAACGGGTGCTTTAATGCAATTATTTAATCAAACGCTTTGGCCTGATCTTGATGTATTGATGATTGATATGCCACCTGGTACTGGTGATATTCAACTCACGCTTGCGCAGCGTATCCCAGTTACTGGTTCAATCATTGTGACTACGCCACAAAATGTTGCCTTATTAGATGCTACTAAAGGTATCGAATTATTTAATAAAGTTGGAATTCCTGTATTAGGCGTCGTTGAAAATATGTCGACCCATATTTGCTCTAACTGTGGTCATGAGGAGCAAATTTTTGGTATTGGCGGTGGTGACAAGCTCTCTGAACAGTACCATATTCCATTATTAGGTCGCTTGCCTCTAAATGCTCAAATCCGTGAGCATGCTGATCAGGGTAAACCTAGTGTTGTAGCAATGGATGATGCAGCTGATAGTTATATTGATATTGCTAAGGCAATGTGGGAACAGATTGAAAAAATTCCTCAACGGACACGTGATGACAAACGTATCTTCTGATTTATTTAAACCCGACTTCAAGTCGGGTTTTTTATTATCTGGTTAAAATAAAAAATTAAACCACTGAATCTTAATAACAAAGCTAAACTTGAAATTGGCATATAGATTGCTACTTTACACTTTTTAAAAAGAAAGGGTAAAAAATGCAATTTAAATGTGCTTTTGGCGTAATCAGTTTATGTAGCGCTTTATTTTTAGTCGGATGCAATAATGACGACTCTTCTGTTTCACAAACACCCACAGTTCAGGAGCAAAAACAGAAATTACAGCCGATTATTATTCAGGGTGCTTTGCCTGTAGAGTCGGAAAGAATGGCTTCAAAATTAGAGAATAAGACTGTTGAAACCATTGGTGGGTGGACATTCTGGAAGGGTACCTATAATGGTTATCCAATAATTATTTCTAAAACCCGTATGGGTATGAGTAACTCGGCTGCGGCAACTGCTTTAGCCATTGAACGTTATAAACCGATAGCAATTATTAATCAGGGAACATCAGGCGGGCACGACCCAGATCTACACGTTTACGATATTGTCTTAGGAAAATACGCAACCAATATTGGTGCATTTAGAACACCAAAGCAGCCAGTTGGTGGTGGTTCAAATTCACTCACATGGGTTGAGGCTTTTGATGTTTTGCCAACAGACGAGTCTGACCCAGAACCTATTGCAATTCGTAAATTTGAAGGTGACCAAGAGTTATTAATGGCGGCACATAAAGTCCGTTATGACAAAGGCGACGTGATTGAGGGAACGATTGGTTCAGCAGATGTCTGGAATAATGAGCTTGATCGTATTCAATTTTTCCATCAACGCTATGGCACTTCAGTCGAGGAAATGGAAGCAGCATCTGTTGCACAAATTGCCAGCCAGTTTAATGTTCCTTTTTTAGGAGTTCGAATCTTATCTAATAATATTACGAATAATGGAGCTTATGACCCAGGTACAGGAGAGGCTTGCCAAGAGTATGTACTCAATGTGGCTGAAGAGTATATGAAATCAAAACTACCAAAATAATAATTTAAAACTAAGTAAGAAGATCGGAGTTTTTATAAAACCTCTTCTTCTTGCTTTTTATGGCGATGTCTACTTTTCCAATTTTTAATGACCATCCAACGCCAGAAAATTTCTGTAGATAAATATAAAATGACAGCAAATACGAAAGCTTCTACAACAAGACCTGTCATCAAAATTTTCGCAAGACTAAAATCAATGTGCCCATGGCCGAAATGAGTAATCCAGCGGGAAATCTGGTGCAATACACCCAGCAGCATTTCTTTGTTGATCATATGCACATGAAAAATATGTGCACCAAACCAAAAACCAATATATAGAATAGGAACTAAAGTAAGAGGATTACTTAGCCAAGCTAACATTAAGCTAATTGGTAAATTTACTTCAAATAGTAAGACTGCCATCACAATAAATACGCTGTGAAAAGGGATAGGCAGTAAACCAAAAAAGGTTCCAACAAAAACAGCTCGGGTAATTGATTTTCGATTGACATACCAAAGCACAGGATTCAGGGTCTTTTTACCAAAAATCCTTAGAAATTTCATATTTGAAACTTTCTCGGGTGAGGGAAGCCAAGATTGAAAAAAGTGCTTTGCCATAATCATTAAGGTAGTAGAGCGCGGTGCTCTAAATAGAAAAATCAGAAACAATATATGAATTGAAACTTATTAAAAGCTTAAAATTTAAACTTACCATCACTATATATTTTTTATTATAAAGGCTTTTGATGGAAAAATAGACTTAAAATAAAAATACTTATGTTATTTAAGTACGAAATTATTTGAAAAGCATAATAACTGACCGTAAAGTTTTCTTTATCACTTTTTGTGGTAATTCTATAAGTATATGTTTTTAATGTTTTTATTTTAAAATTAAAAGTGATCTAAAAAATTTTGTCTTACAATTACCTTTTGCCATGTGTCAGGATATCTATTAATCTGAGATGACTATATTATGAGGTCATTCAATGATTTCATGGCTTTTTATTGGCTTAGTAGCCACAATTTTACTAACACCTGGTCCAACTAATACTTTACTCGCTTCTTCAGGCGTGCAAGTAGGACTACGGAAGTCAGTAAAACTTATTCCGGCAGAAGTTTTGGGTTACGTGATCTCTATTTCTGCATGGGGAATGCTAATTGGGAAAGTGTCTACCACATTGCCATTGCTACCGCCTATTCTTAAGCTGTTGAGTGCTTGCTATATTATTTTCTTAGCCATCAAGTTATGGCATACGGCAAATCAAGAAATTGAATTAAATCAGCCTACGATCCGTACTCGTGAATTATTTTGCGCAACCTTATTGAATCCTAAAGCCTTGCTCTTTGCTTCGGCAATTTTTCCGGTAGCTGCGTGGAGTGATTTTCATATTTATTTAATTCATATGATGGCTTACTTAGCGCTTATTACGCCAATTGCCTTATTCTGGATTTTCTTGGGATCACTATTAGCTTCTAAGAAAGTTGTCTGGCTAAATCAGACTAATTTGCAAAAAACAGCTTCACTTGTTTTAGTCAGCTTTTCAATTCCTATTAGCTATTCTGCTTTACTGAGCCTTTAAAGGTACTGCTGAGCTATTCTTATTTGTTTGAGTAGCTTTGCGTTGTTTTCATAATTGCTTTTTTAAGTTAAAGTACGTCGAAATCAATGAAATTACCTTTTGGATAGAAAATACATGGCTATTAAGTCTGATCGTTGGATTCGCGAAATGAGCGAAAAACACGGCATGATTGAACCTTATGCAGAGAATCAAGTCCGTTTTGATGAAAATGGTGAAAAGTTGATTTCCTACGGGGTCTCTAGCTATGGTTATGATGTACGCTGTGCCCGTGAATTCAAGGTTTTTACTAACGTACATTCTGCAATTGTCGATCCAAAGAATTTTGATGACAAAAGTTTTATCGATATTGAGTCTGATGTTTGTATTATTCCGCCAAACTCATTTGCTCTAGCACGTACAATTGAATATTTCCGTATTCCTCGTAATGTGTTGACAGTATGCTTAGGCAAGTCGACTTATGCTCGTTGCGGTATCATTGTGAATGTGACTCCATTAGAACCTGAATGGGAAGGTCACGTAACTTTAGAATTTTCAAACACCACTAATTTACCTGCACGTATTTATGCAGGGGAAGGCGTAGCACAAATGCTATTCTTTGAAAGTGATGAAGTATGTGAAACATCTTATAAAGACCGTGGTGGTAAATACCAAGGTCAAACAGGTGTTACACTTCCGAAAACATAATTTTTCTTAGATAAAGAAGAGTTTTAAAATAATGGGTCGCTTAGGTGGCCCAATTTTATAAATAAAATTTACATGAAGTGCGTTTATCGGAATACTGATAAATGACAGTTTCCTTTTGTAAAAAATAATATAATATGATCAATAATTGATTTGTTTTTTTGTACTGCATCACAGTATTGAAAAACGAATGTATCGGATATAGGTTGTCTTTTTAGTAGTAATTATTTAGATATCTACTAAATTCAGATAGGCCAAATAAAAAGAAATTAAACAGGATTATGCCCCCAAGGATACGGAGGTCGGCCATGCGACAGTTTACGTCTCTTCATGTAGCGATAGCGCTTGGAAGCTTATGCTTTTCTTCAGCGTATGCTGCGTCTACATTAGTCCCTATGTCAGATTCGGAACTTTCCGCAACTCGTGGCCAAGCTTTGATGAGTATGTCTTATATTGCGCCTACGGATTCTGCAAATTTGGAAAAACTACGTGACAGTAATAGTAACGTCGGTTTTTATAAATTGGGCCTAGATGCTGATTTGGAACTGAACGCGAATATTAAAAAATTGCAACTTGGATGCGGGGGAGCTAATGGTGCGGGTGCATGTGATATTGATATCGATAACTTAAGTCTAAGCGGTCTTTCAGATACTAACGATGGTCGTGCTAGCTCTTCAGCAAAACTAACCAACCCATTTATTGAATTTGCGATTAAAAATCCTAACAGTGCATCGACTCGAGAAGTAGCTGGAGTGAGATTAAGTGCTGAATCTATTCAGGGTTTACTGACTTTTGGATCAGAGAATACTGCTACAAAAAATGGTATTAACTCTTTTAGTGGTTATATGGTAACTCAAGCGACAGGAGGTACCGTTAGTACAGCTGCCCGTCCAACAGGTTCAGGTTTAACGCAAGACAATTTAGGAACACAAATTACTGGGCGAGCAAAAGGAACATTACTTGGGCTCAATATTATTAATACAAATTTCCGCTCAACTAGTTATGATCTAGGGCTTAGTAGCGCTTCTGGTAGTTTATTTTTACCCTCTCAGGTTATTAGTGGAAAGCGTATTACTACTGCGAATTTGACTGGTACTGCTAATGTTAGTGGTATTAATTTGACAGGTACAATTGCAGCTGATACTGATTTAATTATCACGATTGCAGGTAACTTAAGTGGAACAATTAATAACTTAGGAGTAAATGTTGCTGTCAATGAAGATCTTGGCTATTTCCATAAAGTTAATTTGAATGGCACAGCGGCTTCTCTTTCTTTACAAGGGCAAAATTTACAATGGACAGGAGCGAAGTCGGTTTCTCAGGCAGGTTGGTGGTTAGAACTTTCGAACCCGATTGATATTGGTGATGTAACTCCACAGTCGCAGGTAGTGATTACTGATGATGTTGTAAAAGCTACATTAGGTAAAGTCAGTCAATATTTAACTAATAATCCAGTTGACTGTGGAACTTTAGCTATCAACTGTTTACTAGGTAATATTGATGTCAGTACTGTCGATTTAACAGGTCAGTATGTTCCTATGAATTTGACGAATTTAGTTTTAAAAAACCAGAGTTTTGCTCCTAACTGCTATGGAAATTTAAAGTTCTGCTAAGTTGAAAAGAAAGTAGCTATGCTATTTTACATTCATCGGAAAAGTAATTTTTTACATGCTTTTTTTTGCATTTGTGCAAATATTCCGCATAATAGAAATGTGGAAAGGTTGGCAATATCTTTTAGATTTGCCTCTTTGTCTAAGGTGAAAAGGATAGATTCACCTGGCATCAAGGATTGTTAAAGAAAAATAAATATGGTGCGCGGCATCGTATAAAACAGGAAGGTCAAGATGACTACACTTAATTATACGGTAAGGTTTCAAAAAACCGTTTTGGCAAGTTTAATCGGGCTTTGTATAAGCCAAGCTAGTTTCGCACTCGAAGAACTTTCTGATGCGGGCTTAAGTGAAACTACAGGTGAGGGTATTGCTATCTTGCCACAGAATACTTATATGGTATTTCGTGGTGCGGGTGCTAATGAAACCTCAAGTCAGATATTAACTGATCGTACTAAAGACACGGGTTATATCAATTATGTACCTGTCGGTCCTTTAAGTATGACCGCAGCAGATACCAATAAAAATGGCTCGATTGATTCGGGTGACCGTGCAGTTGGTAAAGCAGATATTTTTCTTTATGGTTTAGCGCTTTCCAAATCTGATAATGATACAAATAGCCGTATTGCTTCTACCGATGCGGCCGCTGCAATTTCAAGTTGGGGTACTGCTGTCAACCCGTGGATCTTTAAAGTTGCGACAGAAAACTCAGTACCGAACTTTAGTGCGACAAATTGTAGTGGTGCGACTGATCCAACTTGCCAAGTAACCTATTTAGCTTTAGAAGCTCCTTTATATGAGGTCGGAACAAAGGATTCTGCAGGTATAGACGCTTATAAGCTGAAACTAGGTTTATGGACAGATATCTTTGTGCGTAACCCAAATAAAATAAATGGTGCAGCAGATCAATTTAATTATGGGGACTCAAATGGCTTAATTGGCACTAGTACCGATGCAAGCCGTGCAAACCGTCTTCGTTTACAAGGTGTTTGGAATAACTTTAGCTTAAATGGCAGCCGTTTACAGCTTTTCCAAACATTAGGGGGCGCAACATCTGCTGGTGGGATGAGTCCTTTTTATAACGATACTTTGGGTTTAGCTGGAGTTGTTCGTTTAAACAGTGGTGATGCCTCTAATTTAAGAGCAACAATTACTTCAAATACCCCAACATCTACAGTAGGGCCATGGGTAAATCGCTATAGTACCCAATATACTGGCGCACCAAGTAATAACTCTCCAAGCTCGGACTGGTTATATCGGGTTCGTAGTCAGACTACGACTGTTACTTCAACGGGTTCATGGACCGCGCCAACGGATAGCGCTATGAATAACGTATTACGTTTGAGTACACGTGAATCTGGAACTACCCAAGGTAATTTGGTAACACCTGCAATTAATGGTGGGCTTGCTCCAACTTTTGATGCGAATGAAGGTTTATATCTCTATAACCCAAACATTAACCTTGTGTTAGGGTCTTTATATCAACCACTCGTTTTAAGCTCAGATGGTAAAAACTTTAGTTTAGAGCTCGCTCGTATTCCAAATAAACCAGAAATTTATAAGAAAATTTATACAGACTATAGTGGTGCCGATACTAGTTATTTAGGTTCTACTTGTAATATTTACCAATGTGGTACGAATGTAACCTTAGGTGGTAAAACTTATCAAGGTTCTAGTGCAACACATAGTAGTATTTCAATTGGTTCAACTGTTTATAATTCTGCCAATAATACTTTAGAGGCTTTTAAAGGGAACAATACCCAAGATGCGGTTGGTATTTCTTTTGGTAAATTACCTACGGGCACTGTGGCGGCGATAACGCAAACTAAAAACTTCTACCAATTGCAAAATCAGGAACGCCGTGCGGGTAGTTATACATGTGGCTTAATTTTTACTTGTTATGATACATGGCAATACCGTACAGCAACAGGCTGGACGGGCAATGCGGGCTCAGGTTTGAAATTTGACTCACAAGGTGCTAATTGGGCTAATGTAGATAGTACTGCTTATTATAACCCGACAGTAAATAATACAGGTTATACCTTAGCTGATGCCGGAAATGGGGCTCAGTTTGTTGTACCTAATGGCACACCTTTACCAGATGCACTTTATAATAATGGACGTTGGTCTACCACCACTCCAAATGCAGATTTGAACACCTATAAGCTATCTGGGGCGCAAATTAGCTCAGCGATTACCAATAACATGGGTTCAGCTGTCATTGATGGTGTATTAATCCAACATTTAAAACTGACAACTAAAGGCTTATAAGAGGAGGATAATGATATGAAAAAATTAAGTACTTTGATCCTCGCTCTTTTTGCAACGGTTACTCACGCAGAGCTGCAAACTTTAGATAATGAAGCTTTGCAGGCGATTAATGGGCAGGCCGGTGCTGATTTATCTTTGATGCTCAATTTAAACCAGACCAGTAATGGTATTTTTGACAATGGTAGTGGTGGTGTCTGTGAGAACGTAGAGTTCTGCCATATTGGTTTGGCAATTAACAAACGTTTTGTACAGGCTGATGCGACGAAACCGAGTGGTTGGGCTGAAAATAGCGATAGTGGTAATAAACTTTGGCTAGTATTTAAAGGCGTACAAGGAACTTTGAATATTCAAAAAATGGGTTTAGATGGTGCTGATTTAAAATATCTGGATAAAAACAATACAGAAATTATTAAGCCCGCCATTCAGCTGAGTTTTAGTGCAGCGCAGCCAATTTTAATTCGTAATTTTGGTTTCAATGCTTTATCGATTGAACAAGATAACTTTACGAGCTCAACAACAACGCAAGGGTCGAGTGCAAATATGTATGATTATGCATATTTCAAAAAGCCAACATATGCGGCGACTGCTAATAGTGCGAATCAGCAAGTTGCTACTGCAACACCATCGGCCTATGACCATGGGCGTGAAACTGGTTTTATGGGCTTAATGATGAACGGAAACTTGGCTATTCAAGGAAAAGTCATGGTCTTTAGCTGTGATGGTAGCCATCCTCGTTGTTAAGGGTTAATGTAGATTTCAAAGGAACTGAAGTGATGAAAAAAAATAAAGAAAATCACAGCTCAAAGTTTATTTTAAATACATTAACAACCAGCATGTTGTTAGTGAGTGGACAAATTTATGCTTTAGAAGCCTTAACAGACGCTGATTTGAGTGCCGTCAATGGACAAGATGGTATCTCGATACAAACTACGTTTAATGAAATTAATATTGATAATGCTTATTGGGATGACCATGCAGGCACACCAACAAGTGCTGATCAGGTCTTAAGAGCTCAAGCGAGTGGCGTAAAAGTTCAAAAAAGTAATGCATCTAGCCAACCTTTAAGTACTAATTACCGTTTAGATGTAGGTAGTAATCCGACTACGGGTAAAACTGGACTCGACTTTTCTATGCAAAGTAGTCCATCACTTATTACCGTAAATAGCGTTAAAGTTTGTAATAGTTCAGCTACATGTTCGCCAACTTTAGGGCAACTAGCAATTCAAACGACTTCTCCTTTAAATTTGGCAATTACTACCCAAGATGGTTTATTTAATGCAAATAGCCAGTCAAGCATGACGCTTGGTATTAATAATGCCAATATTTATCTAGGGCAAGTGGATGCTCGCAGCCAGTTAAATCAATTAATTTTAAGAAACTTTAATTTTAATTTTGTTGGTAAAGGGGCCATGTTGATTGATCCAACTCGTGGCTTAGTTTTACAGACAAATACAGGAACTAACGTTGCTGGTGTAGGACAAACTCCGAATACTACCTATGGCTATGTTGATTTTAACCGGGTAGCAGATTCAGCTTCTGGTTTAACTGCGGGTACGTATGTTGACAGTAGTGGCAAAGTAACCAATTCAGGCCTGAATATTGAGGTGATGCTCAGCTCGAATGTAGATAAAACTAACCCTTATGCTTTAGATGCAACTAATAGCCCACAAAATGCGAAAGGTTTGATTCGCTTAGGTGCTAGCGGACGTATGGTAAATAGTTATTTACAAGTCCGTGGTATGGATGGTACGGCGGATACCACCACTTTAGGCACTGCAAATACAGCTGCTGGTACAGGTTCAAGTAATAGTATTTTAGGTAATTCTGGCATTGCCTTTCGTATGAAAGGTGAATTCACTAAAGATAATGATTCAATGCTAGGTGCAGATGGTAAAGCAACCACTTTAGAAATTGGTGGAGCAGGTCTTAATGCTTACGGTTTCGAGTTTGGCAATTTAACAGGACTTAACTCTGCTACACGTGGTTATTTCGACAGCGGAAATATTTATTTAAATCTTGCTGATACAAAAACGTTATTAATGCCAAACAACGCGACTTTAAATGCAATTCGTTTAGGTAGTGGTACTTTAACAACAGCTGCTGATTATCAGCATAATATTCACCGTGATACGGTTACTAATCCGTTTAGCTTAATTCTTGCGATGCGTGGAGCAGAGTTTCAAGCATTTTCAAGACGTGGTCGTTTTACGACAAGTGCGAATGTCGCTCCTGCAAATCAGTTTGCAGACAATGGTGCAAACAACCAGTGGGGCTTAGCATTACCTTTTTATAACTTAAATGCTAATGCTGCTGTATATGGTTTAGATGCGCCGGCAAATAGTGCTTATTACTATACAAAAGATGCAAATGGTAAGCCTGTTCAGAATGTTGTTGCTACGTCTGGAACGACTTCTCGTTTAGGTTTTGGTATTGCTGCTGGAACTACAGGACGTGATGCGACTGGAACCAAAACAACCTCAATTTTATTAATTGATGGTTCTCCAAATGCTAATAATGGTGGTAGTCCTACTGATTATTACATGGGCTTACGTAATATCGATATGTTCCTCAAAGGCAATGGCAGTATCGGTTTAGAAAATGGCAGCCTCAATATTAGTTTAAAAGAGATGCTGCTTGCTTTATCAACAGAAATTGCAGCAGGTTATTTACCAGGGGCTAAATATAAAACTTGTCCAGCGACAGGTTCATGTACTTCACCTATTGATAATTTTGCCAAAAATAATGATGTCTTATTTGGTTTAAAACTACGTTTAGGTGGCGATCTTAACTTATCGATCGTGCCAAACAGTTCAATTGCTGATGGTAGTGCTCTAACTGTACTCGGCGATTTCACAATGCCTGCCACAGCAACTGGAAATACAGTTCAGATTAGTGATCCGATCGATGGTTCTGCAATTGGCTTTGATAATATTACTGGAAAGCTTGCGTTTAATACTGCTTTAGTTGTGGGTAAAGACACCGCAAGTGGTTTAGGTAAAGTTGGCGTAAATACGGCGGTTTATTTTAATCCTGATAAGAGTATTGACGGTGCATTACGTGTTAAAGATATTAACTTCTATCCGCCATCAACTGGTGCAGGTGCACGTTTAGGCGAGCTTGCCATTACTGGTGGACGTTTAAATAGTAGTTTTAGTATTGTGCCTAGAAATGGTGCTTTTAATTAATCAATTAAAGTGACGATTATCGTCACTTTTTTATATAAATTTTATTTTAGTGTGATTGGATTTACATTCGTCGGGTTGTAGGGATAATTGCTTTGTACTTGAATATTATTCTGATAGTCTGAACAAATAATAAGCGTTTGTCTCTTAAGGATTAGAGCGACATGAAGAATAAAAATATAGGGTGCTGGTTGTTACTTGCCAGTAGTTCAAGTGTTTTTGCAATGCAGCCTTTGGATGATCAAAGTCTTGCGGCAACGACAGGCCAAAATGGCCTAACTTTAGGTATTCAGGCCGATAAAGTCCAATTTAACCAAGTTGCTCTGATTGATACAAATGGTATTGCCTCAACTTCGTATAATAGTAAGGCTGGCTTTGTTATTGCAGGGAATTCTACTAATCCGGTTCCTGGCATAGAATTTATTAAAGCTGCGGTATCTAGTAATCCTTCTTTTAATATCGTAATGGATGTCGATGCAGGTGGTGGAAATCCTTTTTTAAATTTAGCTGTGTCTATGGGGAGTGATGTAAACGGTATTCGACTTTTACCATTTTCAGTTTATATGGCTCCCAGCGCATCTTTATCTAGTCCATCCGATTATGCATTAACGAGTTATGCACCAAAATCAATTTTTAGTTCGGGAACGACAGTGAATACAGGTGTAAAAGAACTCATTCGTTCAACTGGAAATCTAGATATTAACTTTGTACAAACCAATAAACCTCGTTTAAATATTCAGCTTGGCCATGCTGCTCAATCAGTGATGGTTAAATTTGGTGGGGCAATTCAATCTATTTGTTCTGCTGCTGCGGGTTGTCCAATTACTTTAGTCTCCGATAATACGGGAGCTACATTCGGATTTAAATTTGCTGGAACAAATACCTCGACAGGTTTTGTGCTTGATGGGTTTTATGCAGGCGTTGACCCGACGGGATTAACTTTTGGGAATAACGGCGTGTCGAGTAAGTTCGATGCTTCACTTAACAATGTCACTTTAGGAAATATGGGAACCCAAAGTACAACGACATTTAATAACTTGCCTAATGGTTCTATGGGGAGTTTTGGTATTACAGGGGCGTCAGTGACTGACTTAAAAATGAAAGTAAGTGGCTTTTAGAAAAAATAATAACTTAACCTGAAATATGAAAGAGGGCGGTTGTGAAAACAATCGCCCTCTTTTTATAACTATATTGAGTTAAATATTTTCTGATCTGGTGTGTTCTAACTGTTGAACAATTTCATCCAAAGCTTTAATACGTTTTACTTGGTCCCATAGGTCTTTCGCTTGTGGATAGGCTTTCGTCATCATTCCTAACCATTGCTTATAACGACCGACCATACCAATTTCTGTTTTTGCTTGACCGTTTAAAAAGCGAATTTGTAAGTCAACCAGTTGTTCCCAACTGAATAATGCCTCATTCATATTTTCACGAATGCATTGTGTTAAATCTGGGGTAGTCACAGCACCACGCCCAATCATTAAATCTTCACAGCCAGATTGTTGCTGGCAAGCTCTAGCATCTGCATTGCTCCAGATTTCACCGTTGGCAATTACATTAATTTTTAAAGCTTCTTTAATGGGCAGAATTTTTTCCCAATAAGCAGGTGGCGTGTAACCATCTGCTTTAGTACGAGCGTGAACTGTCAACCAACTTGCACCAGCATTTTCAACAGCATGGGCATTTTCCATGGTGTGATTTTCATCTAGATAACCTAAACGCATTTTTGCTGAAACAGGAATGTGTGCAGGCACAGCATCGCGGACAGCTTTAATGAGCATATGTACAACATCAGGTTCATCAAGAAGAACTGAGCCGCCTCGGTGTCGGTTTACAGTTTTTGCAGGACAACCAAAATTAAGGTCGATTGCAGGAGCACCTAGTTCAACCACTTTTGCAGCATTTGCTGCCAGCATATCTGGGTTGTTACCTAAGAACTGGACATGAACAGGCGTTCCCGCAGCTGTTTTACCGTCATTTTTTAATTCTGGACAAAAACTATAGTAAATATGGTCTGGCAAAATGCTGTCTGTAACACGAATAAACTCGGTCACACACCAGTCGAAATGACCAACAGATGTGAGTGTATCCCGCATGATCGGGTCAGTTAAACCTTCCATTGGAGCGAGTATGAGTTTCACAGTCTGTGTCACCTGAGCAAAAAGAAAACAGCGTTATACGGGATATGTATAACGCTGTCTAGTATCGATGAAATTTTAATTAATTTAGAGACCCAAAATCATTTCAAGCACAAATTTACTACCAATAAAACCAATGGCTAAAAGCACAAAACCGATTAAGGTAAAACGAATGGCCTTTTGTCCTCGCCATCCTAGTTTGTAATGGCCAATCAATAATGATCCATAGATAAACCAGGAAATAATACTAAATACGGTTTTATGAGCGAGATGTTGGGCAAAGAAGCTATCGATAGTCAAGAAACCAAAAGCGAGTGCAATTGTTAATAGAATAAAACCAGTAATGATGAGGTCAAATAACAAAGACTCCATCGCCTGAATTGATGGGAGTAAATTGACCCAAAAGCGTTTTTTTTGTTTCTTTTTGAGTTCACGATTTTGGAACCACAGCAAAATAGCGTGAATGGTTGCCATCAGTAAAACTGCATAGGCAGATAAAGACAGAATGATATGGACATCAAGGCCTAGGGAATGCTGTTCAATAAATTGATCGGGTCGGCTGAATGCAAAACCTAAAATCAGGCCAATAGCCGCTACAGGAATGCCTAACAAGTTTAACGGTACAATGGGGCGAAAAATACTAAAAATTAAACTTAACAACAGCATAAGCCACGATGTAAAAGATACTAAATTAAAAACATCGTAGTTAATTCCGGCTGGTGTCAGCATGGCGTGGCATAAAACTGTACCGTGCAACAGGAGTGCCAAAGTTGCAACAACAGCAAATAACCATGGGTTTGGTTCACGTTTTGACATTAAACGAATAAACAGATACCAGAAAGAAGTGGTATATGCAATGAGTGCCAAAATTGTGTAAACCAAGGGGAGGCTAATCATGTCAAACCTTTTTCAGGATTAATTCATCTATATAAGATATAAATTCGCTGCGAACTAAAGTATCCTATAGCATTCTATGCATAAATTTTCTATTTCGAGAAAGATTTTTTTGCAAC
This sequence comes from Acinetobacter sp. V102_4, assembly GCF_031799005.1. Lineage (NCBI taxonomy): Bacteria > Pseudomonadati > Pseudomonadota > Gammaproteobacteria > Moraxellales > Moraxellaceae > Acinetobacter > Acinetobacter sp. V102_4. Next base: position 103,443 of record NZ_JAVQNR010000035.1, on the reverse strand, counting down.
TAGCCATTTTAAGCGGATTTTGCAATGTTTGATACCTTAACAGAACGACTCACACAGAGTTTAAGAAATGTTACTGGCTCAGGGCAGCTGACCGAAGACAATATTAAAGATACCTTACGTGAAGTACGTATGGCACTTCTTGAAGCCGATGTCGCGTTACCTGTAACTCGTGAATTTATCGCGAAAGTTAAGGAAGAGGCATTGGGCCAGGAAGTGATGACTCAGTTATCGCCAGGCCAGGCATTTGTAAAAATTGTCTATGACGAACTCACCAAGATGATGGGTGAGGCGAATGAAACACTTGATTTAAGTGCTAAGCCTCCCGTTGTTGTATTACTTGCTGGTTTACAAGGTGCGGGTAAAACGACAACTGCCGCTAAGTTGGCACGTTTCTTAAAAGAGCGTCAAAAGAAAAAAGTAATGACGGTTTCTGCCGACGTTTACCGTCCAGCAGCGATTAAGCAGTTAGAAACTGTCTCTAACGAAGTTGGTGCTGGTTTTATTCCTTCAGATGCTTCTGAAAAGCCAATTGATATCGTTAATCGTGCAATTGAACAGGCAAAAATCCAATTTGCTGATGTATTAATTGTTGATACCGCAGGTCGTTTACATGTCGATGCAGACATGATGGACGAAATTAAAGAATTACATGCCGCTGTTAAGCCAACTGAAACCTTGTTTGTGGTTGATGCCATGACAGGTCAGGATGCTGCAAATACAGCTAAAGCCTTTAATGATGCATTGGCACTTACAGGTGTGATTCTCACTAAAACTGATGGTGATGCACGTGGTGGTGCAGCGCTTTCTGTGCGTGCAATTACGGGTAAGCCAATCAAGTTCTTGGGTATGGGTGAGAAGCTTGATGCTTTAGAACCATTCCATCCAGATCGTGTTGCTCAACGTATTTTAGGCATGGGTGACGTACTTTCTTTAGTCGAGGAAGTTGAACGTAAAATCGACAAAGAAAAAGCCGAAAAAATGGCTAAAAAATTGCAAAAAGGAGGCAGCTTCAACTTTGAAGATATGCTGATGCAATTTGAGCAAATGAAAAGTATGGGTGGCATGATGGGCTTCTTAGATAAGTTGCCTGGCATGAGCGGTGCAGGAATTCAGCAAGCGATTGAGCAAGCGAATCCTGAAAAACAGGTCAAGAAAATGGAAGCTATTATCCAGTCGATGACCGTTAAAGAACGCCGTAATCCAGACTTAATGAACCCAAGCCGTAAAAAACGTATTGCAGCTGGTTGTGGTATGGATGTTGCTGAAGTGAATAAACTCATTAAGCAACAAGCACAAATGGCTAAAATGATGAAGAAGTTTGCGAATCCATCTGGTATGAGCAAAATGATGCGTTCATTAGGCAATATGCAAAAACAATTTGGCGGCGGCGGTGGCGGCGGAATGGGACCACTCTTTGGCAATAACGACCAAAAGAAATAAGTTCGTAAAATAAAAGGCGCAGATAGCGCCTTTTATTTTGCCCTACATTTTAGTCTTTAGGATAATGAGCAATATATTGTTGTAATCCTTTGAGCAAAAGATCAGTTTCTACAACTGGATCATATTTTTTCAAGAACTTGGCAAAAACAAGCGCATCTCCACCAGTAAGGAGCAGTTTTTTCGGAGATTGCTGCATAATATTTTCGATAGTACTAATTAAGCCTAATAAAATACCGTGGTGGACTGCATCTACAGTGTTGTTGCCTGGGTTCAGATTATCAAAAGCTGAGTCAGGAATTTTAATGCCTTTTGTATTTTGAATAAGTGCATCGCGTTGCAGATAAAGGTTAGGTAAAATGTACCCGCCTAAATGTTGTTTGCCTTGCGTTAAATCAATCGTTAAGGCTGTTCCACAACCAATAATACAATAGTTTTCATTAGCCTGAGCCACAGCGAGTACTTGTAACCAGCGGTCAATCCCGAGCTGACTCGGTACCTCATAGCCACACTTTAACTCAGCATATTCAGCATGAACTTTTGCAAAAACAACTGGAATTTCAAGCCATTTTAGAATTTGTTGAATGCGTTGATTATTCTCAGTATCTAAGACGGATGACACCCCAATCCGATGTAGACCTTGATGCTTAAAATGTTGAATTAACCCAAGTAATAAATCGGCAGGGGATTGCAAATGCAGTTCTGCGGCATGCTCAATAGTTTGGTGATTTTCAGTAATCCAGTATTTTAAACGAGTGTTCCCGATATCGAGCCATAAACTTTTCATGGAGAAACACCTGTTTATTGATTGATCTGTGGTCTTAAGCGACCTTGATAAAACTGCTTAGGTTCCGGAGTTTCAAGTATGACGGCTCCATCATTGGAAATTCCAACAAAACGACCTTCTACTAGTCCTTGGCTATGCTCAAACTGCACGAATTGATTAATCCATGCGGCATGATGATTAAAACGGCCAGCTAAGTTGTAGCAGCCATGATCGAACCAGCGAGCTGCATTTTGAATAGCCATATACAGCTCTGAAACTAACTCAAGACGGTTGTTTTGCTCTAAACCTAAATCTTCTAAAGAGGTAATCGGCTGATCACTGTCGGTTACGGGTGGCGTTTTTAAATTAATGCCCACACCTACTATAGCCTGATGTTGCGAAAGGGGTTCAACTAAAATTCCACCCCATTTACCTTGCACACTATATAAATCATTTGGCCATTTTACTTGTAAGCTTAGAGGCTGTAACTGAGGGATTTGCAAAATATTTAGAGCAACTTCAAGTGCTAAGCGACCATCTAAGGGTGTTCGAGTTTGCACCAATGTGCTTAAATAAATGTTTCCTTCAGGTGAAATCCATTGCCGTTGATGTTGACCTCGCCCTTGAGTTTGTTGAGCACTGCAAACCAAGCCTGTTGTAATGCCTTTTTGGGCAATTTCACGAATATCATCATTGGTCGAAGTTGTGGTTGCTTTTAATAAAACCACTTCTGGAAGCTGGTTTTTTGCGCTTAAAAGTTGTTGTAGTTGGCGAGTCTCTAAATCCATGTTGAATATGAGCAGAGTGGTAAAACATTTATGGAGTTAATCATATATTTACTCATTGGCGCAATTGCTGGTTTTACTGCCGGATTGTTTGGGGTTGGTGGTGGATTAATTATTGTACCAATCCTCTATGTCGTTTTTACCCAGTTACACTATGACCCTGCGGTAATCATGCATATTGCAGTAGGAACATCACTAGCAACGATTATCGTAACGTCTTTTAGTTCGGTGTCGGCTCACCATAAAAAAGGAGCTGTACTTTGGCCAGTTTTTCGTAATTTAGCGCCCGGGCTCATTATTGGTTCATTTTTGGGTGCTGGTATTGCTGACCTGATGTCTGGTCAACATTTGCAACTTCTTATTGGGATTTTTGCTGTTTCCATGGCTTATCGCATGTTTAAAGGCGCCCATGTTGTCGTTGATCCAACACGTCAACTTCCTTCAGCATCTATGCAAGTGATGGCAGGTGGCGGAATTGGTGTTGCCTCTGCAATTTTTGGAATTGGGGGAGGAAGCCTAACCGTACCGTATTTAAACCGTCATGGCGTCGTTATGCAAAAAGCAGTCGCAACTTCTGCTGCTTGTGGTTTACCCATTGCAATTGCAGGCGCAATTGGCTTCATGTGGTTTGGTGCTAAAGAACACATCTCTGTACCTAACACGATTGGCTATGTACATATCTATGCTTTTATCGGCATTAGTGTTATGAGTTTTATTACAGCCAAGTTTGGAGCAAAAGTCGCTCATGCATTGTCACCGCAAATGTTAAAAAAATGCTTTGCCTGTTTGCTAGTCGTGGTAGGTAGTTATTTTATTTATAAAGGCATTATGCACTAAAGAATAAAATATTAATCTTAATAAGACTACGATGTAAGAGCTTGAATTTTTAGAAATTCGAGCTTTTTTTATTAAATAATATAAGAACATTCGGGGCTTTTATTCATCCGATTTTGGTGTTGTTTTTAAATGGGTTGGCTTAAAATGCAATGAAATTGTCAGACAATGACATAGTTTTTAATCGGTACGATCAGTTAAAAACAAGGATGCGAAAGAAAAGCATGGATTAATGCATATAAAAAGTAGCGGGTGATTTATGAATCTCGAAGAGACAGAAAGTCTTTCTGAGCAAATTGTCAAATATATTAGCGAACAGATCATTAGTGGCGAGCTGGTTGAAGGCGAACGTATTCAAGAACTACGTATTGCTAAAGAGCTTGACGTGAGCCGAGGGTCAGTTCGTGAAGCATTGTTATTATTAGAGCGTACTCATTTAATTGAGATATTTCCACGCCGTGGGGCAATTGTTTCAGAAATGTCTGCACAGCAGGTTAAAGCACTGTTTGACACAAATATGATGTTATTGGGGCATATTGTTCAGCGAATAAGTGAAACATGGCGGGCACATGAAGCAGATCAATTGCAGTTATTGTTAGAACAACTTCTTGAGCATGTAAAAGCAGGGGATATCGAGAAATTTTATGATGGTGTTTTTCAGTATCTCGCTGAACAGCAAGATATGGTCGGAAATCCTTATCTAATGAAATTCTATAAAGAGTTATTGCCTTCATTACGTCGTAGTTATTTTTTGACCTTAAATACTTCTAAACGAGAACTACAAGAAGCATTTGCATTATTTAAACTCGTGATTGATGCAATTTTGATCCGAAAATCACAACAAGCCGCTTTATTTATGGAAGATTTTTGTCGACACTTACGTAACCTTGTGTTGGAATCGCTGACACGAATGAAACAGATTGAATTGGCCTGGGCAAGACGCTCACGCCGCTAGTTAGGGCATTATGCGTTTAAGCAGTTTAAAACTTTCCGGCTTTAAATCTTTTGCAGATAGTACAACTTTAAATTTTAAGGCTAACCGCACAGCAGTGGTTGGTCCAAATGGTTGTGGCAAATCAAATGTAATTGATGCCATTCGTTGGGTGATGGGTGAATCAAATGCTCGTCAACTGCGTGGTGGTAGCATGCAAGATGTTATTTTCACAGGAACCTCCAAACGTAAGCCAGTTGGTGTAGCGAGTGTTGAGCTACGTTTTGATAATACATATGGCAAGTTAGGTGGATCCTATAATGCTTATAATGAGTTAGCTGTTCGTCGTCAGGTCACTCGTGAAGGCAAGTCCGAATATTTCTTAAATGGCACACGTTGTCGCCGTCGTGATATTACCGATATTTTCTTAGGAACAGGGTTGGGACCACGTTCTTATGCGGTGATTGAACAGGGCATGATTAACCGCCTGGTTGATGCCAAGCCTGAAGAAATGCGTATCTTTATTGAAGAGGCAGCAGGTGTTTCACGCTATCAAGCTCGTCGACGCGAAACTTTGCAACATCTTGAGCATACTGAGCAAAACCTTTCACGTTTAGAAGATATTGCCCTAGAGTTAAAATCGCAGCTTAAGACGCTTAAACGCCAATCAGAAGCAGCCGTTCAATATAAAATATTAGAAGGTCAGATTCGTACGCTTAAGATTGAAATTTTATCTTTTCAAGCAGATAAAAGCGTACGCTTACAAGAAGAATATACAGTTCAAATGAATGAACTGGGCGAAAATTTTAAGTTGGTACGTTCAGAGCTAAGTACGATTGAACATGATTTGGAAGCAACTAGTGCTTTATTTCAGAGACTCATTCAGCAATCTTCACCACTACAACACGAATGGCAGCAAGCTGAAAAAAAACTATCTGAACTGAAAATGACTCTGGAACAAAAACAGAGTTTATACCAGCAAAATAGTATGACTCTCGTTCAGTTAGAACAGCAAAAATTCCAAACTAAAGAACGTTTACAACTTTCTGAATTGCAACTTGAAACACTGAATAATCAGTTAGATGAACAAACTGAATCATTAACTGGAATTGAGCATACTGCAACGGAAGCTGAACAAAACTTTGCTGATTTACAATCCCAGCAAAAACAAGCACAACAACAGTTTGAACAAGTAAAAGCTCAGGTTGAAAAACAACAGCAGCAAAAAATGCAAATGTCTGCCCAAATTGAGCAGTTAGGCAAAAATGTTCTAAGAATTGAGCAACAAAAAGAAACGTTGCAACATCAAGCAAGTCAGATTCAATCGCATGTTCATGAAGATGAGCAGGGTGAGTTTGAGCAACTGCAACAGCAGCTTCGTCGTGAAATTGCGACACTTGAGACTGAAATTGAGCAGCTTTCACAGCGTTTAGAGCAGTCTCAACTGCAACATCAGGCAAGCAGAAATCAGCAGCAAAACCTGAAAACAGAAATACAGGTTTTGTTATCTGAACAGAAGAATTTAAGCCAGCTTGTTGCTAAGCAAAGCCCAAAGCAACATCAAGATACTCTACGTTTAATGCAGGCTTTGCAATTAACAGAGCAGGGAAAACCGCATGCGCAGATTATTGAAAAGTTTTTAGCAAAATGGTTGCAAGCTCATATTCTTGAGACCGAACAAAATTTTCAAGAAGGGGTTGCTCGCCAGTTAAAACCTTCAGAGCAAACAAGTCAATTTAAAGGTAATTTAGCTTGTTTAAATGATTGGATTGCATCTCCACAGCTATCAATCTTTTCGAATGTAGCGATTGCACAAGATTTGGCTCATGCTTTAAAAGAGCAAAAGCAACTGCAACATGGGCAGTCTATTTTGACTTTAGATGGTTATCATGTCGGGCAGGATTGGGTCATTGCTCTTATGTATGATGACGAGAGTCAAAGTGCACAAGGTATGCTCAGTCATCGCATTCGTCTAGATGAAATTGAACAAGTTCTTGAAAAGCAACAACCCGAATTACAAGCATTAGATCAAGTTTTAGTTCAGCAAAAAGATGAACTAGGGCAGTTGCAGTCTGATGTGCAACAGAAACAGCAAGTTGTTAAACAAAAACAAAAAGACTTACAACAGCTTGATGTGCAAATTGCTAAACAGCAAACTGCGGCACAGGCATTTTTACTGCAAAAACAGCAATTGAAAGATCAACTCAGTCAGTTAGATATGCAACTTGAAGAAGATGCAATGCAAAAAGATGATCTGGAGATTGATTTACATGCGCTAGCAATCAAGCTTGAAACCATTTTACCTGACTATAAAACATTGCAATTTCGGGTAGAAGAGTTAACAGAGCAACTAGAGGAACAACAACAAGCTCTGCATCAGCAAAAACAAGAACGTGAAATTTTACGTCGTAACAGTACGCAAACGACTCAACAGATAGAGTTGCTTGAAAAAGATATCTCGTTTTTGCAGAGTCAATATCAGCAAATCAATGCTCAAATGGAACAGGCGAAAAAATTTGTTGATCCAATTCAGTTAGAGTTGCCAAATCTTGAGTCAGAATTTCAGCAACAATTTGCTCAAACTGAAAAGTTGCAAAAGAACTGGAATGAATGGCAGCTTGAACTCAATAGTGTGCAGGAAAAACAACAAACCCTGACAGATCAGCGTCATCAATATCAACAAAAAGATGAGCAGCTCAGAGAACAACTTGAAGCAAAACGTTTGGCATGGCAAGCAGCTAAGTCCGATCGTGAACATTACCAAGAACAGCTTAAAGAGCTAAATGCTGAGCTCCAAAAGGGTTTACAAATCGACTTAACCGAGCACCAACAAAAACTGGAAAAAGTACAGAAACAGTTTGAAAAAATCGGTGCGGTTAATCTTGCTGCTTCACAAGAGTTTGACGAAGTTTCTCAGCGGTTTGATGAGTTGAGCCACCAGATTCAAGATCTGGAAAATACGGTAACTCAACTAAAAGATGCGATGAAAAGCATTGATCAGGAAACCCGTAAGTTGTTTATGACAACGTTTGATCAGATTAATCAAGAGTTGCAAAATCTGTTTCCAAAGGTCTTTAATGGTGGTGAAGCAAGTTTAAGTCTTGAAGATGACTGGCAATCTGGTGTTAAACTGATGGCTAGACCGCCGGGTAAGAAAAATAGTTCTCTAGCATTACTTTCCGGTGGAGAAAAGGCTTTAACAGCTTTAGCATTAGTATTTGCGATTTTTAGATTGAATCCGGCACCGTTTTGTGTGTTAGATGAAGTGGACGCACCACTTGATGATGCGAATGTTCAGAGATATTGTAATTTGGTAAAAGAGCTTTCTGAACATGTACAATTCATTTACATTACACATAATAAGCTGGCGATGACCATGGCAACTGATTTGTTGGGTGTGACCATGCCTGAACCGGGTACATCAAAATTAGTCACTGTCGATTTAGAACAGGCAAAAGAATACGGGTTAGTTTCGGAGTCATAGAATGGAAATCAATACGATTATTGGCATCGTTGTCGCCATTATTATTATGCTAATTGGCTTAAAAATGATTTTAAAAAAGTCAAACCATGCTGAACCCTCATTAGACAGTGATTTGCATATTAATCCTGATAGTAATCAGCCGGTTATACCTAGGCATGTGAGAGATCAGCTTGAGCAAGCTGAAGCCGAGGGTGTATCGGCGACTAGCGCAGAGCGAGTAGAACCGACTTTAAATGCGGCGTCACAAGTCAGTGAAACAAAACAAACAGAAACTTTGGCTGTAGAACCTACTAAATCAATTTCGGCTGAACAAATTCAACCAGTTGTTGAAACGTCTCCAGATGAAATTAAATCTGAAGAAACTGTAAAAAGCTCTACCATTAACACAGATAGTTCAGTTGAGTTGGTTGATACGGTTTCTGTTAAACCAGAAGAAAGCTTGGAACCTGAAAGTGAAAAGGCTGAGCCTGAGTTGAGTTTGAACCCAAATATTGAAACTGCCGAAATTGCTGAATTTGAAGGCGAGAGTAATATTCTGGATGTGCATTTGCATGAACAGCAACGCTATGATGATGAAAGTGCATTAGCGATGGCTGAACAGATTATTGCATTAAATGTCTATCCAAACCCTCGTCGCGCGTTGTCTGGCGATAAAGCACTTAAAGTGCTGCTGAAATACGGTTTACGTTATGGCGAAATGTCGTGTTTCCATCGCTATGAAAATACTGATGAGCCGAGTGTACTTATGTTTTCAGTACTGCGTATGACAGACAATGGACCAGCTGGGTTTGATCTTGAAACCTTATCCACTGAACAAGTCCAAGGGTTGGCATTTTTCCTTGCGCTTCCAAACAGTAAAGCTGTAACTGGTTTTGACATGATGGCGAGTATTGCAGGTTTAATTGCTCGTGAAATTGACGGCAAAGTTTATGATGAGAATAATCTTGAATTTACACCACAGTTAAAAGAGCACTGGCGTCATCATGTGATTGATTATCGTCCGGCACAGGCGACCGCCTAGTTTTAATTTTTTACATTCGTTGCGATAATTGCAACATATCTAGTCGCAGTTCAGGGTGGAGAAATTTCCACCCTTTTTTATGGTGAATAACATAATGGCAACAACTTCCGTGATCGAACAGATGCGTCAGCTTATTCAACTGATTGCAAAGCATAACCATGCATATTATGTGATGGATCAGCCGACAATCTCGGACAGTGAATATGATCATTTATTTCACCAGTTAAAAGCTTTAGAAGAGCAATATCCAGAACAGGTTCAATCAGACTCTCCAACTACAAAGGTAGGCGGACAAGCACTCTCTAAATTTCAAAGTGTGACCCATGTGGTTCCTATGCTTTCTTTGGGGAATGTTTTTAATCAGGAAGACTTGTTTGCTTTTGCACGCCGTGTCGAAGAGCGTTTGCCCAATCAAAAAGTACAATATGAAGTAGAACTAAAACTCGATGGTCTTGCGATTTCGCTTTGGTATGAAAACGGTGTGTTAATACGTGGTGTTACACGTGGTGACGGAGAAACCGGAGAAGACATTACCCAGAACGTTAAAACGATTCGCAACTTGCCTAAAGTGTTGCATTCGGATCATTTTGAAATTCCACGACTGCTTGAAGTACGCGGTGAAGTGCTCATGCCAAAGTCTGGCTTTGAAAAACTCAATGCTGATCAAGAAGCAAAAGGCGATAAAACGTTTGCGAACCCACGTAATGCCGCAGCTGGTAGTTTAAGACAGCTCGATCCAAATATTGCTGCTGGCAGACCGTTAGCGTTTTATGCGTATGGTATTGCTCAGTGCGAACCAAATCATGGCTTAACCACCATGCATGATAGCCTGCAATGGCTAACACAACTTGGATTTGAAATTGCTGAACGTCAATATCTATGTAATTCAATTCAAGAAGTACAACAACGCTACGAGCAAATTCAGCAAGAACGTCCAGATCTACAAGTTGAAATTGATGGAATGGTCGTAAAGGTTGATGACTTAAAACAACAGCAACAACTTGGTTTTTTAAGTCGTGAACCACGTTGGGCGACTGCTTATAAATTCCCTGCACAAGCTGCATTAACTACGGTGGATCAGATTGATTGGCAAGTGGGGCGTACAGGTACTTTGACTCCTGTAGCACGCTTAAACCCTGTATTTGTGGGTGGTGTTACGGTTTCCAATGTGACTTTACACAACATTGGTGAAATCCATCGTCTGGATGTACGAGTTGGCGATACGGTTAGTGTTTATCGTACTGGCGATGTTATTCCTAAAGTAGAAAAAGTCTGGCCAGAGTTCCGCTCACCTGATGCTGAAATTGTACATTTACCTGAAAGCTGTCCTGTTTGTGCCTCACCCGTTGTAATGCCAGAAGGGGAAGCCTTAGCACGTTGTTCTGGTGGTCTTTACTGTGCTGCTCAGCGAATTGAAGCCATTCGTCATTTCGTGTCACGTAAGGCGCTTGATATTGAAGGTTTGGGCGATCGTTGGGTAGAGTCTTTATTACATCTCGATTTGCTTAAAGATGTTGCCGATATTTATCATTTACATGAGCACCGAGAAACTTTACTTGGCATTGAAAAAATGGGAGAAAAGTCAGTACAAAATCTGATTGATGCCATCGAAGCCAGTAAAAAGACAACCCTTGCGCGTTTTATTTATGCTTTAGGAATTCGTGGGGTAGGTGAAACTACTGCCAGAATGTTGGCTAATACTTTCCAAACTTTAGAAGCCCTAAAAGCTGCTGATGTTGAAGCTTTAAAGAAAACACCGGATGTCGGCGATATTACCGCAGAATGGATTGCTGACTTTTTCTTGGCGCCTCATAACCTTGAAGTGCTTGATCGCTTAATTGCAGCTGGAATTCATTGGGATGCACCGACTGCACCAACACGCCAGCCATTAAATGGCGAGAGTTGGGTTTTAACAGGCACATTAGAGCAAATGACCCGTGATCAAGCGACTCAAATGCTACAAGCCTTAGGTGCGCGTGTGAGCGGTAGTGTATCGAGCAAAACGAAATGTGTTGTTGCTGGTGAAAAAGCAGGTTCTAAATTAGAAAAAGCTGCAAAGCTTGGTATTATCGTTATGAATGAGACTGATTTCTTATCTCTTATGGCGAGCTATGGGCAGACCTTAAGCGAATAAACCTACCGAAATAAGAACCATTGATTTTAGTTACAAATTTATAAATTGATGGTTTATGTCATATTTTAACGCTTGTCTGGATGTATAAATCGGACAAGCGTTTCTTTTTGCAGAGAAAATTTAATTAACTTAAACTGCAAATGCGTATGTTTCTCATTTTAATTTGATAAAAATCATAAACTTAACTATTTTTTACTTTGCAATCATTTTTAAGATTGCCCATAATAGTTCTCATACGATAGGAGATTTATTATGCGTGGCAATCCAGAAGTCATAGACTATTTAAATATGCTCATTGGCGGAGAATTGGCTGCCCGTGATCAATATCTAATCCATTCTCGTATGTACGAAGATTGGGGTTTAAATAAAATTTATGAACGTATTGATCATGAGATGCAAGAAGAAGCATCTCATGCTGATGCGATCATTCGCCGTGTATTGTTTTTAGGTGCTAAACCAAACATGCACCGTGAAGACATTAATGTCGGTACAGACGTTGTTTCTTGTTTAAAAGCAGATTTAGCACTTGAATATCATGTTCGTGAAAAATTAGCGACAGGTATCAAACTCTGTGAAGAGAAAGGCGATTACATTAGCCGTGATATGTTACGTCAACAATTATCTGATACTGAAGAAGACCATACCTACTGGTTAGAAAAGCAATTACGTTTAATTGAGTTGATTGGCTTACAAAACTATATTCAATCTCAAATTTAATAAAAAACCCAGCTGATGCTGGGTTTTTTATCGCCTGATTTTTAGCTTTAATAAAATAGAAATAAAAAAGTATTTTTCTCAAATTTAATATATTCAAAGCCTTAGTATATAAGGCTTTGGCAGTTACAAAAAAATCAGAAAAATTGTATCACCCCCCCTGTTTTTTTTATGAAATTGGATATAATTTCGCCAACAAAACCCTTGCCTAGAAACTTCATGAGGCAAGGGTTTTTCTATGGAAAATCGGTTGGTATGGATCGCCAATGATTTTATGGTGAGTTCGCGAAATATGTTATTTACCAAACCTGCTGTTTTAGATACAGCTACTCTCTTAAGCACGCAGCGTCTTGCAACACGACTAAGCTTTTTTAGCTTAGGTTTTGCGACCGCAGCTTGGGCGCCATTGATTCCTTTTGCACAGCAACGTTTAAACCTCAATCATGCTGATTTTGGTTTGCTTTTGCTTTGTATGGGTATCGGCTCAATGATTGCGATGCCTGCGACTGGCGCTTTAGTCAAGCGTTGGGGATGTCGACCATTAATTGCGTTGGCATTGATGCTGTTAATGGTGTTATTACCTAGCCTAACGATGTGGAACAGCATTGTGATGATGGCTGTAGCATTATTTGTGTTTGGGTCGGCAGCAGGCTGTCTTGGGGTAGCTATAAATTTACAGGCAGTGGTTGTTGAAAAACATAGCCTGCGAGCTCTGATGTCTAGCTTTCATGGAATGTGTAGTCTTGGCGGCTTAACTGGGGCTATGCTGGTGACTGCATTATTGGCAGTAGGTCTTTCTCCATTAATGAGTACTTTGTCTGTTGTAATGATTTTGCTCGTCATTGGTGCAGTTGCTATTCCTCCTTGTTTAACGTCTTTTGAACAGGATGAAAAGCCACATCAAGAAGCCGATACACCTAAAAAACTCTATCGACCTAACGGCATTATTCTGCTTATTGGCATGATGTGTTTTATTGCCTTTTTATCAGAAGGTGCGGCAATGGATTGGGGTGGTATTTATTTAACAAGTAAGTATGAACTTAATCCAGCCTTTGCGGGTCTTGCTTATACCTTTTTTGCTCTGAGCATGACGACTGGACGTTTTACGGGCCACATTTTGCTAAAGCAATGGGGTGAAAAAAATGTTGTAACTTATAGTGCCATTGGTGCAGCAATTGGTATGGCTGTTATTGTGACCGCACCCGTATGGCAAGTGGTTGTATTAGGCTATGCACTTTTAGGATTAGGCTGTTCCAATATTGTGCCAGTGATGTTTTCTCGCGTAGGTCGACAAAACGATATGCCTAAAGCAGCAGCACTTTCTTTAGTATCAACGATTGCCTATACCGGTTCCTTAAGTGGGCCAGCTTTAATTGGTTTAATTGGTGAATGGACTGGTTTAAGTACAGTTTTAACAGGTGTAGCAGTATTGCTATTTATTATTGCTTTACTTAATCGCTTTACACTCGCAAAGGCGAATTAATTTATAAATAATAGAAACAATCTAAAGAACATCGAGAATTTAATTTCTCGATGTTCTTTTATTTAGATTTATAAAACCTGATAGATAGATTGATAATTGTCTTGTAATAAGCGCTGAGGTTTCATCAGTAAAGTTGGTGTTTTTTCTAAATCATCTAAGAAATCGTTTCTCCAATGAGTAAGATCAGATGCTGATAAACCCTCTATCAATTGTTGATAACGATTAATACGCTCAGCTTTAGACATTTCTAAAGCCATTTTTAAAGCATCCATCATTGCCGCTCTGTCTTGCGGATCAACAATCAAGGCTTGAGACATTTGCTCAGCAGCACCAGCATATTTAGATAAAATTAGTACGCCAGGATTCTCCGGATCTTGAGCTGCAATATATTCTTTAGCGACTAGGTTCATACCATCGCGTAGTGAACTAATCCAGCAAATATCGGAGTGACGATAAATATGCATGAGATTATGGTGTTGAACTGGATCATAGCAACAATCTACAGGTCTCCAGTCTTCATGTGCAAATTCTTCATTGATCAATTCCAACTTGGTCTTAAAACGTTCGTATAAACGTTGATAAACTGCAATATCAGTACGTGACGGTGTTGCAACTTGCAGATGTCGGACTAAGCCATGATATTCAGGATTAGTTTCTAAGAAGGTTGCAAATGCATTAAAACGCTCAAGTAAACCTTTTGAATAATCAATTCGGTCAACCCCAATGATTGTTTTTTGACGAGGTATTTCTTCAAAATTAAACACACAAGGGCTTTGCAAATCTTGTTGCGCTTGTTTTTGAATAAGTTCCGGCTGAACGCCAATCGGGTACGATTTAATTAATATTTGACGTTTTTTGTAGCTGATACTGTCACGGTGAATTTTCTGAGCTTCAAGTAAACTTAAACATGTTTGCATGCATGCATTTTGATCAATCTGGGTTTGTAAACCAATCACATCATATTGGCTCAAGTCTTGAATTAATTCTCGGGCCACGGGAATTTTGAGCCATATGTTCAGGCTAGCAAATGGGATATGTAGAAAGAAACCAATTTTATTTTGCATGCCTAATTCACGGCAGTAACGGGCTACACTAAAAAAATGATAATCATGTATCCAGATGATATCTTCAGGCTGAGCCAGCTGTTTTAACTTTTCAGCGAATAATCGATTGACCTTTTGATAGGTTTTATATTCTTGCGAATCATATTCAATAAGATCCTCTCGGTCATGCATCGCTGGCCACAGAACCTTATTTGCAAAACCACAGTAATATTGCGCGTATTGTTGATGGGTGAGAGGGCAGGTGATGTAGTCAATTCCCTGAGAATAGGCCTGCTCAAATTCTGGCGCTTCGCTATCGGTAATTTGCTGACCATTCCAGCCTAACCAAATACCATTGCTATCATTCAATGCATCTTGTACAGCTACAGCAAGGCCACCTGCTGAAGCCTTACCAGATGGCATACTTATTCGGTTCGATAATACGATTAATTTAGACATATTTTTTCTCCATTCTGATTTCGGCTATTTTTGACATATAAGTTTTTTATTCTGTTTTGAAATAAAAAAAGAAAATTAGCGACGTCATCGATATCTTTCAATCTATATTTGGCATGTGTTTCACCAGAACCTACTTTAATGGTGAGGCCAGATTGCTGATTAATACAAATAAAACCAGATTCATCTGTTAAATCATCTCCTATAAAAATAGGTAACGCTGAGGGTAAATTAAGATGATTTAATATAGTTTGAATTGCTTTGCCTTTATCAGCTTGGTGAGGAATTAATTCAAAAACAAATTTCCCCCTGTTTATTTTTAACTGGGGGTAAAAGGATTTAATCTGTTGCATTATATTAAATGCATGTTTTTCTAAGTTAGGATTTTTGCGATAATGTAAAGCAATAGAATATCCTTTATCTTCAATTAATAGTTCAGGATATTTCTCACAAGATTTTATAATGTCTTGTTTTAATTTTTTAAAATTAATACTGCTTAAATCTGGTCGAATATAATTATCTGAACCAAAATAAATATCTAAACCATGCAAGCCTGCGATAGGAACCTCAATAGGGGCTAGTAGCTTGCCTGCTGTATCTATATCACGACCTGTTACAGCAATAACGGGAATATTTAATTCAACAATATCTTTTATAATTTCTAATGTGGTTTTTGGAATAAAACTTTGCTCAGGATTAATTTGAAATGGTGCTAATGTTCCATCAATATCTAAAAATAAACAGTAATTTTTATCTAAGGATAAGGTATTTATAATATCATTGGATGTAACAAAATATGTGTTTTTCTCTCTCCTATTAGATATTGTGCTTTGACTGTTCATATTAGCCTTCCCAATATTTTTTGATCAATAATTAATCTTCTAACATTAAAATGAATTGATGAGTCATTTCTTTTAATAAAAAAACATAAGTATTAACATTAATTACATTGCATAATGGATTTATAGACGAAGTGTGGAGTATGTTGTTTTTTGATGGGCTTCAATGTTTAGATAATTAAATTTTTGTATATTTCCTATTAATAATGCGCGTTTTATTTATCAATATATTTCAGAATATTAATGGGTTTTAATATGTGATCTAAAATCAATATTTTTAAATTTTATGGCTGATTTTAAAAGATATTTTTTTGAAATATTAATATATAATTTTCATCAAATAAGCTTTGGGTAAGAATATGAAGTTACAAAATAAAATTTTATTGATTACAGGGTGGGGAGTAGGAATTGAACCTTTGGAATCATTAAAATTGCATTTGCAGGAGAAGGGTTTTGATGTACAACTTATTAATATATTTGATGTTTTAACTAGCAGTTTCCAAAAACAGCTTAATTTGTTGAATGATATCGATACTGTAATTGGGTGGTCTTTAGGAGGTCAGTTAGCAGCTCACTTAGTTGATTCTTTTTATAAGAGCACTGGTCTAACTAAAACTTTAATTACACTTGCTTCTAATCCATGTTTTGTTGCTAACACTAATTGGCAGACTGCAATGCCTGCTGATGTGTTCAGTCAATTTAAAGCTTCTTTTTTGCAAAACCAGCAAGTCACTTTAAAGCGCTTTTATTATTTAATTACTCAAGGATCAGCACAAGCTAAAAAAGATTGGCTAAACATGCAAAATATAGCAAATCCGCCCCCTTATGAGTTGTTATTACAAGGGTTAGAAATGTTAGAGCATTTAAACTTGGTAGATAACTTAAAAAATTACTCAGGTCCACAGCTTCATTTATTTGCAGAGCAAGATGGTGTCATTCCTTGCAAAATTGAGGAAAATTTTGCACATATTGCGACAGAAAAGATGAAATACAAAGTATTAAATGAAGCTACTCATGCTTTTCCATATCTACAAGTAGAACGAACAATTGAAGAAATCTGCCAATTTTTAACAATTCATCAGCAAAGTTAATCAGCTTTGATTGATATCGCAATTTTCTTTCATTCTTAACAGGTTTAACATGTGTTCAATGAAAGATTTGAACGCTGTAAAAGGGTAAATAGGATGACCGATAATTTTGATTTGGAACATATTTGGCATCCTTATACTTCAATGACCCAACCTTTACCGACATTTAAAGTTAAACGTGCTTATGGCGCGACGATTGAGTTAGATGATGGTAGGACTTTAATTGATGGTATGTCATCTTGGTGGTGTGCGATTCACGGCTATAACCACCCTGAACTCAATCAGGCAGTGACCGATCAATTACAAAATATGTCTCACATCATGTTTGGTGGTTTAACCCATGATCCTGCAATTGAACTTGGAAAAATTCTTTTAAAAATTACCCCGCCAAGTCTCGATAAAATTTTCTATGCAGACTCGGGTTCTGTTGCCGTTGAAGTTGCTTTGAAAATGGCAGTGCAGTTTTGGACTGCTCAAGATAAGCCGCAAAAAACAAATTTTATTACAACGCGTTCTGGCTACCATGGGGATACATGGAATGCGATGTCGGTGTGTGATCCAGTTACAGGCATGCATCAGATTTTTGGTACAAGCTTACCAAATCGTCTTTTTGTTGCAGCACCGCAAACCAAATTTCATGAAGAATGGAATCCACAAGATATTGCAGAATTAGAACAAGCGATTCAGCAAAATCATGAGCATCTTGCAGCCTTAATTATTGAGCCGATTGTACAGGGTGCAGGCGGCATGCGTTTTTATCATCCTGAATATCTGCGTCAAGCCAAAGCACTTTGTGAACAATATAATCTGTTATTAATTTTTGATGAAATTGCGACAGGCTTTGGGCGTACCGGTAAGCTCTTTGCGTGGGAACATGCACAAGTCGAGCCGGATATTATGTGCATTGGTAAAGGGCTAACAGGCGGTTATATGACATTGTCGGCTACTTTAACGACGAAGCATGTTGCCGAGACCATTAGTCGGGGTGAGGCTGGCGTATTTATGCATGGTCCAACCTTTATGGCGAACCCCCTTGCTTGTGCTGTTGCCTTAAAAAGTACGCAATTATTAATTGAGCAAGATTGGCAAGCCAATATTGAGCGAATTGAACAACAACTTACTCAATACTTAACACCACTCAATCAGCTTGATTATGTTGCTGATGTAAGAGTATTGGGGGCAATAGGGGTAGTTGAACTCACTGTGAATGTTGATATGAAAACATTGCAGCAACAGTTTGTTGATCGTGGAATTTGGATTCGTCCGTTTGGTAAATTGGTGTATGTAATGCCACCTTATGTGATTACCAGTCAGGAATTAAGCTATTTGCTTGAGCAGTTGGTTGAGGTTGTTAAAACCATGCGGGGAGTGCATTGAAATGTCGTTGCTTGATCATTTTGCTATCCAATTAGATGAACTAAAACAACACGGCAATTTCAGACAGTTCACTCAAAATGTACAGCATGAGCGTTTTATTACGATTCAAAATAAAACGATGCTCAACTTAGCTTCAAACGATTATCTTGGCCTAGCTGCAGATGTAAAACTTCGTGAAGAGTTTTTAGAAAATTTTCCAGTCGAACGTAGCTATTTTAGTTCTTCGTCATCACGTTTATTAACGGGTAATTTTGAAGAATATGAAAAATTAGAAAATAGCCTAAGCCAAGCATTTGGTGGTCGGGCGGCACTATTGTTTAATAGTGGCTACCACATGAATATCGGTATTTTGCCAGCTGTTGCCGATGGGAAAACTTTAATTTTGGCAGATAAGCTGGTTCATGCGAGCATGATCGACGGTATACGTTTATCAGGTGCGCAATATGTACGTTATCGCCATAATGATTTGCAGCACCTAGAGCAACTTTTGCAAAAATATCATGATGATGACAAGATTGAGCGAATCATTGTGGTGACTGAAAGTATTTTTAGTATGGACGGTGATGAAACTGATTTAGCTGCTTTAGTGCGGCTAAAAAAACGCTTTGCCAAAACTATGCTCTATGTTGATGAAGCACATTCAATTGGTGTGCGTGGCGAACAAGGTTTAGGGTGTGCTGAACAATACAATGTCATTCACGATATTGATTTTTTAGTGGGGACATTAGGTAAAGCACTAGCGGCAGTGGGTGGATACATTATTTGTCACCCAATTATTAAAGATTATTTAATTAATAAAATGCGCCCACTTATTTTCAGTACTGCTCAACCGCCGATTGTTATGGCATGGGCAAACTTTGTTTTTCAAAAAGTATTACACGCCCAATCTCAGCGTGAACATTTAAAAAATATTAGCCAATATCTTCAACAAGCTGTTGTGCAAAAGGGTTATGTAAGTCCATCGACCAGCCATATTATTCCAGTCATTGTGGGAGAAAGTCAGGCTGCTATCGATAAGGCAAAGCAGGTTCAGCAAAGTGGTTTTTATGCCATGCCTGTGCGTCCACCGACCGTACCTAAAAATAGTTCGCGTTTGCGTATTTCTTTAACGTCAATGGTACAGCAACATGAGCTTGAAGAATTGGTGAGTTTTCTGTGAGTCTGAATAAAAACTTGGTTGCCCAGCGTTTTGCCAAAGCAGGGCAAAGCTATTCAGAGCATGCAATTGTTCAAAAACAAATTTGCCAAAATTTAACGGTTTTACTCCAGCAGTTTTGCCCGAGTATGATGTCACGTGTCTTTGAAATTGGTTGTGGTTCTGGCAATTTAACTCGTCTTATTGCTACATCTTTTCAGATTGAAGAGTTAATTTTGAATGACTTGTATGCAGATGTGCAGCAGCACTTTAACCATCAAGAAAATTTGAAATGGTTGATCGGTGATATTGAAACTTTAGCGTTTCCGCAGCAGCTCGACATGATCGTTTCTGGTTCGGCTTTGCAATGGATGCAAGATTTACCTCGTGTACTTCAACATTGTCATACTGCTTTAAATGAAAAAGGCTGGTTATGTTTTTCAACTTTTGGCCCAAGAAACTTAATCGAGATTAAAGAATTAACAGGGCAAGGTTTAAGTTATTGGTCTATTGAAAATTGGAACAATGCCTTAACTCAGGCGGGTTTTGAAGTTCTGCATTTGTCTGAGTCAGAAGCCCAACTCTATTTCGATTCGCCTAAAGCTGTATTGCAGCATTTAAAAGCAACAGGTGTGACTGCAACTGCTCAGCATCGTTGGACTAAGCAAACTTTACAACAGTTTTATCAAGATTATGATCGGTTTAAGCATGCCGAGGGATATTCCTTAACATATCATCCGATCTATTGTATTGCGCGGAGAATGAAGTAAATGAATGGTCAGATCTATTTTGTGAGTGGGATTGATACCGAAATTGGTAAGACCTACGCGACAGGCTTTTTAGCAAAATTATGGACTGAGCAGGGTAAAAAAGTGATTACCCAAAAACTCATTCAGACGGGTAATGCTGATATTTCTGAAGATATTGAAAAGCATCGTGAAATTATGGGGCAGGGTTGGTTTCAAGAAGATCATGAAAAGCTCACCATGCCGGAAATTTTTAGTTATCCTGCTTCGCCTCATCTGGCAACACGCCTAGATAACAGAGAAATTGACTTTCAAAAAATTGAAAATGCAACTCAAACATTAGCTGAGCGTTTTGATATTGTTTTACTCGAAGGGGCTGGTGGATTAATGGTGCCATTAACTACAAGTTTACTCACCATCGATTATATTGCTCAGCACCAGTTCCCCGTTATTTTAGTAACATCGGGTCGTTTAGGAAGTATTAATCATACTTTACTTAGTCTTGAAGCACTTAAGTCTCGTGGGTTGAAATTACAAGCCTTGGTATATAACCTAAAAGATGAATCAAAAGATCCATTAATTTCTCAAGATACGTCAAATTACTTGAAAGACTATTTAGCAATTCATTTCCCTAAAGCTGAATGGATTGAGCTGGAAAAAATGAATTAATTTAAAATAGGCTATAAAAAACCGCTCTTATAAGAGCGGTTTTTTATGCATTAATTAATATTTTAGAATTTCTTAGAACCACGGTTAAAACCAGTCGATTTGCGTTGGTTACCAGTATTCACAGGAGCTTCTTTTTCATCATCGCGACGTTGTTGACGCAAGAAACCGCCACGACGAGCTGCCATTGGCTTTTCGGTCATACGGTCAGTACGACGTTTTGCCATACCAAATAAACCTGTGCCTTGGCGTGGTTTTAATTCAACTGATTTTGCTAGATTATCGATATCAGTTTTATCGAGTTCCATCCAGCGGCCTGTACGTAATTCGCGTGGTAAAATAACTGTACCGTAGCGCGTACGCAATAAGCGGCTTACTTTAAGTTCTTGTGATTCAAAAATACGACGAACCTCACGGTTACGACCTTCTTTCACCACTACTTGGTACCAGCGGTTAATACCTTCACCACCAATTTCCGAGAAAGACTCAAATTTAGCTGGACCATCTTCAAGCTCTACACCAGTTACCATTTTTTGGCGTATTTTAGGCGTTACTTCACCCATAACTCGAACAGCATATTCACGTTCAATTTCATTTGATGGGTGCATTAAGCGATTAGCAAGCTCACCATCATTTGTGAATAGTAATAAACCAGTACTGTTAATATCTAGACGACCTACCATTACCCAGCGGTCATTTGCAATTTGTGGTAAATGATCAAATACGGTTGGGCGTTTTTCAGGGTCATTACGTGAACAGATTTCGCCTTCTGGCTTATAGTAAATCAATACACGGCGACGAATTTCGTCTTCAATTTGAAACTGAACTTTACGGCCATCAATGCGTAATTCATCGCCTGGTTCAATGCGCTCACCCACTTGGGCAACACGGCCGTTCACACTCACGCGTCCTGCGGCAATAACCTCTTCCATATATCGGCGGGAACCTAATCCGATCCGCGCTAATACTTTTTGCAATTTTTCACTCATGACAGCACAACCTTAGACATAATGATCAACAGTCCACCTCTTTATGATTTCGGTGCATTTGCATCGAGAGCCATAAAGGCTTCCTTGGCGTTCTGTAGGGGAGGCAATTGGCCTAGCGAAGCTAGACCAAAAGCATTCAGAAACTGAGGCGTTGTAATTAGCAACGCAGGTCTTCCGGGTAAATCTCTAAAACCGGCTTCTTTAATCCAGTTCCAGTCAAATAGTGTTCTAAGAATCTGACTATTATTAGACACACCACGAATTTGTTCAATATCAGCACGGGTAACCGGTTGATGATAAGCAATGACAGCCAGTGTTTCTAGTAATGAAGGCGACAGTTTTGTTGGTCGCTCTGGCCATATTTGCGCAATAATACTACGATATTTAGATCTTACCTGAAAGCGAAACCCTTGCGCTGTTTCAATCAACTCAATAGATCGACCATGTTGTAATAGCGCGAGCTGTTGTAAAAGTTGACGAAGCTGTTGTTTATTATACTGATTATTAAATGCTTCTTTTAAACGGGCAATTGAAACGGGCGCTTCACTGGCAAAAATAATTGCTTCAAGTTGTAATAAGACTTCGTGATGAATGTCAGCTAATGACAAATCACTATTATTTTGTTCAAAGCTCATATTGAAGATCCTTGAATTGCAAGAGGAGCTTCAATACCAGAGGCAATAATTTTAACTCGCTGTTGTCGGGTTAACTCTAAAACAGCCATAAAAGTCACAACCATTCCCATGCGACCTTGCAAAGGATTGAGTAATTCTTTAAAACTTAACACGTCACCAGACTCTAATTTCTCTTCAATATATGCAATGCGTTCTTCGAGTAATACAGGCTCTTGAGCCACGACATGAATAACGGGTTCTGGGCGATTAAACACACAGAACAACGCATCATGTAATGCTGAAATATCATAGCCTTCATAAACAGGAGCGATATGACCTAAGCTTACATTTGCACTGAATGTATCACGCTCAAGAATTGGCATTTGACCTAAACGCTCAGCCGCTTGCTTAATGCGTAGATAAGTTTCAAGTCGATCAATAAGTTCCTGTTTAGGATCTTTTTCAATACTTATAACCGTAGGTTTCGGCAAAAGTAGACGAGACTTTAAATCAGCCAATAAAGCTGCCATCACCATATAATCAGCGGTCAGCTCAATATTTAACGACTTCATACTATCCATATAGGTTAAATATTGAGTTGCTATAGGAGCGATATCGACTTGAATTAAATCAAAACCGTTTTTTTGAATCAGATAAATTAAAAAATCTAGTGGACCTTCAAACTGTTCGAGCAAAATCTCAAATGCAGCAGGAGGTATATAGAGATCTTCAGGAATTTTGTCATGCCACTCATCTAAAACACGGATGTGTGGAGCGTCTTCCATGGATTGATGAAGTGATTGATTCATTACGATTATAAGCCACGCGAATTTTCAAAAGCATGAGACTTGTTATTCAAGTCAAAGAGAGCTGTAAATAGAAGAACAGCAGATAGTGGAAATTATTCTAAATGAATTGTGCCTTTTAATAAATTACTTAACGACTAAAGTGTAAAAAAAATCCAAAATAAATAAAGAGTATTTTTTTGAGTGATAATACTTTTTTTAAAACTATTGGTAAAAATTGTAAGTGCTTATTCAAAAGCACTTACATCACCAATACCACGACGGATAATTTCAGGATGTTCACCCGATAAATCGACAATACTAGTGCTTGTTAAAGTACCGAAACCGCCATCAATAAATACATCAATTCGTTTATCTAATTGATTTTCAATATCGTAGGGATCATCTAGAGGATCTTCTTGTCCTGGTAAAATTAATGTACTGGTGAGTAGGGGTTCCCCAAGTTCTTTTAATAGAGCCTGACAAATTGGGTTACTTGGAATACGTAAGCCAATGGTTTTCTTTTTAGGGTGCATCAACCTACGAGGAACTTCACTGGTTGCAGGTAAAATGAAAGTCGTAATGGCTGGGGTATTGGCTTTCAATAAACGATAAGTTGCATTATCAACTTTTGCATAAGTTGCAATATCAGATAAATCACAGCACATAATGGCATATTGATGCTTAGGTCCTAAACCGCGAATCTGCGCAATACGTTCCATAGCATTTTTATTACCGATCTGACAGCCAATTGCGTAGGCAGCATCGGTAGGGTAAACCACAACATCTCCGGCACGAATGCGTTCAACCGCTTGGCTAATGAGGCGTTGCTGTGGATTTTCAGGATGTACATGTAAATGCATCATATTTTGGAGACTCCATCACGCCAGTGTTAAAAATAATTATTAGGCTTTTTAAATGAACTAGACAAGTAGTGAACGTAGTTTTTTTGTCAATTAATCAAGGAGTTCACGTTTGAATTCATTTAATTGTAATGGCGTACCCGAACGTGTACATTGGCAAATAAAGCCAATAAATGCTGCTGCATCACGTGGCAACTTAGCTTCGCCTGAAAAATAACGTTGTACTTGAGCATAAACATTATCTTTAAATATTTTGCCATCCCCGCCTTCACCTGTGAGGTTATCAAGCGAAACTCTAAACTTTCTACCAAACGACTGAGAGAACAACCATTCAATTGCCTGCGGCTTAATTTCTACTTGTTCAAATAAACTTTGTTGCTCTTGAGTGCGGCCATCAGGTGCATACCAATATCCTAAATCAGGTAATAGGCGGCGTTTTTCACCAGCGATCGACCAATGACTGATTTCGTGAAGGGCACTGTTAAAAAAACCATGGGCGAATTGGATTTTAGCCGGACCCTGATTTGTTGCCGGGAAATATTCTGGTTCAAAATCTCCACGAACTAATGTCACATTATGGTGGGAAAACCAGTGATTAAAGTGTAAAATAAGCCAATCGACTTGCTCAGACTCTGATTTTGAGCTTGACCATGGTGAGAGTTGCACCGTGTCAGGTACAAGAGTGTTCTGATGAGTTGAATGGGTGCAAACGAGTAATGAAGAGTTAACTTCAGGTTGCGGCTGCAACAGGTGCATTGCTTAATTTACCCCGAGTTCTGTCTAAAGAAGTGCAAAATTGTATCTTAATCTTTGACAGAGTACCGATGAATTTGTAGAATTGCCGCCTTAATTATGTCAGCAAATACCTTTCCGGCACAGATTGAGCCGTTTAAATGGGCTGAACAAGGCTTTACATGGTCAGGTCAACTGCCCCTGTCTCGCTTTGCTCGTATCGCTCGTGAAGCTGTTGGATCAATTGATAACCAATTGATCAACATAGACTGTAAGCTATCAATGGATGCATATCATCGCATTGTGTGGATGGATGGTCATATGGACACGAAAGTTCCAATGGAGTGCCAACGTTGTTTGGAACCTGTTGAAATGCCTCTTGTCTTAGACTTCCATATTGCATTAATGGATGATGAGTCACTGATAGAGCGCTTGGATGAGGATGCTGATTTCATCGTTTTAGGTGAAAGTGAGTTTACGACGAAAGGTGATTATGATACGCCAGCCTCGATTAACTTACTCGCACTACTAGAAGATGAACTGTTATTGTTGGTGCCTTTATCTCCCAAGCATGATGCTTGTGAAAATAAACATCAACCTACCATTCAAAATGTTGTTGAAGAAAAACGGGATAATCCGTTTGATGTTTTGGCAGGTTTGAAGGGTAAACTTAACTCATAATTTGTGATATAATTGTGAGATAAGACAACTGAATTTGTTCTGATCCATTTTTTCGATCTTTGTAAGGAGCCATCATGGCCGTTCAGCAAAACCGTAAAAGTCGCTCTCGCCGTGACATGCGCCGTTCACATGACGCTTTAACCGAGAATGCATTAACAGTAGACCAAGCAACTGGTGAAACTCATCGTCGTCACCACGTGACTAAAGACGGTTTCTACCGTGGTCGTCAATTATTCGCTAAAGCAGCTGATGCTGAATAATTGTATGATATGCATTAAGCGTGATGCTTAAGTATAGAAAAAATGGGAGCGAAAGCTCCCTTTTTTTGTTGTTTTTCGCAATTATAAAAATATAAATAACATGTTAAATTTCCGCTCCAGAAATGAGTGAAAACCCAAAAAAGGATTTCTTATGTCTGCTAAACGTCTTGAACAAGTAGCTTTAGCCACAAAAACTGCGTTTGTGTTTCCAGGTCAAGGTTCACAAAAAGTCGGTATGCTTGCTGAACTAGCAGAACAGTTTAGTGGGGTTGGGCAAACCTTTGCTGAAGCTTCAGATGCGCTTGGATTCGATCTGTGGCATATCGCGCAAAGTGGTGAAGGCCTCAACCAAACAGAAAATACCCAACCTGTGTTATTAACTGCCAGTATCGCTCTATGGCGTGTATGGCTTGATTTAGGCGGTCTGGCACCTAAGTATCTTGCAGGACATTCTCTAGGTGAATACAGCGCTTTGGTTGCTGCAGAATCTATGAGCTTGGCAGATGCAGTGAAACTAGTGAATTTGCGTGGAAAACTCATGCAAAGTGCTGTTCCTCAAGGGGAAGGGGCTATGGCTGCAATCCTTGGTTTGGCTGATGAAAAAGTGGTTGAACTTTGCCAAATCGTGAATGCAGAAGGTCAAGGTTCAGTAGAAGCTGCAAACTATAATTCACAAGGGCAAGTCGTGATTGCTGGAAGTACAGCATCTGTACAACAAGTGATGGCTTTGGCAAAAGAGCAGTCTGCTAAGGCAATTGCTTTACCTGTGTCGGTTCCTTCGCATTGTTCATTGATGAAACCTGCTGCTGAAAAATTTGCAGAAGCTTTGGAACAAACTGCCATTGAGCTGCCTACCATACCTGTAATACAAAATGTCAACGCGGGAATAGCTACCGATGTTGCTCAATTGCGTCAGGCGTTAACTGCTCAATTGTACCAATCTGTACAATGGACAGACACGATGCAGTTTTTACAAGACCAAGGTATTCACTACGTTGTTGAGTGTGGGCCTGGTACAGTATTGAGTAATCTCGCGAAGCGTTTACCAAATATAGAAAAAGCTTTTGCTATTGATAGCAAGAGTAAAATGGAAGATGCCCTAAATGCTGTTTTAGTGGCAGAAGGAAAAATTGCATGACACAAGAACGCAAAGTTGCATTAGTAACGGGCGCGAGTCGGGGCATTGGCGCTGCAATTGCCCAGCAACTTATTCAAGACGGTTATTTTGTTGTAGGTACTGCGACATCTGAATCTGGTGCACAAAAGTTAAGTGAAAGCTTTGGTGAGCAAGGTGCAGGTTTAGCTCTCGATGTGCGTAATCTCGATGAGATTGAAGCAGTCGTTTCTCATATTGAACAGAACTATGGCCCTGTGCTTGTTTTGGTTAATAATGCGGGTATCACGAAAGACAATTTATTGCTACGTATGTCAGAAGATGATTGGGATGACATTCTCAACATTCACCTTAAAGCCGTATATCGTTTATCTAAACGTGTGCTTAAAGGTATGACAAAAGCGCGCTTTGGCCGCATTATTAATATTAGTTCTGTTGTTGCACATTTTGCAAACCCAGGTCAGGCGAACTACTCTGCTGCAAAAGCAGGTATTGAAGCGTTTAGCCGTAGTCTTGCAAAAGAGATGGGTAGCCGCCAAATCACTGTGAACAGTGTGGCACCAGGCTTCATTGCAACAGAAATGACAGATGCACTTAGTGAAGAAATTCGCAAAAAAATGAGTGATCAAGTGGCTTTAAATCGCTTAGGCGAGCCACAAGATATCGCAAATGCGGTGAGTTTCCTTGCAAGTGATAAAGCAGGTTACATTACCGGTACGGTATTACATGTAAATGGTGGTTTATACATGGCCTAGGGCTGATGTATAACTTTTAAAAATTTTTATATTCAATTAAACTAGTGGCAAATCAAACGCCACGAGCAATGAGGAGAATTCCTGTGAGCGATATCGAACTACGCGTTAAGCAAGCAGTTGCAGAACAACTTGGTCTTAAAGCTGAAGAGATTAAAAACGAAGCATCTTTTATGGATGACTTAGGTGCTGACTCTTTAGATTTAGTTGAACTTGTAATGTCTTTCGAAAACGACTTCGACATCACTATCCCTGATGAAGATTCAAACGAAATCACTACAGTTCAATCTGCAATTGACTATGTAACTAAAAAACTTGGTTAATTCGCATATTGCTGAATAAAAAGAAGGCCACCGCAAGGTGGCTTTTTTTATTTGAGTAAAATAAAAGAGATACATATTTTTACAAGATCAACCTCAATTGATAGCAGAGGCTTATCTTTTTTGAAGTATAACAATAAGGGTCAGTTTAATGACTTTACTATAAACAATAATATGAGGACTAAAAGATGGGTCTTTTTGATTTTGTAAAAGGTATTGGTAAGAAAAATACCGCACCAGCAGAACCACAACCAGCTCCGGCAACACCAGCAGAACCTTCTGCACAAGAAATCGCAAATAAATTATTAGGATTAATTAAAAGCTTAGGCCTAGGGGTAGAGGGTTTATCTGTAACGTATAACGGTGCAACTGATACCGCAATCATTAAAGGACAGGTAAAAAGCCAAGCGGATAAAGAGAAAATTATTCTTATTGTTGGGAATATTGATCATGTTGCACAAGTAGATGATCAAATGACCGTTGCAACTCCTGAACCAGAAAGTAAATTCTACACAGTAAAATCTGGTGATAACCTTTCAAAAATTGCGAAAGAATTTTATGGTGATGCGAATCAATACCAAAAAATCTTTGAAGCAAACAAACCAATGCTTAAAGATCCAGATGAAATCTTCCCAGGACAGGTTTTACGTATTCCTCAATAATTGAGGGTAATAAAAAAGGCGCTTTTAGCGCCTTTTTCTTTTTCTAGAATCTTTTTGGTATTTTTTGCCCATTTGCTACCGGAGTCTCGGCGTTCTTTAAAACTCCAAATAACCATGTTTCAGCATGTTGAACTGCAATTTTTAAAGAATCACCTAAAGCCAAACGACCAGCAATAAAACTGGCTAAAGAACAACCTGAACCGTGATACTCACCGTCTAAGCGGGGGCAACTACTACTCGCTGCAAGTTCACCATTAATATATAAACTATTTTTAATATAATCTGGTGTATCTTCGTGTCCACCTTTGACTAAAACAGCTTTTGCGCCCATTTCAAATAGCTTTTGCGTTGCTTGTTCTAAGTCATGGGCACCCGTGAGAGCACGTAATTCGACTGTATTTGGAGTAATAATAGTGGCTAGGGGAATAAGCTCAACGAAAGCTTTGACAAGAGTTGCTTGATCACCTAAAGAACCCCCGCTGTTTGCCACCAAAACAGGATCGAGTACATATTGATATTCTGGATGGGCACGAAGAAACTCCGCTAAAGCAGCAATGTTATCTGTGGTGCCAAGCATGCCTGACTTAACGCATTTAATCGGCAAATCACCTACAACGGCATTTGCTTGAGCTAATAATAGTTCTTTTGAGGTTGCTTCGAAGCCAAATACTTGTTGTGAGTTTTGTATGGTGAGGGCTGTACATGCAATTGCTGCATGAGCACCACTTTGTCCAATCGCTTCAATATCAGCTTGTAAACCTGCACCACCTGAAGGGTCTAAACCCGAGAAACAAAGTACGGTTGGACGCACGGTTATTTCCTTTTCAATTTAAATTTACGTTAGTATAAGAGAGTTTGATTAAACTCTCGACCAATTGAATTAAATACTTTACTGGGTTAATGATTGAATGGCTATAAAACATATTTTGATTGATTTGGATGGAACACTAACAGACCCAAAAGTTGGTATTCATACTTCAATTCGCTATGCAATGGATAAGTTGGGCTTTCCATTGGCTGCCGATTTAAATATTGACTGGACAATTGGCCCCCCTTTAAAAGCCTCATTAGCAAAACTATTAGCCACTCAAGATGATGCTTTGGCTGAACAAGCCTTACTTGCTTATCGTGAGCGTTTTTCAGTTACAGGTTTATTTGAAAATGAAGTATATCCATCGGTTGCGCAAACACTTAATGCATTGAAAGAAGATGGGTATCGTTTATTCGTCGCAACCGCTAAACCAACTATTTATGCAAAACGTATCTTAGATTATTTTGACTTAAGCCAATATTTTGTAAATATTTATGGTAGTGAGTTAACTGGGGAACGTACCAATAAAGCTGAACTTATTCATTATATTCTTGAGCGTGAGCAATTAAACTCAGAAGAATGCTTAATGGTAGGTGACCGTCAATATGATGTTTTAGGTGCTCGCCACAATGGTATTGAGGCGGTCGCTGTGACTTATGGTTACGGAACACCAGAGGAACTTAAGCAAGCACAACCTAAAGCAATGATTACGCAATTTTCTGAACTTTTGGAATACGTCGAAGATCAGGCAACACAAAAGAAAGTATCTTAAATATTAGTAAATTTTAATTTGAAGGTTTGGCTTTTATCTAAAGCCAAACCTTTTTTATTTAAATACCGTGTTGTTGGCGGTATTGAACAAGTTCTTCAATTGTAATCACGGTTAAATGATGAGTTTGGGCATATGCCAAAACTTGAATACCTGATGCCATCGTGCCATCTGGGTTAGTTAATTCACATAACACACCAGCAGGTTTAAGCCCTGCTAGTCTTGCTAGATCAATTGTTCCCTCAGTATGACCTCGGCGAGTCAGTACTCCTCCAGTACGTGCACGTAAAGGAAAAACATGGCCCGGACGGTTAAGATCACTTGGAACAGCACCATCTTTAATTGCAGTTTGAATGGTAGTAACGCGGTCTTTAGCCGAAACACCAGTCGTAACACCTTGAGCTGCTTCAATAGTCACTGTGAAAGCCGTATGAAACTGGCTTGAGTTTTGAGAAACCATTGGGGGAAGTTCTAAATGATCTGCTAACTCTTCTGTAAGGCATAAACATACAATACCTGAGCCATCACGAATCATACGTGCCATGGTTTCAATAGTTAGAGTTTCAGCTGCAACAATTAAATCTGCTTCATTTTCACGATCGAAGTCATCCATAACCAAGACAGGTTTGCCTTGACGGATATCTTCTAATGCTTGTTGAATACGTTGTTCAGCAGGAGAGAGGGCTGAGAAAAAAAGTTCTGGTTGAATTAAGCTAGACATAATGAAACGCTCTCGTAAAAATACGGTTGAACATTTCAGGACTGATGTAAAAACAGGCTGGCACTGAAATAAAACGGATTTATCCCAGTTCGTCGTCTTCTTTCATCCGGACTATACCGTCGGCTTTGGAGTCTCACCAAATCTGCTCAAATCATAAAATTTAAGCTCGTGGGCTTGTTAATTTATCAATAAAAATTAACTTTACCACCGGTGGGGAATTACACCCCGCCCTGAAGCGATGGGTTTTATTATAGCGCGCTTGATAAAATTGGCTAGATGCTTTTGTAGAATGCTAAGTTTCTTTATGAATAAGTATTTTCACAAATGGAAATAAGCTTTTTAACAAGAGCTTACTTGTTGATATGAAAATGGAATGCTATGTTTTTTATAGAAAATTATAAATAAAATAGGTGTTTCATGCAGATAAGAGATGATTATCCCCTTAGGAATACTTTATTTATTCAGCATCTCCATATTTTTAGTTATGTATTTATGGCGGTCAGTATTCTTTATTTAATTGCTGCTAATTGGTTAATGCTTCCAGACAGCATTCAGCTAGCCATCCCACCACTTATATTACTTGTGACAGCATGGATCAGCATAAAAGATACCTTAAGTGAAGGAGTTAGGCAGACTTTACATGGTATTTGCGGCTTGATGGTAGGCTTAAGTTTGGCTGTAATCGGGCAGGTCTATCAAACTGGAGCAGACAGTTATTTACTTTTCCTGATTTGGACATTGCTGTTATTACCTTGGCTATATCGACCAAATATTGGAATCTTTGCTTTAATTTGTATTACTAGCCAACTTACACTTTTTTTATTTTTTAAGCAGACTTTTTGGTTGGAAAAGTTTCCTTATTTATATCTGTTTGCTTTGAATTTATTAAGCCTTATAGAATTTTGGGTATGTATAAAGAAGTATCGTGCTTTACGTTTCGTCTTTATCGCTTGGTTTGCAGTCATTTCAATCATTGGAATGATCCAATATTTATCTGGTGAAAATATTCCTTATCTGATCTCGGCTTTCTTTTCAGGAATAATCGGTTTTTATTATTTCTTCAAAAAAGATGATCAATTATGTGCCAGCTTAATGGCCGCTGTTCTTGGCGTGACTGCAACAATATGGCTTGTAGATAGGATCAATGACTTATTTAAAGATTCAAATGAGTTCATTTTTTTATTCATTGCAGGCATTATTTTTATCTGGTTTGCGCTGATTAGTTATTTTTTAATAAAAATTTTTCGTCAAAGCCGCTTTTATATAATTCCTTTAGCTATTGGAGCTTGGCTTGCTGGCCTAGCACTCGCGGCTTTCACTCTCGTGTTCTGGGAAGCTGTTTCTTTAATTATTGGAGTTATTTTTGTTTGTATAGCTTCTATTTTATTGAAAAAATCTCAACACTACTTTTTTCGGCAATTTGCCTATTGTTTATTCATAAGTGGTCAGACTGCTTTTTTGTTTCATCTAGAGTCTGAAACAGATCAGATGTTGTGGGTGCTAATTGCACAGATTTTTATTCTCTGTATAAGTTATTTTTTTAAACCCCATTGGTTCTTTATTTTAATTCAAATGCTCGCTACTTATGGCATAGCATTTATTTACTTACTACAAATGGACCATTCATTGTGGTCAGTAAACTCCACTCAGACTTATTTAAATTTAACCCTGCTCAGCTATTTTGTTTTTAGTTTGGTGTTCTTGCCGAAGGCTAAATCGATAGTTCAATATGAGCGTAGTATCTATTTATGTGTGCTTACGGTAGTTGTAGTAGCTACTTTCTTTGATACTTTTATGGGACTGGTTCTAGATAGTTCGGAAGATCGGCAGATATGGATTTTCTATTTATTACCTAGTCTTTGGTTGCTTTGCTTTAGTATTTTTTATTTGTATAAGCAGTTGCATGGAGTAGTGTTTTTCGCATTCTTACTTTTTGGTGTATTGCTCATTGCACTTGGCTATTTTGAAGTTTTCATTTTATTTATCATTCTAACATGGGCGATAAAAAAGAAAGATTATATTGTTTATGGTGTCACTCTAGCAGTATTTGTTTTAGTACTTTGGCAGCTTTATTACAACTTACAAATAACTTTTTTGGCAAAGAGTGCATCGATTTTGATTTCTGGTCTTGTTCTATGGGCTTTATATTGGTTGCTCCACCAAGAAAATCAACGCAATCTTATTGAAGGAGAAAAATAATGAAGAAATATTTTTCTCTTATTCTGGCTATAGCTACCACATTATTTTTTGTGGGATTGATAGCAAAAAATGAATGGCATCTGGATCATAGTAAAAGTATTTTTATTGAGCTTAAGCCAGTTGATCCGCGTTCAATTTTACAAGGTGACTATATGGCATTGGCTTATGAATTAAATTTACAATCTCTTAAAGCCCTCTTAGGAAGTGAAGGTGAGGATCTAGATCAGGTAATTTTTAATCATTCTTCTGTTCCAGCAAAAGTTATTTTGGATTCACAAAATCGAGTAGTTCGTACCATTCTAGAACCTAACAATTTATCTGCTGAGCAAAGCTTAATTTTAAAAAATCCTGAAAACCGATATCAAGCTTTATATCCTGCATCTCGGAGTTTCTTATTTGCCGAAGGATTAGCTCAATGTTATGAGAAAGCAAAATATGCTGAATTTAAAATAAATCAAGAAGGAGAGGCGATTCTGTTTGATTTGCGAGGAGAGCAGCTTCAACCATTAAATTGCGAAAAGCAAAAGAATTGGTGGGAAGGAACTATGAAGGATTTATAAAATGATAAAAGCCCGTCAATGCGGGCTTTTTTTATTCTTAGAATAAATTAGGCAACTTGAACAGGAATACAATTCGCTGTGTGGTTGACTGTATTATTTGGGTTAGCATAGACCAAACGTGGTTTATGAATATTTGCTTCAGCTTCAGTAAAATCACCAAATGTAGCAATAATCACTAAATCACCGACATCTGCTTGATGTGCAGCGCCACCATTTACTGAAATAATTCCAGAGTTATCTTCACCACGAATCGCATAGGTCGTGAAGCGTTTGCCATTGGTTACATTCCAAACATGAATTTCTTCATATTCACGAATACCAGCTAAGTCCATCAATACGCCATCAATTGCACAAGAACCTTCATAGTGAAGTTCAGCATGGGTTACAACTGCGCGGTGAATTTTGCATTTTAATAAACGAGATAGCATGGCTAGCGTCTCCTGAGTAGACCTAAGAGTAAGATCTTATGGTGAAATCTTTAGCTTTTGCTGTTGGCAAAGTGGCTGATGCGCATTTTGCTCCTAAAAAAGCAAGATAGCAAGCTTGATTGTTCAACAATTTAAGTTGGTTTATACGCATTAATTTGATTCATGGCCTGTGGAACTTGTCCTTGAACAAGTAATTTCACTTTAGAAAGGGCATGATCAATTGCTGCATCCATCAGACTTTGTTCACTACTTGGTGCTTTCCCAAGTACATGACCTGAAACTCGCTCTTTTGAGCCAGGATGTCCGATACCAATACGTAAACGATGAAAATTTGGACCAATATGAGGGACAATGTCACGTAAACCGTTATGACCACCATGTCCTCCGCCTGTTTTTAGACGAATTACACCAGGGTTCATATCAAGTTCATCATGAGCAATCAAAATTGCTTCAGGAGCAATTTGATAAAATTTTGCAAATGGAACTACACTTTGTCCAGAACGGTTCATAAATGTAGTG
The DNA here is from genome assembly GCF_031799005.1 of Acinetobacter sp. V102_4. NCBI lineage: Bacteria > Pseudomonadati > Pseudomonadota > Gammaproteobacteria > Moraxellales > Moraxellaceae > Acinetobacter > Acinetobacter sp. V102_4. The sequence goes on along the minus strand of NZ_JAVQNR010000035.1, from coordinate 68,725 downwards.
GGTAGAAGTAGACGGACATCGTGTCCTTCTATATTACCACGTCCGCTGATTCCGTGAAATTTCGGATCATTTTTTAATGTAATGCCATATTTATTAGCAAGCTGTTCAATGAACCAAAAGCCTGCATTATGGCGGGTTTGGGCATATTCTGAACCAGGATTGCCCAAACCAACAATTAGCGAAATATTTGACACTAATCTACGCCTTTCAACACTTATGCGCGTTTGAAGTCAGCGTGCATAGGAGTGTTTTTAGCTGGGTGACGTTGTAACGCTTGGATTTTAACGTTTTCAACTTTGTCGCCAACTTGGATTTCTATAACTTCTTCAAAGAAAGCATTGTTTTCTAAAGCTTTTACAAGCTGACGAAGTTCTAAAGTAATAGCTACAGGCTCAGCATTGCCACCATAAATGATAGCTGGAATTAATGCTTCGTGACGAAGGCGGCGGCTCGCACCTTTCCCTTGTTTGTCTTCAGCACGCGCTTGAGCGTTTAATACGAAGTTTGACATGAGTAAATCCTCATTAAAGTTAAATAGACTAAACTTGCGACCAGTTTAGTGATAGAAAACCCCAGCCAAGGCCAGGGTTCATAAAAGCTGCGGTATTATAAACTATCGAACATCGCACTGATAGATTCTTCGTTATTAATACGACGAATCGTTTCAGCAACCATGCTAGCAACAGAAACCTGACGGATTTTGCCCAAGGTTAATGCTTCTTCAGAAAGAGGAATAGTGTCAGTGACAACTAATTCATCAATAACTGAATTACGTAAGTTTTCAATAGCCTTGCCAGAAAGTACAGGGTGAGTTGCGTATGCAACTACACGGCGTGCACCAAATTGCTTAAGCGCATCAGCTGCTTTACACAATGTACCGGCAGTATCAACCATGTCATCTACGATAACGCAATCACGATCTTTTACGTCACCAATTAAATGCATAACTTGCGATTCATTGGCTTTTTGACGACGTTTATCAATAATTGCTAAATCGATGTCACCCATCTGTTTGGCAACGGCACGAGCACGTACTACGCCACCAACGTCAGGAGAAACCACCATAAGGTTATCATGCGATTGTTGACGTAAGTCAGCAAGTAAAGCAGGAGTACCATAGATGTTGTCGACTGGAATATCGAAGAAACCCTGAATTTGGTCAGCATGTAAGTCAATCATTACGACACGATCAATACCAACAGTGGTAAGCATGTCTGCAACAACTTTAGCTGTAATCGGCACACGTGCAGAACGTGGGCGACGGTCTTGGCGAGCATAACCAAAATACGGGATAACGGCTGTAATACGACCAGCACTTGCACGACGCAAAGCATCTGCCATAACCAAGATTTCCATAAGGTTATCATTGGTAGGGGCACAAGTAGGCTGAACGATAAATACGTCTTTACCACGAACATTTTCAGTAATTTCTACTGAAATTTCTCCATCAGAAAAGTGACCGACTGATGCAGCACCTAGAGGGATATGTAAGTGACTTACGACTTTTTGAGCGAACTGTGGATGAGCATTTCCACTAAAAACGACAAGATTGGGCATGAAGCACCCTTGGCGGTTGGTATGTAATTAAATAGATGGCAGGGGCGGCTGGATTCGAACCAACGGATGCCGAGATCAAAACCCGGTGCCTTACCACTTGGCGACGCCCCTAACGTGTAACCTTAAAATGATTAAGAGGAGATTCTTTTAAACTATTTACCAAGTAAGATTTACATGGTGAATGCTTAAGAATTTCATCAATATTCATTTCATTCGTTACTTCAATAAAAACACAAGCACCTGTACCTGTAAGCTTTGCTTGACCAAACTGATCTAAATATTGCATTGCTTCTTCCACTTCAGGGTATAACTGTCGGGCCAATGGCTCAAAGTTATTTCCAAAATTAGAAGGTTCTAACTGATAGGCGCAAAATTTAGTGGTCTTAGAGTCTCTTGTCAATGTTTTTTGTGAAAAAAGCAATTGAGTGCTGATAAAACAATCAGGTTTTAAAATAATGAACTGTTTTTGATCTAAGTCTATGAATGATAAATGTTCACCAATACCTTCAGCCCATGCATTTTTACCATAAATAAAAATAGGAACATCGGCACCGAGCTTTACACCATAGTCTGCAAGTTGTTCTTGATTCAGGCCACATTCCCATAATTGATTTAACACAATCAGGGTTGTGGCAGCGTTGGATGAACCTCCGCCAAGACCTGCACCCATTGGAATATTTTTTTCAATTTTGATGTTTAGACCGCAGAATTTTTTTGCGTGCGGTCTTAATATTTGAGCAGCCCGATAAATCAGGTTTTCTTCAGGTCGAACTTCACTCAATCCATCAATTTTGATTTGTTCATCCAAAGTCGGTGTAAATATCATCCAATCATATAAATCAATGAGTTGGAAAATGGTTTGTAATTCATGATAACCATTTTCACGACGTCCTGTAATATGTAAAAACAGGTTGAGCTTAGCTGGAGAAGGGACTCGAATCATAGATTTATATAATTAGACTTAGCGGTTTTGGATGACCATTGTAATACGGTTTTCTTTATCTTCAGCAAGAGCTTGCTTTAAAACCAGTTTGTTTGGCAAAGTTTGTTCACCATCGTAACTGAAATTAACTGTCCAGCCGTCTTCAATGAGTTGGTTTACACGATTTTCATTATCTTTACTAATTTGAGCACTTAAAGTTGCAGGTTTGGCCAAAATCCAACTTGTTAAATGAGTAATTGGTGCTTGCCAACCAGTTGCACGCTCTAAAAGTTCTTCTGGAGAGGCGGCAGTAATCAACCCTGTTTTAGCACTATTTAACTTCACTTCACCAGGTTTACCCTGAATTTGGGTTTTTCCTACACCTAAAATGCCGCTTAATTCAATATCAAAATTATCTTGTTGTTGAACCCACGTGAAAAATGCACTACCAGTTTGCTGTGGCGTGCGAACCCCGATCTTACCTTGTAAATTAAAGTGTTTTTCATCTTGAACTTGCTGGGTAACCGCGGGTTTAGGTTGAGTAAAATGCTGACAACCGGTTAGAAATAATACACTTGATCCACAGATCGCTGTGCACAGTTGGGCAAATTTGCTCATATATTTAACTCTTTTTTGCAGATGTAGGTAAAATTAACGCATCAAGCTGTTGTAATTGTGGATCATTGGCATGTTTTTGTTTCAGTTGTTGTAACACAGCGCTAAATTGAGTTAATGATCCTTGCATATACAGGGCTTTAGCATAACGAACGCCAATATTTACATTATGGCTGAGCTCATAAGCTTTGCCTAAAGCTTCGGCTGCACCTTCATAATCATTCTGTAAAAATGCAATATAGCCAAGCGTATCTAGAATTGAGGCCTGTTCTGGCGCATATTCTAAGGCTTGTTCTGCATATTGACGTGCTTCTTTCAACCTACGGTTTTGTAAGGCTAGTGTATAGGCATATGCATTTAGATAAGTGGGGCTATTAGGTTCAAGTTGTAATAATTGCTTTAATGTTTTGTCGAGTTTATCGCGGTCAGTATATGGATCCAGTAATAAAACTTCTGCGTAAATGAGTTCCGGATCATCCGGTAAATTCTTTATCGCTTCATCTAATAAATTTAAGGCAGCTTTTTTATTGCCCATTTTCTTTAAAATTTCAGCTTGAGCTTGATATAAGAAACTTGCATGTTGAGGGTAATTTACGCGTTCTTGAGTGAGGAACCGTAAAGCATCGTGTAAATTATCCTGCTTATCATAAATCGCAATCAGATTACGTCTTGAAACAACGTATAAACTGCCATCAACTAAGCGATAGTAAGCTTTTGCTGATTCATAGTGTTGTTTGCGTTCTGCATTAATTGCTAAGTAGTAATAAGCCTCATTTTGGTATTTTGCAGAGTTTCGTAGGTCAACAAGATATTGTTCTGCTTTGTCATATTGTTTTAAATCAATGCTGGTTAAGCCTGCAATAAACAATGCTTCTTCAGCTTTGGGATTAGCCTCTATAACGTTTTCAAGCTTTTCTAAAGCCAGTTGAGATTGATTAAGTTGTATAAGATAACGGATTTCAGCTAAACGAATGTCTAAATTTTTCTTATATTTACGGCTGGACTTTGCATACCATTTAAGCGCGCCTTCTTGATCGCTAAGAGCAATGAGTAGGTTTGCTTTCATTAAAATAAAGCTCGTCACTTTAGGACGTCGGCGTAGTGCCTTGTTAATGTTGGTTAGAGCGGATTCTAATTGACCATTTTGGGCTTCTAAATTGGCGATGAGCGCTAAAATAGAAGGGTTGTTTTTTTCTGCACTAGAACGTAAAGCTGTTAATAATATTTCTCGATCTTGAGCATTTTCTGGGGCAATACTCGCTAAAATTTGTTCTAAATCGGCAGTCGGATCTATTTTTAAAATTTTATCTAATGTTTCAGCGGCAAGCTGGTATTCATGTGTTTTTAAAGCAATATGTGATAAATAGAATAAAGCAGGTACATCTTTGGGTTCTTGGGCTACCCAATGTGTAGCAATGTTTAAAGCGGCTTGAAAATCATTATATTCAAGCGCAACATCTAAAGCTCGCTGTTTAATTGAAGTAGAGTTACTTTTAATTGCGAGTACTGTGTAATTGTGCAAAGCGTTAGGAATGTCATCATAAGCCAGAGCAAATTCAGCGACCATAGTTTGCTCTAATGCCTGATCAAATGAATGCACGGCATAGGTCTCTTGCACAGGGCGTGCATAGACATGCGAGGACATGCTACCTAACAATAAGAATGTGGTAGAATACTGTCTTATCGAAGCACCGTTAAAATTAATACGGCTATTCATTTGACGCAATTTTTATTGATCCAAAGTAATGCTTTTTATGACACCGATGTTGCACAATAGCATAAATTTAGCGAAATGATGATCTGATATGTCTTTCTTTGCATTGGGTGTCAACCATCAAACAGCTTCTGTCGAACTCCGCGAACAAATTGCTTTCAATGCAGAGCGATTAAGTCGTTTGCTTGCCGAACAAAACCATCACCAAAGCTTAAAGGATTTGGTGGTCGTTTCGACGTGTAACCGTACAGAAGTTTATGCCATGGCGGAAAATGCCGAAAGCCTTCTGAAATGGTTAGCTGATGCCAATAATATTGATGTAAAGCATTTAATTCATCATGTTTATCGTTACGAGAACACGCAGGCAATTACACATTTAATGCGAGTAGCGAGCGGCTTAGACTCTCTCATGCTAGGTGAGCCGCAAATTTTAGGGCAGGTTAAAAGTGCTTTGGCATTGTCTAAAGAAGCCCAAGCGGTCTCTCCTGAATTAAACAGTGTTTTCGAATATGCTTTTTATGCAGCTAAACGTGTACGTTCCGAAACTGCGGTGGGCAGCCATGCCGTTTCGATGGGGTATGCAGTTGCACAATTAGCTTTACAGGTTTTTAGTAAGCCCGAAAAACTTACTGTGATGGTTGTTGCTGCGGGTGAAATGAATAGCTTGGTTGCTAAACATTTGGCTGAAATGGGCGTCGCCAAAATTATTATTTGTAATCGTAGCCGTGAGCGTGCTGACCAATTGGCTCAAGAGATTTCACATCAGGTTGAAGTTGAAATTATTGATTTTTCAGCATTGGCTGAAAACTTGTATCGTGCTGATGTGGTGTCGAGTTGTACTGGTAGTTTATATCAAGTTATTGCTTATCCTGATGTTAAGGCCGCATTAAAGAAACGTCGCTATCAACAAATGTTAATGGTTGATTTGGCTGTGCCGCGTGATATAGATCCTAAAGTTGAAGCGCTTGATGGCGTCTATTTGTATGGTGTTGATGATTTACAAAGTGTGATTGAGGAAAACCTCGCTCAACGTCGTCAGGCGGCTGTTGAAGCGGAAGTGATGGTGAATCAATTAGCTACCCAGCTTATTACTCATCAAAAAGTTAAAGAGGCGGGCAGCACAATTCATGCTTATCGCCAACATAGTGAAGAAGTGAGCCAACAAGAGCTGACGCATGCATTAGAGGCTTTGCATCACGGTGAGAATGCTGAGCAGGTATTGCAGCAATTCGCGCATCGTTTGACGCAAAAGCTTATGCATCCAACATCTATTTTGCTGCGCGAAGCTGCCAAGGCAGAAAGTCCTGATTATTTTGAATGGTTACAACAGCATTTACAGGATGTGTTTGATCATGAGCGTAAGTCAAAACATTAAGACAAGAGTCTTAAACTAATTTGTTTGGTTAATTCATTAAGCTGTTGTCTTAAATTTCTTGATTCAATTAGAGAAATTGGTGATTTAAGTTTCTGACGTAAATATCTTTCTTTTAGGCCTAAAGCATATTCTTGGGCTAACTTGTCGGCCACTTCAGGTGCTTGAGTTAATGCCTGAATATTGGTTCTTTGCATAATATCGGCAATTTCATGGCAATAGCTGCTACAAGCACCCAATACATAATATGTTGCCAGCTCTTGGTCATCCGGTAAGTCATCAAAAATACGATTTAAAATTGCCAGTACTTTTGCTAATAATTCATCTTGATGAATATAAGCACGTAGCCCTTCAAAATGAATATAAAGAAAAGGGTGGTGCATCAAAATTGCGATCGCAAAGTCTTCATCTTTAGTATGAATGTTAAATGAGAGCGAGGCATCATGGCTGATTTGTGGTGTAAAACGTTTACCCAGTCCGAGTTTTTCACGGAAAGATTGATTGAGTAAATAACGGAACGAACCCTGTTTGGGTAATAGTTCAGTCAGTTCTCGGAGTTCTCCCATGACCAAGCTTTTGCCTTCAGGGGTACTAATGTCGTGTTGACCTGTTAAATGGGCAAAGACAAAATCAGACAAAAGAGGGGACTGTTGTAGTAGTTTTTGGAAATTTTCAAGCCCTTCACGACGGATCAGAGAATCGGGGTCATGGTCATTCGGTAGTACGAAAAATTTGAGTTCACGACCATCATTGAGAAGTGGTAAAGCAATTTCTAACGTTCTGCGTGCTGCTTTTTGACCCGCAGCATCGCCGTCAAAAGCAATGGTAATACGGCTATTTTGTTTAAATAAAATATTAAGATGTTCTGTATTACTTGCTGTTCCTAAAGTTGCAACAGCTCCTGTAATGCCATATTGCTGAAGTGCAATGACATCCATGTAGCCTTCAACCATTAACCAGTCGTTAGACTTAAGTTTTCTACCTTCATAAAGCCCGTAAAGTAGCTGATTTTTATGGAAGACCTCTGAGTCAGGCGAGTTAATGTATTTGGGCTTAATCTCATCATTTAAGGCACGTCCACCAAAACCAACGACGCGGCCTTTCGGGTCTCGAATCGGAAAAATCACACGGTCACGTAATAAGTCAAAATCACGACCATTATCGCTTGAACGGATAAGCCCAAGTTGCTTTAAACCATCAATGTCATAAGGAAAAGCTTTCTCTAGGTGTTGCCAATCTTCTGGTGCATAGCCTAAGCGCCAAAATTGAATCGTCTGATTAGTTAAGCCACGTTGTTTAAAGTAGTTTTTTGCTTTTTGACTGTTAGGTAATTGGTGTTCATAGAACTGTGCAATATTTTCCAGTAAGTCATATAAATTACCTTCTTGAACAGGTTCCTCAAAGTTGAAAGGCTGTTCAAATTGGGCAAAAGGGTCATCAAAAAATACTGGTTCAAGCGAGTTGTAGCTGTCATCTATTGGTTGCTGAGGAACCACGGGCTCCGCCGTATTTGCTTTAGCAACTGGCGGCTTCGTAACCTGACGGGTATAAGACAGTTTTTTGTTTTCGGTATTATCTTTGGGTAGTTCAACTCCAGCGCTACTCGATAACTCTTTCATTACATCTATAAAGTTTCGGTTATCAATGTCCATCAGAAAACGGATCGCGTTACCGTTGGCCTGACAGCCAAAGCAGTGATAATACTGCTTGTCTCGATAGACGTGGAACGATGGAGATTTTTCTTGATGAAAAGGGCAACAGCCGGAATATGTACGTCCCGTCTTTTTCAGTTTCACACGCTGACCAATCAGATCGACAATATCTGTGCGATCTAAAATTTGATCAATCGTATGTTGTGGAATTGCCATAATTCAGATAACCGTATTAAAACTGATGAGAGAGTGATTCAGAATATTCTGACATGATGAGGCAAGATCTATCCAATAAATATTTTAATATTTTATAAAAACAAACAGGCAAGTGATATCACTTGCCTGTTTGTTGATGTTTTTTAAAGCTTAAACTTATTGAGCAGCGTCATCTGCACCTTGTTTCGCATCATCTGATTGAGAATCAGTTGATGTATCTGTAGAGGTAACAGCAGGAGCAACAGTTGTATTTTCTGCTGCTTGTGGCTCAGGTTTGTCTAATAAACCAAAGCTTAAACGGTTTGTCCAGCTACGTTCTGATTTTGGTGCTTCAACTTGTGTTTGCTCTGGCTCAGCAGTTTCTTCTTTATCTGAATTGCCAATTAAACCGAAGCTAACACGATTAAGGAAGCCACGTTTTGGAGCTTCTGATTCACTTGTGCTTTCTGGTGTTGCGGCAGTAGATTCACGGCCAAAAATACCTAGGGTCGCACGGTTAATCCAGTTGCCTTCTTTACGGGCAGCGCGCATGTTAACCGTACCATCTTTTTTCACAAGGTTAGGATAATTGAGTTTTAAAACTTCAATATATTGTTGTGAAGTCGCTTTATCGCCTAATTTGTCATAGCTATATGCCAAAGTTGCTAAAGCTTCTGGAACTTGAGGAGTTTGTGGATAGTGTTCAATTACCCATTGCGAACGTTCGGCAGCTGCGATCCAAGCTTTACGTTTAACGTTAAAACGCGCAGCAGTCATTTCATTTTCAGCAAGTTCTTGTCCAATAAATTTCATGCGCTGAGCGGCATCAACAGAATATTGGCTACTTGGGAAACGACGAATTAAATCAACAAAATTTTGATAAGCAACTTTTAAATAGCTCACATCACGATGAGATTGTTGCAAAGACGTATAACGCATCAAACTATCGTAGTTTTGCTCCATATTCGCTACAGCACGAACATAATAAGCATAATCTACATTTGGATGCTGAGGATTTAAACGAATAAAACGTTCCGCTAAGGCAATCGCGCCTTCATAATCTTTTTGCTTAAATTTCGAATAGAGAAGTTCAAGTTGTGCTTGTTGTGCGTATTGTCCAGTCGGATAATAAGTATCGATTGCTTCTAAAGACTTGGTCGCATCAAGATATTGACCACGGTCAAGCGACTTTTGGGCCTTTTCGAAGTAAGCTTGTTCACTAGATTGTGGGCCACTATCGACCACTTCTTTTTTACTTGGATTGCTGCTACAGCCCACAAATGCAGACGCTAAACCTAAAGATAAGGCAAGCATCGTAATTTTATAACGTGGTAGCGACATAAAAACTCCTCTGTTATGTTGGGCAATGAGCTACAATTGCGCTATTAAACCACTTTTATCTCAATGATCAAATGACTTCAGCACAATCTTCAAACACAAACTTATCTGAAACCGACTTCAATTTACTTGAAGATTCTGAGGATGCAGATAACCATACTTCTGATACAACTGCAACACGTTTATCGTTGCAAGTTCAGCTAGATGAAAGCTATCTGGGACAACGTATCGATCAGGTAGCAGCCTTGGTGTGGAATGAGTTTTCACGTGAAAAGCTTAAACAATGGTTGAAGGATGGCCATCTGTTGGTGAATGGTAACATTGTCAAGCCAAAGCACCGTTGTGAAGGGACAGAACTGCTTACACTCGAAGTTGAGCTCGAAGCTCAAACCACGAGCCAACCTGAAAATATTCCACTTAATATTGTCTATGAAGATGACGACATTTTAGTCATCAATAAACCTGTCGGCATGGTGGTACATCCAGGGGCTGGCAATAGTTCTGGAACTTTAGTGAATGCCTTGCTTTACCACTTCCCAAAATTGTCGGAACTTTCTCGTGCTGGTTTAGTACATCGTATTGATAAAGATACCAGCGGTTTGTTAGTCGTTGCTAAGAGCCTTGAGGCACAATTTTCTTTAAGTAAACAGTTGGCAAATAAATCGGTTTACCGTGTATACGACTTAGTTGTTTATGGAAATATTATTGCTGGCGGTACTATTGATGAACCTATCAAACGTCATCCGGTTGACCGCGTGAAAATGGCGATTTTACCGGGTGGGCGCGATGCTGTGACCCATTACAATGTAAAAGAACGCTTTAGAGATTTTACACGTGTACAAGCTCGTCTTGAAACAGGTCGAACTCATCAGATTCGTGTGCATTTTAGTTATATCGGTTATGGACTGATTGGCGATCAGATTTATATGAATCGTGTACGTGTACCAGCAGGGGCATCTGAATTACTCATTGACACTTTACGTGGTTTTAAACGCCAAGCATTGCATGCAGCTAAATTGGGCTTAAAACATCCTCGTACTGGTGAAGAAATGCTATTTGAAGCGCCGTGGCCTGAAGATTTTACACATTTAGTGAATGTGTTACGTTCAGAAAACGCTGCATATTAAGGACGCGTATATGGAATTTGTTCAAGGATTACCTCAAGGTGTATTTGTAGGGCAGACACGTGTTCAACATCCTTTGGCATTACCAACGGATCAACTTGAGTTGTCTGGCTTTAATCTGGCTTTACATGTCAACGATGAGGCACAACGTGTTCAGCAACATCGCATGATATTGCTAGATGAGTTTGCGAAGTTCGGTGTTAAAAAAATGACATGGATGACTCAAACACATAGTACGATTTGCCATACAGTAAATGAACAAATTCCTTTTAAGGCTTTAATTGGTGATGGTTTGGTCACTCAAACCAAAGGTCATGCTTTAATGATGATGACCGCTGATTGTTTACCTGTCGTGTTAGGAAATGCCGAAGGTACGGAAGTCGCAAACTTGCATGCGGGTTGGCGCGGTTTAGCTGGCGGCATTATTGAAAATACAGTTGCCGCTATGCAGAACCCTCCAACTTGGGCATGGTTAGGGGCTGCGATTAGCCAGCCTTGTTTTGAAATTGGAGCCGAAGTAAAGGCTGCTTTTTGTGATAAATATCCAGAGTTAGAAACAGCTTTTGTTGAGGGGGCAGCTCCCAATAAATTTCATGCAGATTTATATGCAATTGCGCGTTTTATTTTGCAGAGTCTAGGTGTGAAACAGGTTTTAGGTGGAGATCAATGTTCTTATCAACAGAGTGATGATTATTTTTCTTATCGCCGTGATGCGAAGACTGGACGTATGGCTACCTTTGTTTTTATATAAGCTTTATAAACATAAGTAAATTTACTCTCTTATTTTGTCTTAATTAAACAGAATAAGAGAGTTTTTATTGAGTTTGAAGATATTACGATTGTGAACCGTATTGAAACGCTTGTATTTCATATTTATAGATGTAGGTTTAGCAAGCGCTAATAAAATGATAAAATAGAAAAAATCGCTCAAAATTTTAATCTTATGTCTTTGCCTGAAAAACATCTCTCTATTGTTTACCACAGTCCATATGGTCATACCGCCAAGGTAGCTTTCGCTATTGCTGCTGGTGCAGAGGTGATGGGGGTAAAAGTACATCTAATGAATATTGAGCATATTGATTGGGATGCGCTTGATGCATCACAAGGCATTATTTTCGGATCTCCTACCTATATGGGAAGTATGACTGCCGACTTTAAAAAGTTTATGGACAGTACTTCTAAGCGTTGGAAAGAGCGCTTATGGCAAGGCAAGCTTGCGGCTGGCTTTGCAAATTCGGGTGGATTGAGTGGCGATAAACTAGCGGTATTACAACAATTAAATATTTTTGCCATGCAACATGGCATGTTGTGGTCAGGTTTACCTTTAATGACCACAGGGCATAGTGAAAAAGATTTAAACCGATTATCGAGTTGTTTAGGCTTAATGACCCAGTCAGACAATGCTCCTGTTGAGATCACTCCTCCACAAGGTGACTTAGATACAGCTAAGTGGTTTGGTGAATATATTGCTGGATTACTTTATCGCATAAGTTAAAATAAGTATTTGATTTTATATAGATAAATATTTAATTTTTAATCTAATTACAAAAATGTTGTATTTTTTTTATTCTTTTTTTATTATTTTTTACCAAATGGTTTATTTGGACAATGATGTCCAAAACTTAATAAATAAAAAAATGGAATAATCATGAAAATTTTTTTAACAGCTCTTTGTCTAAGTTGGGCTACCTTAAGCTACGCCAATTTAGAATCTGCAAATCTTGTTCCACTCAGTGATTCAGAACTTTCTAAAGTTGAAGCTCAGGCATTATTTTCATTTACCTATACCGACCCAAAACAAGCTGATGCTTCAATGAACCAGCAAAATATTGGCTTTTATAAATTGGGTTTAGAGGCAAATCTTGAATTAAATGCCAATGTTAATAAGTTGCAATTAGGATGTGGGGGAGTAAACGGTTTAGGTGGGTGTGATATTGATATTGATAACTTAAGTTTAAGTGGCTTAAGTGATACCAGTGATGGGCGAGCTTCTTCTTCTGCTGTTTTTAGTAATCCCTTTATTGAATTTGCAATTAAAAATCCAGACAGCGCAGCCTTAAGAGAAATTAAAGGTTTTCGTTTAAGTGCTGAAAAGGTTATGGGACTGCTGACTATGGGGCTTGAAAATTCGGAAACACCAAATGGAATTAATAGCTTAAGTGGTTACATGAAAATTAAAGATACCACTGGTTTAGCTTATACCGCTGCCCGTAATATGTCTTATCAAGATACAGGCAAGACCATTGATGGGACTGTTAATGCATGTATCGGGATTTGTATTCCTTTAGGATTTAACTCGTCTGATTATAATTTGCAATTACAACAGACCACTGCACCTATTGTGATCAACGGGCAAGTGATTTCTGGTTCACGAATGAATAATGTCATGCTGAACGGAGTAGCAAATATCGATCAGCTTAACTTCTCTGGAGATCTGAAAGCTTCTATTAATGCAGCACTTGGTCTATTAAATTTACAAAAAAATGTAACGGGCAGCATTACCGGATTAAGAGCGGCGCTCACAGTTGATCAAAACTTAGGATTCATTCATAAAATTGAATTAAACAATCCTTTCTCGCTTTCTTTGCAAGGCCAACAAATATTTTGGCCAGGTGCAGATGCAGCAGCAGAACGTGGCTGGTGGATGGCTTTTGATGATGAAATTGATATTGGCAATGTTACGCCAAGTAAACAAATTGAGATAACTAATGATGTTTTAAAGCAGGTGGTAGGTCCAATTAGTGGTTATTTAACCGAAAATCCAGTGAGATGTAATCTTTTAAATTGTTTGTTTGGTGAAGACTTAGCAGTTGGTGAGGTTAAATTACCCAATACGATTGTGAATTTCCCTTTGAAAGATTTACAACTTAAAAATCAATCTTTTGCGCCAAACTGTTATGGCAATTTAAAATTCTGCTAAATTCAAAGTGACATAAAAAAACCTTTAAAGTTAACTTTAAAGGTTTTTTTATTACTTATGAAATATACGAGCTTTATCACGTTGCCAGTCACGGTCTTTTTCAGTTGCACGTTTGTCGTGAAGTTGTTTACCTTTCACAAGTGCAATTTCAAGTTTAACCAAGTGACCTTTCCAGTAACACGCCAAAGGAACACACGAGTAACCTTTTTGGTTAACTGCACCCATCAGGTGTTCAAGCTGACGGCGGGAGAGCAATAACTTACGGGTACGTGTTGCTTCAGGTACCACATGGGTCGAAGCCGATAATAAAGGCTGAATTTGTGAGCCAAGTAAAAATGCTTCGCCATTCTTGAAAATGACATAACTTTCCGTCAAAGTCATGCGCCCAGCACGTAAGGATTTTACTTCCCAACCTTGAAGTGACATGCCCGCTTCAAATTTTTCTTCGATAAAATAATCATGACGGGCACGTTTATTTTGTGCGATTGTTCCGCCATTATGTTTCTTTACAACTATCTTGTTCATCTTAACCTTTTGAAAATGATCAATTAAATTCTAAATGGCTAGAGTGTTACCCGTTTAGTTACCCGTTTTTAAACGCACTCGACTTAAAAGAAAGCCTGCAATTAGCAGGCTATCATATCAGAATTATCTTTGTGTTTTTCGACTACTTTCTTAACACTTGATTCGTGCCAAAAAACTTCTTTCTCACTAACCTTGATTGGTTGTGGAATTTCACCTGTCTTAATCATGCGATAGAATTTAGTTCGGCCAATAGACATTAACATCATAAATTCTTTTGCACGTACTCTACGATCAATCTCCATTCACCCCTCCTTACTTTCCGCTTTCATAAAAGTAATCCAATGTGTATTGCTACGTTTTCCGCTGATGTGGCCAAACAATGGTTTTTGATCAGTTAATTCTAAAAGTTCACTAACTTTGATCTGTGTTTCATTCCATTTGAAAATTAAAACTCCGCCATTGGCCAGCACACGAAAGCACTCTGCAAAGCCTTTGCGAATATCTTCGCGCCAATCTTCTGACAACTTCCCATACTTGGCAGCCAACCAACTTTGTTTACCAGCTTTCACTAGGTGAGGTGGGTCAAACACAACTAAAGTAAATTGGCCATCATTGAAAGGCATGTCGCGGAAGTCCATCATCACGTCTGGCTCAATCACTAAAGAACGACCATCACATAAAGTGTGTTCTTCTTTTCTGATATCCCCATAGACTACGTTTGGATTGTTACGGTCAAACCACATCATCTTTGAGCCGCAGCAAGGATCTAAAATTTGTCCACTCATCCCTCAGCTCCCGATTCGCTTTCTACAAATATTGTTCCGTCTGGATCTACATTCATTTCTTTACATAAGAGCGTTGATGTTGTAGAGCCAATCCCGACCATCTTAGATACATGTGACCAGTTTTCACGCGTCTTCAACACCTTTGAACTCTTAAGTGATCTACGTAGTAAATCCAACAAATCGAACTTAAAAACTTCGCCATTTCTTTGAAGGGTTACGATGTGTTCTGGCACCGCCTGAGCTTTGGCTTTATTCCAAAAGCTCCATAATTGTCGAGCCTGTTCACGCATGAAGAAGACTTCGCCATCCATAATTGAACAGCTAAATAAGTCCTTATTTTTGTATGTGTCAGCTAAGTTAGGTACAAACCAAAGCTCCATAGCTTCTTTCTTGAAACTTTCAATTTGAGCTTCTAGCTCTCTTTCCTTATTCAAATCTGTCATGCTGCCACCTCACCAAACCAAATATGCAATTACTTCAGTTCCTTCGTCTTTAGAAGCAACCTTTTTATATTCATCGTAATAAGATGATTCTGATCTCTCACCTGTATCGTCACTAATCCACTCTCGTTTATGCTGGGTGCATTTACTATCAAGCTCAATTTCAATCAGGTTCTCTATGAACTGCTCTTTTGTCTCATCTTGGCACTCTTCGGTAGAGCCATAGTTTTCTACAAAATAGTCATAAACATCTTCTTTGGATTTAGCTACGTACACAGCTTCATCGTGATTTTCAAAAATCTTATACCCATTGATTTCTAAGTCGTTCATGCTGCCACCTTCGCCTTAATACGCTCTTGATATAACTTTGAGTAGTACTCTTGAGCATGTGGAATTTTGTCTTTGATCTTTTGGATCATGGCTTCGTCACGTTTGTAGGTGACAGTGGTTAAGCGCTCTCTAAGATCGATACGTTCAACTAAATCAATTAGCTGCTCTCGGTCATCCCAATCTTTTGTAAGTTCAATTGGGCAAGGAAATAGCCAGAAATCAACCTCTGCAATTTCACAGTCGTAAAGCCACATGTAGCCTTGCATCTGCCAGTCATAACCTGCTTTCTTTGCCTTTTCTTCCGCTTCATCTTTAAAGAATGGGTGAGTGCCAATATCCCATGTGCATTTAGTGTCGATGATCAACTTGTTATTCAGATCAAGAATGTCGCACTCGCCAGTAATCAAATCATTTTCAAGTCGACCGCTATGTTTGTGGAATTGGCGGAAGCGAACCTTCCCAGACAAATCAATCGCAATATCTTCGAGTAGATTGCCTTTAACTGTGTACTGGTTGCCTTTGAAAGACTTGAATGTGGTCAAATCTTCTTTAACAATTGATCTGATTTCTGACTTTGCTGTATCAGACAAAGTCTTATTTTTTAATTGCTCAATCGTTGCATTCTCAGCTTCAGAGCGTTTTTTCTTTTTGATTAAAGATTCGATTTCTTCATTTCTAAACTCTTGGGCAATGCTTTGAGCATCACCCATTAACTTATGAAGACTAGAGCATCTGAATAGTTTCATAGCGCATCTACCTCACTTTTTTGAGCTTCAGTAAGCGCATAACCACCAAGAACATATTCTTTTGTGATGGCATCAGATTTAAGCTGCTCAACTAACTTTATAAAGTCGTCACTTGATACAGTAGGCTTTTGCTTCTCAACAGTTATATCAACCTTAATATCAAACCAGTCTGCGGGCTGACTCATGCCATCTTTAATGCTTGTTCCGATTTTGATAAGAGAAACAACTTGAGCAGGGGAAATAGCCTCAATACGACATTGAATTCGCTTTTCAATAGCTTCTTTAGTCACTCCATGTTTTTCAAATGACTTGAGAAGCTTTTGCACTCCTTCTGGCGAAGTGTCGGCATGTGCTTGAATGGTTGCCTCACATTGAGCAACAGCAGCATCAATTACGTCTCCTGGAATAACACCAAGGATGCAGGCACGAAGACGACGAGCACCATTGTTGGCTACAAGTTCATAGATGTCACGTGGATCTGTTAATTTATACCCGCCTTGTTTAGTGTGTCTCCAATGCTTTACTTGAAATACTTTTGTTTGACGGGTGTTTGTCTCAACATCCCAAGCAAATGCTTCAACTGTAGATTCTCCGTTTTCTGCAGATAATTCACGAATACCGAATTGAATATTCCCCCAGTTTTGGGCTAATGCCTCTGCTAATCGAATTGATGGACCAACAATTGATGTACCACCTTTTGCATATGAATAAACTGAAGATTGAGCAAGGTTAGGGCGCTGACACGCATTCATAATGCGGTCATAAGCTTCATTCATATTTCTCGGAAACTGCTTTGCAATAACTAAAGCGGCTTGAACCTCTGCAATTGCACGTTGACTATCAGATTGAACTGTAGACATTGCCTGCGATTGAGGAGCAGCAACCGCAAAAGGGTTCATGTTTTGTACCGGCGCATTCATAATCTTCTCCTAATTCTTTGGTGGTTCTGGTAGTGGCATCCAGTGGGTTACATGGGTAGGCATCATAAAATCGTATTCACCTTCATAAACAACCCAATTCCCATCATCTTAAATATGTCCAAAACCTATTGATGGATGACTATTTGAATCAGAGACAACTACGGTGTTTGAAATTTCCATTCCTGTTTGTGTGCATTCGTGCTTACATTGAGGCAAGCCTTCTTCAACACTAATCCACTCCATCACCCACCTCTCAACTCATTGATTTTTTCTTCTCTTGCCAGTTCTTCTAGATACTCATTCAACTTAAGAATCTGAATAGAAGTCAGGGCAAAGGGCATGCCTTCGACTGCGTCAACATAGTTGTATTCATCGACATGTGGGCGGCTAGAAGAAGCAACTGTCATCATGGTGTAATCCACATCTTTCCAGTCTTGATAGTCCAAGCCTTCGCCATATTCGAAAGTGTCGATTTTCTCAATTCCTTTGACACTTGCAACGATGTAGATGTGCTCAGCGTTATGAACTGATAAAGAGAACTGAACTACGCCATCCTCGACACCTACATTCATTACTTCAAGGCTTGTGAATACCGCAGCATCAAACGAGATATTGGCTAACATATTCATGAGTTAGTACCTCTCAGCTTGTCAGCAAATGCATTGCGTTCTTCGCGAGATTTGAACTCGTAAGTGACTGCAAAAACTTCTGTATTTTGTCGAGTTTCCTTATTTGGTTTAGGTAATTCTGAATTAACCTTAATTGTGCGAGGAACTATTCTGAAACTAAAATCAGGGAACTTTTCGTGGTTAAGGAAAACCCCAATATTGCAGTTAAGCGCTGTGTCCCAATCTTGTGCTCCGTAACCTGAGTACTGAACATTTTCACCAGCTAATAGGGCTTGGTGTGCATCCGCACCGCTAATCAAGGCTGGGTCTTGGGTAATGGGTTCTAATCCTTCATCTGTATTAATTTCTGATCCAACCCATTTACCTTCAAACATGAAGTAATAAATCCCATCACTGCTTTTAAAGTAGAGTCCATCAGACACTTTTTTACTTCTGTAATTCGCATCCTTCACATCATTACGCTTCAATACAACAAGGTCTCGAAGTTGAGGGAGGGTGAGTTCTTGGTGATTAGGATTTTCATCATAATAATCACGACATAGTTCGCCATCTTCAAACCCTGAGTAGATACAAGAAGTTGTAAATTTCATTGGGGTCTGGCATTTTGTGTCAGACCAAACATAACCCAACTCAAAAAACAACTCCTGAGCCTCTTTGCTCTCAGCTTCATCTTTAACTTTGATTTTGTAGTTATCCATGAGAGGGCTCCTTGTCTTGTTCAACCTTCTTGCTGTTATGCCAATCAACGAGCTCCTTATAATCAAAGAAAACTGGGGCTTGCTTTGTGGTACCCATTTTTATTGGCTTTGGAAACGTGGGGTCTTTTCTAATAGTGTGACGTAGAGTTTCACGTGTTACATCAAGTAGCTCACAGGCTCTTGGTAGGCTCACTCGAATTGGATCGATTTTGTTAAAACCACTCATCACTTCACCCCTCAACCTGAACACGCACATACATGTTCTGTTTTGCTTTGAGTTCGTTTGCTGCTTGTTCGTCAGCACATCCACGTAAGAAGGCAACAATGAAGAAGGTCATTACCCAGAAAGCTGCGAAAGCTTTTGAGCCATCCCTAAAGGCTTGGCTAAACTTGTACTTTTCAATTCTTTGATTCATACTTATCTCCGCATTAGATGCAAACCGCCTAGACTTCGACCCCTATGGCGGTTTTTGTTTGTTGATGAGATAAATATAAGATAGATTATAATTATGGTCAATAAGGAATCTTATAAAAATATAAATAAATTTATAATTCCATAATTCAGATAATAAAAAAGCACCCGAAGGTGCTTTATTTTATGAGATGGGTTATAGCAGGCCGCCTTTCCAAACCACACGACCTTCAATTTGAAGGTTATTCATAGTCTCTTGGCTTATCTCAATATCAGGGTGGTCATTTTTATCTGGATTGTCAGAGCGGATTACCCAGTGAGTAAGCATATTAACCAAGCGTTTAATATAATACTCATTATCAATACACATAAAGTAAATCTTTGAATTTCTTGGTGACACATCAGAAGTATCAACCAGAAGAACTTGCCCGTCTTCAATAGTAGGGTACATACTGTCCCCAATTGCATGAATAACTACTAATTTATCTTTATTAAGTCTTTGAGATAGTATCCAATCTTCGCTAAATACCAAACCGCCTTTAACATCCACATGGTCAATGATAGAGCCAGAGCCACAAGACCCAGCCACATCAAACTTTGGGATCAATACATATTCCTCCTTAGAAGGAACTTCACCAGCTTTGTCACCCCCAATGATTACAAAGTCATCGAACGTTCCTTTTTGTTTATCTATGTATTCTTGGCCGCTTAGAAGGTATTCACTCGATACATTTAAAGCTTTAGCTATTTGTGGCAAGTATTTTGACTGATCACTAATGTTGTTCTCAACATGTGAAATAGTAGCTTGTGTTAATTGCGCTTCCTTCGCCAATTTTTCTTGAGACCACCGCTTTAACTTCCTGCACTGACGGACGCGATCTCCTACTGTTAAGCCAACCATGAATAAGCCCATCGAAATATAAACACCCTTATAATCTACCAACATTCTTTATAAAATAATTTATTGATCTTTTATAAGTCAAGTTATATATTATAAGAAATCTTATGAAACTTGGGATCTGGTCATGGATAAACCTAACTGGGCCGAACTAATTAAACAACTTATTGAGTGCGGTTATACGGAAGAGAGCATTGCAGATGCAGTTGAGGCTACTCAACCAACAATCCACTACTTGAAGACTGGGAAGACTCAGGAAACGAAATACAGCACAGGCGCAGGAATCATTCGTTTGTGTACGTTAAATGGCATTTCAATCAACAACAAAAAAGCCCCAGTTACGGCAAATAACTAGGGCTGACACATTCATAGGAGCTTAATCGAATGAATGCAACACCAAATATAACACAGCAATCAAGACAGGTGAAGCATGGCGAAATCTGTTCTCAAGGATCAGGAGGACGAAATGTCTAAACTCCTGATAAATGAATCGCCATTGCAAGTACAGCCGTCACTCGCTATGGCAATTGGCTTGAATGAAGCAATCTTTCTACAACAACTTCACTATTGGCTTGGGGCATCTAAGTTCAAACGTGATGATCGTGTGTGGGTATATAACACCTATCCAGAGTGGTTGCTTCAGCTCAAATACATGTCTTTGGCTACTCTTAAGCGCACAATTAAATCTCTTAAGGAGCAAAAATTAATCCTTATTGAGCGCTTTGATAAGGCTAAATCTAACCAAGTGAATTTCTATGCAATTGACTACGATATTTTGGCAATTGTAGAGGAAAATATTACTCAAGCTCTTGATTCTATTGATCAGCTCAAAATGAGCCATTCGATTAGCTCAAATTGCACCATTCCATCAGCTCAAAATGAGCCAATGGATAGGGTCAAAATGAGCCAATCTCTACAAGAGAATAAACAAGAGATTACACAAGAGAATATATATAAAAAAACAAAACAAAAAAGTTCTAAGTTTTCTTTGGAAGATGCATGTGCTGTAACTCTACCAAATGGTGTTGATCGTTCACTTTGGATTGCATACATTGAGATGCGTCATGGAATGAAAAAAGCACCAACTCAAAAAGCGGTTGAGCTTGCAATTGGTGATTTAACAAAAATGGGTAGCAGCGTTCTTGCTAACCAAGCTCTTGAAAACTCAATTAAGAACTCTTGGGTTGGATTGTTCAAACCGAAAGAAGCAGTTCAGTCTTACTCGAATGCTCGCAATGATCGTGATGCAGCATGGGCTGAGTATTACCGTAATCGTGAACAACAACATGAATCAAACCTTGTAGATATTCAGGGGGTGACACATGTCTGAGTTCTTCTTTGGTAAATCTCAAGCAGAGCAGCTAGTAGACACCATGCGAGTTATTCATGGTGGCTTGTTTGCGAATCAAATGGGCAATGTTAGTCCAGCTCAAATTGAGACCATCATCATAGGCGCTCTATTTGGCATCACAGAGCAACAATTCCACTTTGGGCTATCTCAGCTTAGCTCAAGCCGTTTCTGTCCCACTATCGCTGAATTTAGAGCAATGTGCCTCACTGGTTCGTGGTGGTCTGTGGATGAAGCATGGGCGAGAGCATGCGAGTACACAAAAGATCGAAATCAAAAGATTACAACACTAACCAAATACGCACTTGAGCAAGTAGAGCACTTAATCACATTGGGACAAATGACTGAGGCACGTAGCCAATTTAAAGGCGTTTACTCAGCAAACCTCATGAAGGCTCAAGCGTCTGGCAAGCAGCAAGAGTGGTATCAAGCGCCTAAGCAAATTGCGCTCAAAGTAGCTGACAAGCCAGAAGGCAATAAGTTTGAACTCAATGATGATGAAAAGCGTATTCAACTTATGACTTCTCAACTTATGAAACAGGGAATGGGTTTTAAGCAAGCCTTCAATCAAGCGCAAATAGCCATTCGTGGTGAAATCAAGGAAATCAACAAGATGACCGACGATTTAAAAAAGCTTGAACTCAAACCCGACACTGAATATTGGCCTGATCCATTCGACCAGAAAGAAGACTTCAAACAAATGCTTGAAGCCGATGGTCTTAAGTTGCCTATGGCGTTGAGAGGTGCGGCGTGAAACATAATCTTATGTTAGGCGATTGTCTCGAACGCATGAAAGAAATTGATACGGGTACCGTGGATATGATCCTGTGTGATCTTCCTTACGGTACCACTTGCTGCAGTTGGGATGCTGTTATTCCGTTTGAACCTCTATGGGAACAGTACGAGCGTGTGATTAAAGAGAATGGCGCAATTGTTTTATTTGCAGCTCAGCCTTTTACAGCAGTACTTGCAACATCAAACCTAAAGTTATTCCGTTATGAGTGGATTTGGGAGAAACCTGCAGCGACTGGATTCTTTAATGCTCATTTCCAGCCATTACGTGCACACGAAAACATCCTTGTGTTTTACAAGGTTAAACCAACGTTTAATCCAATGAAAACCTTTGGCCATGAGCGTAAGACAGCTAAGCGTAAAGACATTGGGTCAGAGCATTACGGCAAGCAAGTAAATATCAAATCTTATGACTCAACAGAGCGGTACCCACGTTCAGTTCAGATATTCAGCAGCGATAAGCAAAAAGCTAATTTTCATCCAACACAGAAACCAGTTGCTCTTTGTGAGTACTTGATTCGCACATACACAAATGAAGGCGAAACAGTATTAGACAACACAATGGGTAGCGGTACCACAGGTGTTGCTTGTGTAAATACAGGGCGTTCATTTATTGGGATTGAGCAAGAGCAGAAGTACTTCGAAATAGCGAAAGAACGCATTGCTCAAGCAGGTACCGAGAAAGACATGCAGCCTGACCTATTTGGAGAAGCAGTATGACTCTATCAGAAATCAGAGAACAACTTGCAGTAGTTGCGGAGCGTAATGGTCGTCCACCTTATGACGTATGTGTCCTTAAGGCAGTTCAATTTGCTGTGATGAATGGCACAGAGCATCCGCTTAAAGAGCATTTGAATAAGCCTCAAGTAGAACTAAAGCGTGTGGCGACTGTGAAAGGCCCCTCAGCTAAGTCAGGCCCTAAACGTGCTCAAGCAACTACAGAAGAAATTAAAGAGCTATGTGAGTGGGTTGAAGATGAAGTAGGCCGTCAAGCAATGTTGGCTGAAAAGGCAGGTACAGCACCTTCTGTCCTATGGAGAATCAATAAAACTCAAACTTGTACTAAGGCTCTTTACAACCGTTTGATGACAGCTAGAAAAGAAATTGAAAAACGCCAAAAAGGGAATCCACTCTTAAAAACTCGTAATGAAGCAATGGATAAAGGGCTGCCTTATTACTCAGGAAGAGAGTGCGAAAAGTGCAAAACAACAACTCGCTATGTCACATGCAATAAGTGTGTCCACTGCATGGCTGAAGCTAATAAGCGCAAAAAGGAGATGGCAGCATGAGAAAGCGTAAACAAAATAAAGCTCAGCACTTCCAATTGTCATGGAACGTGTTCAATGCAGTTGAGATCGTAGAGCAATACGAAAAGCAATCAGGTGATACGACAGGTCAATTGCCATTACCAGTGCTTATGAAGATTTACCAAGGTTCATTACTTACAGCTTTGCAATTTGGAACTATTCCAAATCATCAAACTTATGGCGTGACTTTCTTCGCAAAGATCAAGAAGGATTCAGGCGAGGAAGGAATTGTAGAGCGTGGCTTCCGTATCGATACACCAATGAAGCTATCAGAGTTCATCAATGGTTATTCAGATTGCTATGTGAACAAAGGACATGGGCTTAAGACCAAAGGATGGAAAGGAGCTAAGGAAGAATGGCTTTCAATGATGGATGAAGAGTTCAAAGGCGATACATGTCTTGATGCTTGGGCAGTGGCTAATTGTTTGCACAAAGGAAACGTAGCTAAAACCATGACTAGACGTTACAAGGAGGCGGTATGAAACCACTTCATGCATTAAGAGGATTGGCTAGGGCTTATAAGGCGCAGGCTACTGTTAATGATTTCTTCAAAGAAGTTGAACAGCATTTTAGCTCATTGGGTGCTCAGGAAATTGGCATTACATACTGTGCTGGAGATGGATTTCTTATAGCGGATGGTCGTGGTAGAGGTAATAACTATGAAGCAACGACTGAAAACATAGATAAGCTTTTTTCACTTAAGACAGCAGAGGAAGTTTACGCCTTTGTTGACTCGTTGGGGTGCTCATTATGAAACCAGAACAGTTTATTCGTGAGTTTGGGGTGGAGAAGGCGAGAGAGGTTGTTGAGGGGGCGCCTGAACGAGCTACTCATTTGCTCAATGGTGAGTATGTTCGAGTAAGCGATCCAAGATGGATTTTAGATGGCTATGTGTCAATTGCAGACATCAATCGCCTCGTTGAGAGCGTATTCCTAGTAAAAGAGCATTACACACTTGATAGAGCTAAAGCTTACGCAGCTTCCCCGTTTACAGCCCCAGAACTAAAAGAACGACTACAACAAGCCATCGCAGACTACGAGGCAATTTATTCGGGAGCGGAACAATGAGCAAAAAATATAAAAAAGCAGAATATCTTCAAAAACTTCTTCCATGCCCGAAATGTGGCAGTGATGAATGTCGCGAAGATGGGAATGAATCAGAATCGGCTGTGAGTTGCTTAGACTGTGGATTTGAAGTAGTCACCAACAATGTTGCTAAGTCTAAAACCAAGTGGAACAAATTGGATCGAGGTGAGCATGTTTAAGGTCGGTCAGAAGACAATTAGGCTTGATAATAAGTCACCGCACATTTACTCAATTCAAAAAATTGAAGATGGTTTGGTAACTATTGTTCGGAAAGTTAGACACCAAACATGGGGTATGTGGTTAGGTTTTGATGAAATTAGATTAGCAACCCCCGAAGAAATCAAATTAGGTCACAGAATTGAGCAGGTGAAGTGATGAGAAGTGAATTTGAGAAAAATAGATACTGGATAGGGTTGTATCGCTCAGATGTTGATTTCGATGAAACTCTTGGTGAGTTTGGTAGATATGTAGCCAACGGCTCAAGAAGGTTTGATGCGGCAAATTTAGAATCTTTTAATGAGAAGTGGGAGGCTTATGCCAATGCTTGGCAACACCGACAGACCGAGGTGGATGAGCTTAATCAAGAGCTGCACCTTGTTTTAGATAACTGGAATGACCTAACAAAGGCTATTCATGCAAGAACCAATGGCACAGCAGTAGCTGAGGCTAGACAGCTATATGAGAAAGTGGATGAGCTGCAAAAGCGGGTGGATGCTGCTAAATACTACATGAAAAATATTTTCAGCGGTGTTGCCGAAGTAGACCAGTGTCATCTTGGCGACTTGCTGGACATTTTGGATGGGAAAATTGTCGATGAGTTAGAGCAAGCGCTCAAGGGTGGTCATGCGTAGAGCAGCAAAGATCGATGCGAATCAAACAGAGATCGTAAAGGCACTACGTCAAGTTGGGGCAAGTGTTCAGTCGCTTGCTTCAACTGGTAAGGGTTGCCCAGATTTATTGGTTGGTTTCCGTGGTGTGAACTGGTTATTAGAAATTAAAGATGGTCAGAAAGTGAAGTCAGCAAGAAAGCTTACTCCTGATCAGGTTGAGTGGCATGAGTCATGGCGAGGCAGAGTCTACATAGTTGAATCAGTAGATCAGGCCATTAGCTTATTAAACGGTTGAGAGGTAGGTGATGCTAGTAAAGGTTTGGGATAAAGAGATCAAAGGAAAACTTTTCGCAGTTGGCGATATTCATGGCTGTTACAACTTGCTCATGACTCAACTTAATGAAATTGGTTTCGACTTTGAAAACGACTTATTGGTTGCAGTTGGCGACTTGGTGGATCGTGGAACTCAAAACATCCAATGCGTAGAGTTACTTGGAAAGCCATGGTTCACATCAGTTCGTGGCAATCACGAAGATTTATGTATTGGTGGTCTGCACAATGAATCATACAAGCGCTGCCATGTGGCGAATGGTGGAGAGTGGTTTTATCAATTAGATGGGCAAGCGATGTACAACATTGCAAAAGTATTTGCTGAGCTTCCTGTGGTTTTAGAAGTAAACCATAAGGGTAAAAAGTTCGGTTTTGTTCATGGGCATATTGAGCAGAACAACTGGGAAGAGTTTAAGCATTCGTTTAATGAGAAACCTACAGCATTTCGCGACCCATCTGAATTGGCAATGTGGGGCCGTGAACGTCTTGATTCAGATAACAAACAATACACTCATGTCACTGGTGTTGATGCCGTGATCATGGGGCATACAGTGACACAAAAGCCATGTAAGCGAGACAACTGTTATTACATCGACACAGGTGCTGTTCACTGGGGAACTTTAACAATACTAAATTTAGAAAACATTTGAGGTGACGGTATGAATGCGGCAGTAGTAACAGAAAAATTATCAAATCTTGAATGGGTTGGGCAGCAGATGAGAGCTAAGACAGCAAACTATGAAGCATCTACAATGTCGACCGGTGACAAGGCTCCAACGTGGGAAGAGCGTTGTGGTGCTATTGCATCAATTGAAGATCAAGCAACAAAGGCATATTGTGAAATGCTGGTTTGGGGTGATTCCCGTGATACTACTCAAGCATTCAAGATTCTGGTTGAGCATATTGGCCAGATTTTATATGACGCAGAAATCACAGAACGCCAGCGTCATCACTTTGATTTAAAGCTGTTCTGCAAGAAGATTGCCCGTATGCAGGTGTATTTCTCATTGCGCCCAGAGATCAAAGAAGATCGTACATTGCAGGGCCAGTTAAAGTTCTGTGGTATTGATGAGATAAAGGCAGATACATACAGCAAGAATTATGCTTATCTCGGTGCCATGGTGAATATCATGCTGAAAGACATGGAAGATGAGATCGACTTTTATGTGGGTGAATACCGCAGAAAACTAAACAAGACAATCAATTGACAGCTATAAGGATTTAAGATATTGTTTTCCCATACTGGTCGTATTACGGTTCATACCGAGACCAAGCCATTAAAGCTCATCGAAAGGTGGGCTTTTTTGTTGTCTATGGTATATTTATCTCAAACAACTAGAGAGAATAATGTCATGGGAGAATGGTCTGATTATTTTGAAGACTATCCTGAAGAGGATATGGGGAACTACGTTAATGGAAGGTTTGATCCTGAATTAGCTAGAAAACGAAATATGCAGAAATATGAACCTAGTGTTTCTGATCGAGAGAAGAAACTGAGACAGGAGCAACAAGAGCTTTTGTTAAAACACAAAGGGATTAAATAATCCTCAAAAGACCTCCTTCTGGAGGTTTTCTTTTATGCCCTGCTTCGGTGGGGCTTTTTATTTAGAGAAGTGTGCTGCATAGATATAGCCTCTTGCCAGAGTGGATATCAAAGCTGTGGAGTAGCTCACTTCATCTAAGTTTAAAAAAGGATTGTCTATGGACACAATCGAAGCGAAGAAGAATCTAAACGCGCTATGCAATGAAATAGAAAAGCTTCAAAGCCTTTCGCGTGGATTGATGACTGAAAAAGAAATGTTGGCCATTGATGCTAAGATTCAACGTCATAAGCAACAAGTAAGAAATATCAGAAGTAATCTTCATGCGTGATACAAAGCGATTAGCAGCGATAAGAGAATTGCCTTGCGTTAGATGCGGCTATCCTCACTCACAAGCGGCTCATTCTAATTTCAGTGAACATGGTTAAAGGCAAGGGGATTAAAGCAGATGACAAATACACTATTCCGTTGTGCCATACCTGTCACCAATGGTTTGACCAGTATCGAGGGATGGGACGGGTAGAATCAAAAGAATGGTTCGACAAGATGTTAAAAAGAACAGAGCGCATGCTTAATCTTAAAGATGAAGAAATATTTTAACTGAGCCGAAAGGCTCTTTTTTATTGCATAAAGAAAGGTGTGGGATATGAAATTCAATCAAAAAGGTTCTACAGACATTGTTGCAATTGTTCTAACAGCAGCATTGATCTTAATCATTATCATCTTGGTGCTATTCGCTTGGCCCCACTACAAGGTGTGGAAGCAAGGCATGAATGGTCAAGCAGCGTTAGCAGAAGCTGAACAATCAAAAATGATTCAAGTACAAACAGCTAAGGCTGAACTTGAAAGTGCTAAGTTGCGAGCAGAAGCTATCCAAACAATTGGTAAGGCTGCTAAAGAATTTCCTGAGTATCGTAAGCAGGAGTTTATTGGTGCATTTGGCGATGCTTTACGTGATGGCAAAATTCAGCAAATTATTTATGTTCCAACAGAAGCGAACATTCCAGTTTTGGAAGCTGGCAAGAGAACTACAGAAGAGTAGTTTCCCACATAGCTGGATTTCAGCCGCCTCTGCAATGGGGCTTTTTTAATTCTGAGAGGTCAAAATGGAACCTAGATTCGTCATCAAAAACCATTCTGACATCAACTATGTAATTGGCTATCTCAATACAAACCATGCAAAGGCTGCGAGTGAAGGGAGGCCTTTGGTTGTTACTATTACTTGTAAGCAAGAAAGTCTTTCAGCAGCACAACGAAGATTATATTGGCTCTGGATGACTGAATACGGGAACTATAGAGGTCTGGATAAAGAAGAGGCCTCATCTTTCTTTAAATACAAATATCTTTCGGTAATTTATAACCGTGACAATGTTGGTGAGTATCCAGAAACCTTTAGAACAATGAAGGAACTCAAAAAGACTGGTGCAAGTCAATATGAATCTTTGCGGCAGTTTGTTGCCAATAGAATCAGTATTACAGAAGCAACAACAAAGCAGATGAAAGAATTCTTAAATGATATCGAAATCTTTTGTCTAAAGGATGGTGTGAAGCTCACATGTCCAGATGATCTTAAATATATACTTAATGCATTATAGCTTTGTGTACATGGTAAGCTAAAGTGATCAAGCTGCTTTTGCAGAGGTGCAATATGTATCTAAATCCAACTAATGACAAATTTAAATTACTTGCTGAAAACCTATCAGTATTTGGATGTTTTGCGCCTATAGAAGATCACTCATTAAAGATTGAGAGCATTGAGATTCTGCATAAAAGCAAACACTCAAAAACCAGTGAAGTTCGAATTATTTTATCGGATTGTTGGAGCTGCAAAGAAAAAGGCATGGTTTGTAATGGAGAAAACTTATTTCGAAACTACATTGCCTCCCTTATCAAGTAGGGATTTTAGTAGCTAAGTATATGGCCCTCTTCGGAGGGTTTTTTAATGGATGTCGTTATGGCCTGTAAAGGATGTGAGGAACGTCGTGAGTGGATCAAACAACAATTCGAACTGTTCAAAGAAAGATTGCAGTTGCGGAAACAAAGAAATACTTCAACTGCTCACTCAGATGGTGGAGCAGAACACAGCACTGATTCAGCAGGTGGCGAACAAGGATCAGGTAATACTGGCAGCACTGGAACAGAACAATGAGTTGCTAATGCAGCTAAGTGAGCAAGAGACTCAGGTTGTGTATAGCAATAAGACGTTGGATTAAGTGAGGTGAGATATGGGTAAGTATTTAAGCGTGAGAAATATTGAGTACGCTGGTGGGAAGACTGGCACAGGCACCAAGGTAAAACTAAGTGATGGTAGTTATTTATATGGTGTTAGCTTTGTTGAGACTACAGTTGGTGTTGACCAAGTAGCAGAAGTTCTTATCCGGTTGACTCCAGACTTTGAGAATCCAAATGAAACTACAAACACTCAAACCGAGACTACAGGCACAGAGAACACCAAGGCAGAATAGCTGGGGTTCGGGTCGTGGTGGTCGTTCTTGGCGCAGACTCAAAGCAAAGATACATCTTCAAGATAAGTACACATGTCAGTCCTGTGGTGTTGTCACCATGGACCTTGAGTTAGATCACATCGTTAATATCGCACAAGGCGGTAATGATGATGAGTCAAACCTACAGAGCTTATGTGTGCCTTGTCATAAAGAGAAGACATTGAAGGAGAGTAGGCTATGAACAATGATGAATTATTAGAGCAGCTTGAATCAATTGCTAACTTCATGCGTGGTATGCAGTTTGATCCACGTATACCAGTGGATACAAAAGAAGCATTAAACAACCGTGTACAACGAATAGATGAAATTGTTGAGAAGTTTCAGGAAGAATAGGAAAAAGAGAGGATTTTTTGCATTTTCGATGGATTTATATCTAAATGAGAATTATTCTCGATAAGATCCGTGTCAGGAGGGGGGAGGCAAAATTTTCAAGCTCCTCGCCGCCGGACACCGCCTGCCCTCTCACTTATAAAAAAATTTCCCATTCCATAAATATGTTAAAGGAGGGTATATGGCTTTAACAGAAAAGAAGAAGGCATTTGCTCTCGCAAAACAAAAAGGCAAAGATAATAAAGAAGCTGCAATTTTGGCTGGATGCCCTGAAAAGACTGCATCTGCGGCAGGTGCCCGTTTAGCAAAAGATCCTGATGTTATTGCTTATCTTGAGAGACTTGAAAAAGCTACCCCAGCGCAAGTTGTTAAACATGATGTTAAGCCATTAACAACTAATACAACTATTGAAGCTGCTAAGAATCTAGCCGACCCATTAGCTTTTTTAGAGTCTGTTTACACTGATCCGGTTGAAGATATGGCTTTAAGAGTTCGTGCAGCCCAAGCAGCCCTTCCATACGTCCACGGTAAAGTGGCAGAAAAGGGCAAGAAAGAAACCAAAGAAGATGCAGCTAAGGCTGCGACAAAGTCAGGCAAGTTTGGGACTTTGAATAATCAATTGCCTAGTTGAGATATAAAAAATGCTGTCAGAAGAAATCAAGAAAAATGCTCCCAAAGGGGCTGAGTTTTTTGTAAAGCGAGACGGTTACTATTACAGATATGACCACTATGAAGAATTGTATTATTGGCAACCTGACTCGCAGAAGTGGATAGAAATGAAAAAAGCTTTTCCAGAACCTCACGAATTAGAACCACTCAATTAGCCGCCTTATGGCGGTTTTTATTATACAGTTTTGTCTGAATCCGTGGGCGACACGGTGTGAGAGTAAGCAATGTCCTGAACCAGTATGGGGATGCGTAGCCAGGCTTTTGAATGTGCCATAAACATCAGCTTATCTCAGCCATACATGCAGGGGTTCGCAACCTGCCAGACAATTTATTCCGCCTTCGGGCGGTTTTTTATTGGACAGAATAAATGACCGCAATGCTTCCAGAATGGACAACCGCTTGCCCAGACTGGGAGGAGCGTATTGTTGCCAAACAGTCGCTCATGCCTTGTGAGCCTTTATTTCCACAAGTTGCAGATGTTGCTGAGCGAATCTTTAAAGAACTGATTCTTGTCGATGTGATGGGCAGCCCGAAGATGGGCGAAGTAACGTTGCCTTGGGTATTAGAATTTGTGCGGGCAATTGCTGGTGCATTAGATCCGAACTCTAAGCGTCGATTAATTCGTGAATTTTTCCTTCTGATTTCTAAGAAGAACACTAAATCCACGATTGCCGCAGCAATTATGCTTCTTTTGCTGATTCTTAATGACCGTCTTTCTGCTGAACTTATTATCTTAGCTCCGACAAAAGAAGTAGCTGACAATAGTTTTAACCCAATTCGCGATTTCATTCGTTCTGACGATGAATTAAGTGAAATGATGAATGTGTCTGAGCACACAAAAACGGTCACTCACTTAGGTACAGGCGCAACACTTAAAGTAATTGCGGCAGAATCTAATGCGGCAGCAGGAAAGAAAGCCTCAATCATTTTAATTGATGAGGTTTGGCTCTTCGGTAAGCGTGCTAATGCTGAGTCTATGTTCCGAGAAGCTAAAGGCGGTTTGGCATCGCGTCCAGAAGGTTGTGTTATTTATCTGTCTACGATGTCGGATGAAGTTCCATGTGGTGTATTCAAGCAGCTTTTAGACTATGCCCGTGATGTTCGAGATGGGATTAAAGATGATAAACAATTCCTACCTTTAATTTATGAATTCCCTAAAAAGATGATAGAAGCAGGCGAACACTTAAAACCTGAAAACTTCTACATCACAAACCCGAATTTAGGTGC
Source organism: Acinetobacter sp. V102_4 (assembly GCF_031799005.1). Classification (NCBI taxonomy): domain Bacteria; kingdom Pseudomonadati; phylum Pseudomonadota; class Gammaproteobacteria; order Moraxellales; family Moraxellaceae; genus Acinetobacter; species Acinetobacter sp. V102_4. Next base: position 36,969 of record NZ_JAVQNR010000035.1, on the reverse strand, counting down.
ATCAGTTGACCTTGAATATCTGATTTCAGAGTTTAAAAAGGTCAAAGACGCTGGCGAAGAATCACTTCGAGACTTCTTGGCCAAACACTTAAACATCGAAATCGGCATGAACCTTCGTGCTAACCGGTGGGCAGGTGCGGAGTATTGGAATAAGCAAAAGCATGTTTTTGGATTGGACCAACTTATAGAGCAGTCTGATGTCATCACGATTGGAATCGATGGGGGTGGGTTAGATGACTTGCTTGGATCAGCTGTTTTAGGCCGCCTCAAAAAGGACCCCCGTGTCTGGTGGCTATGGAATCATGCATGGGCAAATAAGATTGCTTTAGAACGTCGTAAGGAAAATATACCTAAATACGATGACTTCAAACTTGAAGGCTCATTAACAGTCGTTGACCGAATAGGCGACGACATTGACCAACTCGCAGCAATTGCTAAGAAAGTTTATGACAGTGGCAAGCTAAACAAGATCGGACTAGATCCACTTGGTTTAGGTGGTCTTTTAGATGGCTTACTTGAGGCCGGAATACCAGAGGAAAGCATGTTCGCTGTTCCGCAAGGTTACAAGCTCATGTCTTACATCCTCACCACTGAACGCAAATTAGCAGAAGGCAATCTTTACCATGCTGGGCAACAACTAATGACTTGGGCAGCAGGTAATGCACGGGTAATTATGGTCGGTAATGGTATGCGAATTACCAAACAAGAATCAGGTGTAGGAAAGATTGACCCTTTGATTGCCACGTTTAACGCAGTTGCTCTCATGTCCATGAATCCAGAACCAACAAACAAAGAATATAACGTCTTTTTCGTCTAATTAAATTTTTAACTCAAGGCTCGCTTAATGCGGGCTTTTTTATTGGAGTTTTGCCATGAAAAACAAGGCTTATTCAGTCTTGCAGGTGAAAGCATTTGATGAAGAGAAGCGTGTTTTTACTGGCATAGCTTCGACTCCAACACCTGACAAGGCAAAGGATGTCCTGATTAGCACAGGAGCAAAATTCACTTTGCCAATGCCATTACTTTTCCATCATGACCATGAAAAGCCTATTGGCAAAGTCATTTCAGCAGATGTCACTAAGAAAGGCATTGAAGTGCAGATTGAACTTCCAGAAATCGAAGAGGAAGGGGCACTTAAAGAGCGTGTAGATGAGGCATTTCAAAGCCTGAAATATGGGCTTGTAAATGGGTTATCAGTTGGATTTACCGCTGATTGGAAGGCTGTAGAGCAATTAGAAGGTGGCGGTTTCCAATTTAACGAATGGAACTGGCATGAGCTAAGCCTAGTTGCTGTTCCTTGCAACAACGAATCCTACATAAACCAAATCAAATCAATTTCTAAATCTTTCGAGCAGCTGGATGACACCGCGTTGGGTGGACAGGCGCAACAACCGGAAGAAAAGAAAACAACTGTCAGCGATGTGGCAGAAAACAAACCAATCGAATTATCAGATCCAAATAAAGGAAGTATCCAACTATGTTAAAAGCACAGTTAGAAAAAGTGAAAGCTACCATCGCTGAAAAACAAAAAGCTATGGAAGCATTAATGAATGCTGCTCATGAAAAAAAGCAAACGCTTAATGATGAGCAAAACACACAATATGCAGCACTTGAAAAAGATGTTGAACGCTTAGAATTTGAAGAAAAGCGCCTTGAAAAACTAATTCAAGCAGCAGAAAAAGCAGCAACTACTGCCACACCGGTTGCGGGTGGAAACCCTGTAGAGGCTGCAAAGTCAGCAGGTGGTGATCCAGAACCAGCAGGGAAAATCATCGTTAAGTCTAATTTGCCTAAAGGTATTGGCTTTGCTCAATACGCCCAAGCAAAAATCGTTTCACAGCTTAATGCTAAAGAAGGCCGTTTTGAGTCTCCATTAGAAGTTGCTAAACGTATGGGCTTCGGTGATGAAGTACAAGACTTAATTACGAAAGCTACATTAGGTACAACAACGGATGCAGGTTTCGCAGCCACTCTTGTTCATGAAAACCAATTGGTTGGTGAATTTGTAGAGTTACTTCGCCAAGCAACAGTATTCGATAAGCTTCAAGGCTTCCGTGCAGTTCCGTTCCGTTCAAAAATCCCTTCTCAAGTTACTGGTGGTACTGCTTCTTGGGTTGGTGAGGGCGCGCCTAAGCCATTAACGAATCCTACTTTTGGTGAAGTTGAAATTGGCGAGCATAAACTTGCTGCAATCACTGTTTACACACAAGAGTTGATGCGTCGTTCAGACCCGTCAGTAAGTGTTTTGGTACGTGATGACTTAATCGCAGCAAGTGCAGCTTTAGTAGATGCAACATTCCTTGATTCAGTGGCTGCTTCTGCTGTTCGTCCGGCTGGTGTATTGAATGGTGTTACTGCTACACCAAATACCGGTGAAACTGCTGCAGCATATGAAAAAGATTTATTGGCCCTCATCACAACTTTTGTAAATAACAACTTAAGTTTAGATGGCTCTTATTTCTTAATGTCAGAAACGCGTGCTGCTCAAATTGCCTTACTTCGTGACGCTTTGGGTAATACTTACTTCCCAGGCATGGGCTTGCGCGGTTCACGTACCTTACTTGGTATTCCAGTTATCACTTCACAGTCTTTAGGCAACAAGATCATCCTTGTGAAAACAAGTGAAATCCTTCTTGCACAAGATGGCGGTGTGGATGTTTCTTACAGCGACCAAGCAACTCTAGTTGATGGATCAACTACTCACCACTTATGGCAAGAAAACAAATTTGCTGTACGTGTAGAGAAGTTCATCACTTGGGCTAAGCGTCGTCCAGTGGCTGCAGCATATCTAGACTACACAACTACTCCAACTCCATAAGTTGGTGTATTGATCTTTAAACAGCTCCTTAATAGGGGCTGTTTTCATATCTGAGCAATGAAACTTCATTGTTGAGCTATGGGAGCAGCTATGAAAATTGAATATTTACAGGTTATGCACAATGCCAATGTGGGTGATGTGCTTGAAGTAACCGATTTTGAAGCAAATATCTTGATTAAAACAGGTGTTGCTAAGCCTTTTGAGGAACCTAAAAAGGCACCAAGCAAACCTAAAAAAGAAGTAAAAACTAGCGAATAAGGCGGTAAAAATGGGCATTTTTGACTGGTTAAGAGGTAAAAAGAGCTTTCAAAGTGTCCATAGTGCTGGGCAGACTTGGAATAGCCTATTTGTACAAGAGCCATACTCAGGTGCTTGGCAGAAAAATGATGAATTAACACGTGATGACCTCGTCGCATCTCATGCAATATTCGCTTGTGTAAGTCTTATCTCAAAAGACATTGGTAAATTGCCAATTCTTTTGAAGCGCAAGAAAGAAGGTGTATTGGTTAATGTAGATATCCCTGAAAAGTTGCGCGTTTTAAAGAAACCAAACAACTATCAAACTTGGCAGCAGTTCCAAGAGCAATGGACTTCTAGTTTGCTACTTCGTGGCAATACTTACGTTTGGAAACTCCGCGATGTTTTTGGCGAAGTCTACCGAATGGTGGTACTTAACCCTGATCTTGTTTGCCCACTGGTTGATGACTACGGCAATGTGTTTTATCAGTTCAACACTGACCGCTTAACACAAACAGAATCAGTGATTGTTCCAGCATCTGAAATCATCCATGACCGTATCAACGCTTTCTATCATCCCTTAGTGGGCTTGTCTCCAATTATGGCTTGTGGTGTTGCTGCGGGAATGGGTGTGAAGATCATCAAGAATGCCGCAAACTTCTTTGGAAATGGAAGCAGACCAGGCGGAATCTTGGTTGCTCCTGGATCTATCACAAAAGAAAAGGCAGAAGAAATCCAAGCTCGCTGGAACACAAATTATTCAGGTGCAAACTTTGGTAAGACTGCGGTCATTGGTGATGGCATGACTTACACCGCTTTGGGTATGAGTGCTGCTGATTCTCAAATGATTGAATTGCTCGAAATGTCGGGTCGTGTGGTTTGTAGTGTGTTCAATGTCCCACCTTTCAAAATTGGCATTGGCACAGTTCCTGATGATTCTGAAAAGGCTAATGGGATTTACTATTCTGACTGCTTACAAGCTCTCATCGAAGCTCGTGAAAACTTGTTAGATGAAGGTTTAGATCTGACTTCATTTAAAGTTGAGTGTTTCCTTGACATCGACACACTCATTCGCATGGATTCTGAACGGTTCCATACTATGGTTCGTGATGACGTGAAAGGGTCATTGCTCACACCTAATGAGGGCCGAGCAAAAATCGGGAAACTGCCTTTGAATGGTGGCGATACAGTTTACATGCAACAGCAAAACTACTCGCTTGACGCACTTGCCAAACGTGATGCTAAGGATGACCCGTTCAATCCTTCATCAAGCGCTTCACAGCCTGCCGAAACACCTAAAGCTGATGAAGAGCAGCCAGAAGGTGAAAACGCGCTTAAATCGCTCTATAAAGGCATATTTAAGGACGATGTTAAGTATGAGAAAGGACAGTTCATCACTAAAAATGGTTCTTTATGGCATGTTGAGAACGACCATATAGGCGAATTTGATCATAAAAACTTTAAGTTATGCGCGAAGGAGTGGACAGAATGAGCATAGTTACTCTTGCGGAAGTTAAAGAACACCTTCGCTATGACGATGATTCAAATGATACTAACTTGGAAATCTATAGAAAAGCGGCTGAATCGGCCGTTTTGCGTTATACAGACGTTATTCACCATGTTGAGCCATATCCCGAAGAGTTCCGATTGGCCGTGCTTGTATTTGTTGGATATTACGACAAGCACCGTAACGCTGAATCTGATGCACCAGTGAATGGCAATTTTATGCCTCAGCCAGTGCAATCACTCTTATTCACTTATCGAACGCCTACGGCTGTGTGAGGTTTTTATGGTTGATTTGAAAGTTAGAGCAAGTAAAAGAAAGCCAAAAGGAGCTACGCATTTTCATTACATTGACAAGTTTATCTACTATGCAATTAAAGGTGAGCAAGTTTGGCAATATGGTGAAGATGGTATATGGCGCATTCCCACAGTAATAATTAAATCTCCAATGATGGAACTATATTGAGGTAGTTGTCATGGGACAAAACGCAGGTGAATTACGTCATCGAGTTACCATCCAAGCATACACTGAACCTGGCAGAGATGATGACGGCTTCCCAATTGAAGGCGGTTGGTCTGAATACAAAAAGCTTTGGGCCAAGGTCACGCCATTATCGGCCAAAGATTTAATTGCAGCACAGGCTGACCAATCCGAAGTAGTCGCCCGAATGAAAATCCGCTATCGAGAAGACATTACGACTAAGATGCAAGTGCTATGGAAAGGTTGGATATTCTCAATTAAAAGCCAAGCATTAGATGATAGTGAAGACTCATACACTTACTGTACTTTCTTGCTTGGACAAGGGCTTGAAAAGCCGAAATAGTGTATAATATTTGAGTGGCTAGGCTGATCACCGAACGCTGTTTTACCTGAACAGTTGCCACAACCATAATCAGGTATTGCAGAGGTGCAAGATGGAAAATATAGATACTCAATTATTTGAAAGGAATCTTTTAGAAACTTTTGAAGATGCCGAATATAAAAGAATTTGCGAACTCTTTGACAGTGAGGATGAGGAGTTTTACAAAGGTGTTAGGTTCACACTTGCTTATTTAAAAGCCAAAGAGGTGAGTCATGACTAATAAGAAAAAATCACCATACAGTGATTATCTTAATTGTGAGATATTTGAAGGCGATTTAATACAACATCCATCAGGTGAAAAAGGAATTGTAGTTTTTGAGCAAAGAACAGAAAGCGATTCAGATAATTGGCTTGTTCATTATGAGGACGGAATTAAATCACGATTATGCCTCCAAGTGGGTGACAAAGGTCAAGCCTACGTGATTGAACATGAAGATATTGTAGCCCGATTCGGCGGTAAAGCCAGAGTAGAAGAAGCTACTAGATCTAAAGCGATTGATGATGTTTATTGCTGGGAACTTGGCAAGTGGTTTAACCATAGATACTGGGTAGAGAAAATGGAGAATAACCATACTGGTGTTACCCTCCGTGAGTTGGCAATAGCTGCAAGAATTTAAAAACTAGAAAGCCTCCTTCGGGAGGTTTTTTTACGTCAGGAGAAACCTTATGGCTGATGTAGACGTAAAAATCGAAGGGCTAGATGAAGTCTTGCGAAAGATGAAGCTGTTAGGCGATCCTCGACGCACTAGAAACGCTGCAACACGTGCTGCTCGTAAAGCAATGAATGTTGTCCGTGATGCAGCAAGACAAAATGCTAAGGCCATTGATGACCCTGAAACCGCAGCTAAGATTTGGAAGAATATTAAAGTTGGTGCAGGGAAAATGAGAGATAAAAGCCAAGTATTGATGCGTGTTGGTGTTGATGGTGGAGCTTCGTTTTCCAATCCAACTCCAAAGCCTACTAGTGGTGGTGACACTCGCCATTGGAGATGGATTGAGTATGGTAAATCAGATGTGCCAGCAGTTCCATTCATGCGTCCAGCATTAGCAAACAATGTTCAAAAGGTCACAGACACTTTCAGCGAGTCATTCAGTGCTGAACTAGACAAGGAAATAGCAAAACTATGAGCTTTCTCCCAATTTATCGAACTCTCAATGCTGATGCTGCGGTCAAGGCTATTTTAGGCACTGATTTGCGTGTTTATGAGGATTTAGCGCCTCTTGATACGCCTACACCATATGCAGTATGGCAAGACATCGGTGGACCAGCAGAAAACAATTTAGATTGCCCAGCAGAAGTTGATCATGTCATGTATCAGGTAATGGTGTATGACACCAATCAAAAACGAGCCTATGAAGCTAGAGAGGCAATTCGGAAGTCTTTAGAAAAAATTAGCTTTATTTTAAATCCACGGATTAGCGACTTTGAAAAAGAAACAAAGTTGTTCGTCCGTGGCTTTGATGCCAATTGGTTTTTATACCGTTAAGTCACACAACAATCCAAAACCACACCGCCAAAAGGCGGTTTTTTATTGCCTAAAATTTGAGGAGTAGCTACTCATGGCAGTTTTACGTACACAAGGTACTAACGTTTTTATCTCTGATGGCACAGCCATTACTAAAGCAATCTGTATTACTGCAATCGATTTAGGCAGTGACAGTACTTCTAAACTTGAAAATACATGTTTAGAAGAAACAAGTTCAAAGTCTTACTTAACTGGTTTGAATGATCCGGGTGATGGCTCAATTACTTTCAACTTAGATCCAGAAAACGACACACACGTTCAACTTCTGGAATGGGCAGATGCACACAAAGAACTAACTTTCTACATTGGTGCAAGTGACGGTACAGCAGAACCAACGATTGCCACTGGTGCAGTGACAGTTCCAACGACTCGCACGTTCTGGACTTATAAAGCTTCATTAGCCCCATCAACTCCAACATTTGAAGCTGACTCACTCGTAAGCTACCAAGTAACTATGCAGCGTAGCACTGGTGTTCAGATTATTCCTAAAGCTTAAGGTGAAAGATGAAAAAGTTATCAGTAGCTAATCTGAAAAAAGTTAGTCTTTCTCAAGGTGCACCAGTCGAAAAGACGGTGCATTTTTCCTTAAATGGGGAAGATTACGAAGCTCAAGTTTTTGTTCGTAAACTATCTTTTAAAGACCAAGAACAGATTTTAAAAGCTTACAAATGGAAGTTCGACCCTAAAGACTTGGAAAACTCTAAGCTTGAAAGTATCGACGGTATTCGCTTACAGGCTGCCCGCATCCTTGGCTCAATTTGCGAAGATGCAAAAGGTTCACCTTTCTTCAAATCAATTGATGAAGTTTTAGATTGTGACGTTTCGGTTTGCAACGCCTTTTATGCTGTCTCAGATGAAGTGAACAACTTCATGGGAAAGTTGATGAAGAAGAGTTCAAACGAAACGAATTCTGGGGAGAACTCGTCCTCTGTGGGGTCGGCGGCAACACAATCGAAGACGCGAAGCAAAAAATAAGTAATGAAGAATTCCACTTCTGGCGTGCATATCGTCAGAAGTATGGTTCCCTTTTCTTTGGCCGCCGAATAGAGCAGGCAATAGGTAATCTATTTGCACTTTATATTTCTTCTAAGGTAAAAAAAGGCACCAAGATTGATGCTCTAAATTATATGCCACATGAAAGCAAACCAGAGCCGCAGAATTTGGAGTCATATTTACGTGCCCAATTACCTGAATAATCTCAATATAATCAAGAGTCGTTTTATGTAATGGTTTTTATTGCCACTTTATTAACCGCTTGTTAAATTACCTCTAAACATAGGGGTAATTCATGAGAAATATTATTTTAGTAGGGCTGATATTTGGGCTTGTTGGTTGTGCTGGTAAACCGGTGAAGGCATTAGATAGTGCAAAACTAAATACAATCCGTGAAGTTTGTATTGAACGTAACAGTAAAGTTACTATCCCATCATTTGAGAATGATTTAGAACGAGCTTTTATTGAAAATGGGATTAAATCTAAATTCTATTCAGATATCAAACCAACTGAATGTCAAAATAGATTAACTTATTCAGCTCAGAGATCATGGGATATGGCAGTATGTACTTCTGTTATCCAATTAGATCTATACGATGCAAATGGAGACCAAATTGCAAAAGTAGACTGGGAACAAAACCCATTAGCACTAAATAAGTGGCGTGGTACAGATGCTAAAGTGCTAGATACAGTAAATAAATTACTTGGCAAACCGAAGATTAATTAGAGTGGAAAAACAATGAAAAAATTATTCTTTTCTGTTCTAGTTGGTATTGTTGCATGTGTTGTAATACTTGGCAATATAGGACCGAAAGATTCCAAAGACAATAATGCAAATGCGGATATAAACAGCAAGTCAATAATTAAACCAGATACCAATTTGATTGTTAAAGCGAAAAGGCATCTTGGTAATTTGTCTAAAGATCCTGATTCTATACAGTATAAAAACGTCACTGCATATATTGATGTGGATGGGAATAGTTATGCGTGTGGCGAATTTAATGCCAAGAACTCTTTTGGGGCCTATGTTGGATATAGAAAGTTTATTTATAACGGGTCAACTTTACTACTAAATGGTGAAACGAAAGTTCCATTTACTGAATTAGAGCAGAAATTCTGCAAGCTTCATGAAATAAGCAACTAGTAATGAAATATCTACAAAGCCCCCATATGGGGGCTTTCTTTTTGGCTGGAGAAAAGTGATGGCAACAAAGTTAGGAACCTTGACACTAGATTTGCTAGTAAGAACAGGTAAATACACTGAAGCTTTTAGGAATGCTGAAAAGACCACAAAAAACTCTGTTGCCAATATTACTAGCTCTATTTCAAGTATGAAGGTTGCATGGGGAGCTGTAGGCGCTGCAGTAAGTATTGCATCAGGGTTAATGGCTTCTAAGTTAGTTGCAGTGCAGCGTGAATTTGATGTACTTAATGCTGGATTAATTACAGCCACTAAATCCTCAAAGGATGCAAAAATTGCATTTGATGCACTATCACAATTTGCAAAAGAAACCCCGTATGGGCTTTCTCAGGCAGTAGAGGCATTTAATAAACTAGTTAATCTAGGCTTAACACCTTCTGAGCAAGCTTTAATGTCTTATGGCAATACAGCTTCTGCTATGGGTAAGGATTTGATGCAGTTAATTGAAGCAGTTGCAGATGCTTCAACCTTCGAGTTTGAACGCTTAAAAGAATTTGGTATCAAATCAAAACAAGAGGGCGACAAGGTAAAATTTACCTTTCAAGGTGTAACTACTGAAGTTAAAAAGAATGCATCAGACATTGAGCAATATCTGATAAAGCTAGGTGAAAATCAGTTTGCAGGCGCAATGTCTGAGCGAATGAACACCCTAGATGGCGATATTGCTGGACTAGAAGATTCATGGAATAGTTTGTGGCTTTCAGTATCTCAATCTGGTGTAGGTGACCTAATTCGAGTAGGTATCCAAAATGCCACAACTTCTATTGATGATCTTACCGATGTTGTTAAATCTGGTGCTATTGAAACTGCATTAGCTGGAATGGGGAAAGCATTTAATATTTTCTCGAATGGCGTTCAAGATGATACTGATGATATTGGTATTAACTTTAGTGAACTAAGTAAACACCTTATTCAAGTTTGGCAATCAACCATCAATGAGCTTAATGCAATTGGCAATGCATTAAATATCGGTAAATCTTGGGTTCAAAAAGCTACAGTGGGAGTTGCAGCTGGTTGGGATATCATCACTGACCCATTTAACAAGCAAAGTTCTAATAGTGCAAAACAAGCAGCTTATGAAAGTAGTATTGCTGCAATTGATGCTGAATTAGCTTCGAAAAAAGATGCAGTTGCTAAAGCATTTAAAAATGCAGAAAAACAACTAGCTGCCTATACTTCAAAAACTAAGGAGTCTAGGGATGTTTTAGCTGATTACAAAGTTAAAACTCAAGATTCTGCTAAAGATACTGAGAATGATGCAAAGAAAAAACGTGAAGCTGCTAAAGCGCAAGCAGAGCTTAATAGACAATTGGAGGAGCGCAAACGCCTTCAGAATTCGCTCATTTATGCATTTGGCGATCGTGAATATCAAATGCAGCTTGATTATGAAAAGCATATTAATGACATAAAAATTGCTTTTGTTGGGGAACAGCAAAAACAATTCTTAAATGTTGCGCGCGGCCGCTATGAAACTGAAAAGGATCTATTTTTAGCTAAGCTTGCTTTCGAATTAAGCGAGTATCGACTTACTGAAGAGGAAAAAATTAACTTCCAATATGAGTTGTCTAAGAAAGAAATCGCAGCTCGCACCGATATTACTGATAAGGATAAAGAGGCATTCTACAGAGCAGCTAAAGATAAGCATCAACAAGAGTTATCTTGGATGCGTCTTGAATCTGCTCAACGTCTGAATGATGCACAATCTGCATTCCAAACAGACATGCAAAACATCACTGCTAAGTATGAATTTGAACGTGAGCAAATCCGTTTGAATAAAAGCCTAACTGGTGATGAAAAAGACTTTCTTATTGGTGCTTCATATAAAACCCAAGACCTTGAGAACGATGATAGTCGGCGTCAAGCTTGGATGAATTATCAAGGCGCAATTGGAGTTGATACATCTGCTGAAGATGCAGCATCACAACGTGGTGAAGTAATACAGCAGGCTTTTGAGTGGCAGTTAATTACCCAAGAAGAGTATCAACAAAGGATGCTGGAGAGTGAGCGCAAGTATCATGCTGACCGAGCAGCGCTTGGATTGTCTTCTAATCAAGCATTTTTTGGATCTATGGTGGATATGCTCAAAAGTGCAGGGGATGAGCAGTCAGCGATATATAAGACCATGTTTGCAGCCGAGAAAGCTTTTGCAATAGCATCGGCAGCAGTTCAAATTCCAGATGCTATGTCTAAAGCATTAAACAATCCGTTCCCTGCCAATATTGCTGCAATGGCAAATGTTGCAGCACTTGGGGCGGGAATTATTGCAAATATCAAGTCTGTAAGTGATGTTGGTTTCGCTACAGGTGGCTACACAGGCAACATGGGGCGTACGGATATTGCTGGAGTTGTTCATGGCCAAGAATATGTACTTAATGCTTCTGCTACCAAACGAATTGGTGTTGATACTCTTAATACACTTAATAGTGGTGGTAGTTTGGGGAATAGTAACGGAGATAGTCCAACCGTCAACGTCTACACATTGCCAGGGCAAACTGCTACTGCAACTCAAAATGACGACGGTTCTTTAGATATCCGCATTCAACAGATTGCCGAGCAAACAGTATCTAACCAATTGGCTAACCCTAATAGCCGAATCTCTAAAACTATGCAGCAAAACTACAATGCACAACGGAGACGATAAGCATGAACAGGCTTAAATACTGCGTGACGCAGAGTGGTTACACTGCAAAAGTTGGTGATGGTGTAATTTCTCAAAGATTAGATGGTGGTGCTAGTCGCTACCGTCGATCTCTTAAAAATGTTTCTCACACGGCTAATGTGCAGTGGGTTGTAGGTGAAGGAGGCTATCAATATCTGATGGCTTTCTATCGAGTTTGGCGTCGTACACCTAGCCAGCCATTCATTGCTCGTCTAATTATTGATGATGGAGAAGTTCAGGATTATCAGTGCTACTTCATTGAAAGCCCTACATTGTCTGCTAAAGAAGGCAAGGTTTTTACTATTACTGCACAGTTTGAAGTTAAGCCTCAGCCAGAAGATGAAGGAATGGATGATCTAATTGTTGAGATAGGTAATGAAGGTGGCGGTGATGACCTTTGGGATTGGGTGAATCCACTCGAAGAATTGGTAAATGAAGATTTACCAAATGCGATGGAGGGTATTTAGATGCCTGACTATACATCCTTCTTTCTAAATTCCAGCAGTGGTGTGGTGCCTTTAGAATGTGTTGAGATTTCACACCCTGACTTTACAGCGCCTTTCCGCTTTGTGAAAAACGATACAGAAGGTGTGACAGTAAAGCATGAGTCAGCAGGGCCTGATATATCCTATGACTATCAACCTATGTCCATTCAGCGTTCTACAGTCAATAATGACCTTGATCAGAAGCTAAACCTTACAATTGCAGATGTAGACGACGAACTAATTAAATCGGTTGTATCTGCTCGGTTAGGCACTAATTGGAAAGTTCGACCTTCTGTTAGATGGCGTCTTTATCGAGATGATGATCTAACAGCTCCGATGGTTTCATTGCAGACTTTAGAGATTGGCACTTTATCGAAAGACAATTCTGGAAACTGCACCTTTGATGCTCAGGCACCTGAACTTAATAGTGTGAAGACTGGTGAGATTTACTCTCTCGAACGATTCCCATTGTTGAGGGGGATGATATGAATCTTGACCATCTCCATAATCATGTCTGGACCAAGGTTTACACCTGCAATGAATTTTTATGTGATGCATGGAAAGATGTAACAGGGCGTGATTTAAAAAAGCGTTTAGAAAGATTTTTAAATGGGAAGGGTAGCTTTAAGAAACTTCAGGAACCTATTTCCCCTTGCATTGTATTTTTTACGAATGGCAAAAGAAGCTCGGCACATGTCGGGCTTTTTTATTGCGACAAGGTTTTGCATTTAACAGGCCGTGGAGTGCAGTACGTTCCACTTGAAATTATTTCCATGAACTTTCGGGAAACGAGGTTTTATATATGAGTTTGAAAAAAGTCATCATCGTTCCTGATGTTTATGATCGTTCTACATGGTCAGAAGCAGAAGTTGAAGATGTTCTGGCATATATTTACCAACAGTTTGATGTATGGCCTGAAAACGCAAAAATCTATCATGACCAGATCGCAGAAGCTTGTGATGTTACTCCGAACCATCCAAAGAGAATTAATGCACAGCTTGAGCATATTCAAACTCTTGAAGGAACATTTTTTGTAGTGATTGAGCCAGCATGGTGGCAAATTATTTACTACGCAATTGTAGCTATCACAGCGGCTTATAGTCTTTACACAGTATTAACTATGCCTAAGCCACAGTCACCTACAGTTGGCTCTTCCAATAATGAATTAGCACAACGTTCAAACCAAGCTCGTTTAAATGGGCGCATACCAGATATGCTTGGTAGAGGGCGCTCATATCCAGATTTAATTGCAGAAGCTTATACAGTCTACAAAGATGGTATAGAAGTTGAAGAATGCGTGATGTGCATTAGTCGCGGGTACTTCCAAATTTTGGATATGCGAGACGGTGACACAGATGTAGCGAATATTGCAGGCACATCAGTATCTGTTTATGACCCATTTACTTCGATAATTGGTAGTCCAATTTATCAAGTCGGCGACAGTTTTACAGAATTGCCAAAATATGTTCGGCGATCAAATTCAATCAATGGTCAGACTATCGAATTGCCTAATATTGCAGTAGTTGAATCAAGTAATGTGTGGTTCCAAAGCCCGAACTTAATTAAATCGGCAGGGCTAGATTTCACCCAGTACTTTGCAGCGACTGATCGAGTTGCCTTAAGTGGTGCGGTCTATGGTATTGAGGATGTGAACCTAAGCGGATCTATCATGGTGAATGAAGACAAGATGGTTATCATTGAGTCATCAACCAATATTGATAATCCCAACTTGTTTAAAGGTTTGCAGTTGACCGGTGCATTAGTTGATATCGAGACTACTACAGGAACACCACCAGTCACAGAGACGAATACTCGCGATCTATCTGGTCAATATGTTGTTTCAGGTGTGACTAAGACTGTGATTGCAGGTGGTTTTCATTATGAAATTACATTGTCAAACCCTGAAAAAGTTAATGCTAACTGGCAGTACGTCAACAACAGCTACACCATTACAGCAGGGGGGCTATTAAATCGAAACTCGAACTCAATTACCCTTGATGACACATACACAATCAACAGCGTGACAGCAGATACGATTGCTTTAGTAAACCCATCAGCAATTAATAGCGATTGGGATAAGTTGCTGACACTTCCAAGTCAAAGCACACAAGGACAAGAGGTTCTAGTCCGCTTTGATGCTGTAAGTTCAAAGTATGTCGGCTGGATCAACTTCGATATGCCAGAGGCGACTCAAGCTGTATTTAACTTCTTCTTTCCAAATGGTCTATTTTACCAAGACAGTAAAGGCGGTATATGGGAAGAAAAAATTACAGTCATTATTGAGTTGCAGGCTATCGATAGTAATGGTGATCCAGCTGGATCAATAGCAACGATCAATCAAGAGATTCGAGCCAACAATAAGTCTCAGTTCGGTAAAACGATTTACATTGATTTGCCTACGGCTGGTTCTTTTCGCTTCCGTTTAAGTCGCACCACGGCAACGCAAGCAGGAAAAACCCAAGACACATGCAAGATTAAGTCTGTATACGGCATGGCTGATTCAATAATCAGTGATTATGGCAATGTGACTGTATTGCGTTCTCGCACAGTGGCTACTGACGGGGCGCTATCAATTAAAGAGCGAAAGCTTAACTGTTTGGTGAATCGTAAACTTCCGCTTGATGGCACAGGGCCTTTACAGGTTACACGTTCAGCAGGGCAAGCACTAATTAATCTAGCCTTGGATCAGTACATTGGCCGTCGAACAAGTGCAGAGGTGGACATTGCCCAAATCAATGCGGAGATTGAAAAAGTTAACTCATACTTTGGCTCAAGCTTGATGTCTGAGTTCAATTACACCATTGATGACGACAATCTTAGCTTTGAAGAAATTGCTGGGATGGTGGCTAGTGCTGCATTCTGTGAGCCGTACCGGTTCGGAAGTCTAACTCGCCTTAAGTTTGAGCAACCCCAAGAAAACGCTATCTTACTTTTCAACCATAGAAACAAAGTGCCTTTAACTGAAAAGCGCTCTTATACATTTGGTGTTCAGAAAGATTATGACGGTGTTGAACTTGAATACACTTCTGATATCGACGATGCCCGTGTAAAGTACATTATTCCTGAGGATATTACACCTAAGAATCCCTTGAAGATCACCACTACAGGTATTCGTAATGCAGCACAAGCGAAAGTTAGGGCGTGGCGCGAGTGGAATAAGCTTCGCTACAAGTACATGTCTTGTGAGTTTGAAGCACTAGATGAATCGGAGCTACTGATTCGTAACGATCGTATTTTAGTGGGAAATAACACAGTTGTAAGTACACAAGATGGTGAAATCGAATCGGCTGATGGGCTGGTTATCAAAACTTCACAGCCCTGTACTTTTGAAGTGGGTCATGACTATTACATCTTTCTTCAGATGTCTGATGCGAGTGTGGACATGGTGCCATGCACAGCAGGTGCTGATAAATATCATGTCGTGCTTAGCCGCCCACCTGTGCAACCACTTGTTGTAAGTGACGATCGATACGTTAAAACACTCTACACATTAGTTCGCGCTGATCAATCAGAAACACAGGCATTCATGCTTGAAGAACTTACCCCCCAAACACAAATGACCAATATGCTTAAGGCTTCTAACTACGATGCTAGATTCTATGAGCGTGACCATGACTTTATTTAATTAATTAACAGAAATCCAAGCCCCTTGATCGGGGCTTTTTTTATGCTTGGAGAAAGGGTATGGCAGGAATTGTTACTATCCAACAATTGAAGAATGCGAGTGTTGACGCAGAAAAGCTTGAGCACATTCTAAATGATGCTGAGTGGGTTGAAATTGAAACGCGCCTGGGCCGTAAAGTTTACTCAATTGCTACAATTAATGCCCTTATTAGTAAATTGAATTTAGATGTTGGTCAAGCAATAGAAGATTTGCAAGCTGCAATTGAGATTGCTCTAGAGGCTGGTGCAGGAGCGAACGGCTGGACAGCAGATTTAATTTCTTATAATGGAAGTACCCAATCAAATTTTAACGACGATGTAAATCGTAAATTTAGCAATACTATTATTATTGATAACTCTGTAAGTGATATCTCTAGTATTCTTAATTCAGCACCAGAAAATACTTTAGTTCAAATTCGAAATGGTCAATACACTGGTTCAGGCATTCAAATCGAAAAGAGCAATTTTAAAATCGAAATGCAAGATGGGGTTGTTTTAACCCTGAAAGCAGGCTCGAATGGAATTTTCTTACGCTTTGGTAAGCGGGGGGCCGATACAGATACAAATGCCGATAACTTACCTCAACATAATGGAACAATTGATTATTGGGATGAAAATGAATTTAGTCCTAGCACTCCAACATTTATTCGTCACGAAAATCTAGGAATTACAGGCGGAACCATTGTTATTGATAATACGAATGGTGTTGGTGGGAATACTGGAATTGACTTTTATAGATGCAATAGTCCAGTACTAGAAACCAAAATTAAATGGTCCTCTAAGTTCAATTTTGGTAATGCTGTGCGAGTATGGTTTTGTAAAGACTTGCAGTCAAACTACCTAAAAATTGATGATAATGAAAACTCCACTTTTACTATGCTTTATTACTGGTCATATGGTTTAAGAGCTGGTGATTGGGATATCGGTAAAGGTGTGGACACATCAATGGAATTTAAGCATTCTGTTGATGGTTACGTTAGAACCTTAAAGGCCAGAGGGTCTGATGGTGTTTGTAAAGCAGTAAACTTTGGATATGGAAGTATTAACAATACAATTGACCGGCTCGAAGTTCGTGGCGGATCAGTGCGATTAAAAGCTAGTGAAGAGTTTGATCTAACTCGTGGCATTGTGATTAATGATCTTGATATTGAAAATATATCTGCCGAAGGTTTAATTATCATGCATGTATCGGGGCTTAGAATTGGTAAATTTAGAATTAGAGCAAAAGTACCTCTCTATTTTTCTGCAACACCTTTTTATATGTTTAGTTCAACTAGAGGCATAACTCCTAGTCAAAGTACAGGCGAATATACTTTTGACGGGAATTATAGAACTAGTGAAGTATCAGGAAGTATTACAAAGTATTTTGAAAAACGTGCTTACCCTGTTTTACAAAATGCTTCTTTCGGTCAAGGTGAGTTAATAGCTACTGCAACAGCTACACAGGTAATCTTCTCTAACGTTTCCGGTGGTGTAGTTGATATGATGACTTCTACAGGCAAGTTGAGACGTTATGAAGAAGGCCAGATAACAGCGCGCGGATATAATGAGAATTGGAGAGCATCCTTTAAATATGAGTATTCAGCGCCAAATGCTATTGAAGATGTAGATTTTGGTGATATGACAATCAAGGCAGAGAATAATGCTGCAAACATTAGTTCAATGGTTCAATTCACATCACCTTTAATTAAGTGTAGAGGAACCTTAAGAACATATGCTGATAAAAAATCGCTGCAATTTATTTGGATGTTTGATTCGAATATCAATTTGAATACCAATAGATACTTAACTGCTTCAGCTGGGTTTGTTGTTGAAATGGATTCCATGGTTCGTTCGACAATTGGTGGGAAATTATTAGCTAATGGCAGGGTAGTAAACTTTAAAGGCGGAAGTCCAATTTATTACACGGATGGCTATGTTGACCATAAATTAACTGGTCGAATTATTAGATCGTCTGCCCCAATATCTACACCACCTCTATACACTAACTTCTCTAGTTCTAGTAATACATGGAAGCCGCTTTTCATTTCAGGATTAAATATTTATGCAGAGGATGGGACTAGTGTTGCAGCTGACGCCTCTATAATTCGTCACAATGGAAGTATCCCTGCTGGTGTTTCTACAGCAAACGGTGCTGGTTATATCTGTGACCAAGCATGTGTTACTGACCACAACCAACGTTTTAGACGAATTTTCACGGATGCAAGTGCAGAAACTCCACCACCTTTAACACCAAACTTTATTGGTGAACTTGCAGTTAATACAACTACAAATACGTGGTGGAATGCCAATAGCTCTACAACATGGTCAAAACTTTGATTGTTATTGTGCTGCTTTAACCACAGATCGGAAGGCTGCCTTATTCACGTCGAATATGGCAGCTTTATTATCACTATCTTGTATAGAAGTTCCGCTTTCCCATACAACAACACCATCAGCCCCAAGCCCTTTAAGATAATTAATGGTTTGGTTCATATTAGTTTCAGATAAAGGGTCAATTTTGTATTTTCCTTTTGATACATTCCACGTGCTTAATGAAATGAAAGGAATAATTTTAAGGTTATAACGTTTTGCATAGCGTTGTGCCTCAATCATATTAAATTGAGCCTTGGCTTTCCAAACATTCATATCTTTAAGATTGTAGAAATATAGAGTCGGAGAGAGGAAATCTACATTCTTCGCAATCTCACTATATTGATCATTTAAAGTTGAATATTTATTCTTCCAGTTGCTAGAAAGCATGCTGTTTGGAGTGCGTTGTGGTAAAACACCATACACGCCGACAGGTGCCGCACCGCCATATTTCTTATACAGCTTTAACGCATCAAGAATTACAGGCAGGTTTGTTTCTGGCTTATGGGCATTTCCTATCTCAATATCAAAACAAATTGGCATAGATGGGTTTTGTTTTGACTTCTCGGCAATTAGTTTGATTTTTCTTGGGTCTGCTTGTCCGTTAGTTAAAAGCTCAGGGCCATACTTAACATCCATTTTCTTGATGTTATAGGTTTTAAGATAATTCTGGAATTCAGTATTATCTTTCGTATAAACCACTTTCCCTGAATCTGTCTTGTAGTAACGCCAATTTATGAATTGATACACATCAAATGCATGAGCAACTGATGAAAACAAAAATATGGCAGGGGCGATTAACGCAATGCTTTTCTTAAGATGATTGCTCATGATTTTTCCAATATTTTCTAGTAGATACAGCCCGATACAGCAAGCCCAGTGCTAAGAATGGGATAATCCAGTAATAACTCTTAGCTGAAGCTACACCGATAATACAGAAGGTACTTAAAGCAAATATGAAGAGATTGTAATTAGTTCTTAACTTAAAATTCTGAACAATAAAGACGATGTATAGCAACACCATCAATATTAAAAAGGCTAAACCTACAATTCCAAATTCAGCTAAATAAGAAATAAAGTTATGTGCATAAGAGCCTTCACCATAAATATTCTTGTAGTATCCAAAATTACCAAGAATTGGGTGGTTTAGATATTCTTGATAGCCGACTTCGTTAAATGTCTTTCTTAGATTTAAAGATGTATCAGTATCGGAACTAAATAACAGGCGTAATAAACGGTTGTCATTATAGTTTGTGATGGAGTCGTTTAAACTCATTACAAATTGATATAAAACATATAATGCAGGCGGAAGGAAAAATGAGAAGCGCCAGAAACCATATTTCGCATAAATAAGAATAATTGCTATAAACGTATAAATTAATACCCCTGCACGTGATCCAATTTCATAAAGTGCAAAAGAAGAAATAGCCACAGTTAGAAGGGTGATGAAGAACCGCTTTTGATATGAAACTAAAAATAGTGATGTAGTTACAAATGCATCTGACAATCTTAGATAGTTACCATCAGGTGTATATCTTAAGGTGAAAATTGACATGATGATTAGTAAGAAAAGAGCTATATGTTTAAAAGATAATGAGTTTTTTTGCTTGAAATAGTCATACATCATTAACCCAGTAAAGAATATTCCTATCGTTTTTGCCCAGTAGAGATAATCCATTCTGTCTGCATTTTGGGATAATGCGATAAAAAACACAAAGCTTCCCAAGAAAACAAAAATAAATAGGTCTGAAACTCGTAAACCTTTTTTTAGAAAAAATATGATGATGAGAGCAAATGAAAGAGCAGCCCCTAAAAACCCGATCGGAATACTAGGAAAACCAATATGACCTAGCGTGTAAGCTATATAATCAAGAGGAAATATTAATAGAAAGGCGAACATTGCCAAAGCATTAATATTGAATTTTGTTAAGTTCATGATGAAGTTATTTAGAAAATTTAACACATGATAAACAATATGTGTTTATCACTCAACAAAACTCAATAGGCCCTAGCTTTAAATAAGTTAGGGCTTTTTTATTGCCAAAAAATTAGGGGGCAGCATGTCTGATACAGAAACTTATGGTATCCGCTTAGAAAAGAAAGTGGACGATATTAGACAAGAGGTTAAATCTCTATCTGAGGGTTTAATTCAGATAAAAACTATTAATGAACACCAAAAGGCCCAAAGTGAAGAAAACGCAAGAAAGATTGAAAAGCTGGAGGCAGGCGCTCAAAAGTCAGAAGGTGCTATTACTTTTCTAAAATTCTTTGGTGGTTTTGCATTAACAGGGATGATCACATTCTGCACTTGGATTGTCTCCACAAACCAAGCTATGCATCAGCGTATTTCGGATACTAATCAAAAGGTCGCTGTGATTGAATCAAAAATTGCATTCAGGGGCACTCCATGAATAGTGAAAACACACGTACTTATTTAGCCTTTGCAGCTATTGCGATGTCATTGTTTTGTGTAATTGGCCTTTTCTTTGTAGAGATGCCAGAGAAGAATCGAGATTTAATTAATGTCGCGTTGGGCGCCATTCTGGGCTGGTCTGGAACTGTGGTGGCTTTCTATTTTGGATCTAGTGATAAACAGAAAAAAGAGGGAACAACTAATGAGCACTAAACCATTCTTTGATGCTGCCCGAGTGATTGCAGGTGGCAAGCTGACACAGGCACAAGTAGATGATCTAAATAAAGTGGTCAATAAACTTACTCCTTTAGGGGTCACTACAAGTCAAGTTGGGGTTGATCTTATTACTAGTTTTGAGAGTATCAAGTTAAAGGCTTATGACGATGGCGTTGGAGTCTGGACCATTGGTATTGGAACTACTATTTACCCCAACGGGGTAAAGGTTAAGCAGGGTGATACTTGTACACTTGATCAAGCAAAATCTTACTTTAAACATGACTTAGCTAAATTTGAAAAGACTGTAAATGAATCTGTGACAGTGCCTTTAACTCAAAATCAGTTTGATGCTTTGGTTTCACTAACATACAACATTGGTTCAGGTGCTTTTAAGAATTCAACTTTACTTAAGAAACTCAATAAATCTGACTTTCAAGGCGCTGCCGATCAATTCCTTGTTTGGAAAAAGGCAAAGGATAAAGTACTTACTGGTTTAGTTCGTCGCCGAGAAGCAGAGCGAGCACTTTTCCTAAAGAAGTAACTTATATGTGTAAGCGAACTAAAGCTGCATCGATCATCACATTGCTGTGCTTTCTATTATCAGGTTGCACAGCTCACACAATTAACAGTAATGTGAATGTTTCAATTTGCGTGAGAGCACTTTAAGTGAATTGAGCATAATTTTGCTCATAATCTGCTAAAAAGAAGTTTCTTGTGCAAATAATTGCTCATTAAGGATGTGTCATGCAGCTAATCAAAATCTTCAAAAATGGAAGCACCAACTTTGTAGACCTGTTAGCCGAACTTGACAAGAATGGGGAAGTCACTAAAATCTACGACTACAACGGCAATGAGCTTAAAATTAATTTCTTGCGTAATGAAGTTTATTATAAAAAAATGTGGTGCCAATTTCAGAGGAAGCAAGACGGTTAAACCGCCCAGCTATCAACAATATCGGCCCAGTCTTGCATCATCTTCCGTCTAGCATCTAAGTGCTGTGAATGATCATAAGATGCTTTGGTCTTATTGGATTCAGCATGAGCAAGTTGTTTTTCAACCCAAGCTTCTTCATATCCCTTTTCATAAAGCAAGGTTGATGCAGTGGCTCTAAAGTCATGAGTGGTGACGCCTTTCAAGCCAATATATTCAAGCATACTGTTTAGTGTTTCTTTAGCTAGCATCCCATCATTTTTCTTGCTAAAGATTGCAGGGAATACCAACTCTCCATCACCTGATATTTCATATTGTCGCTTAAGTACTTCGTATACTTGATCAGAGATGGGAAGAACATGAATTCTTGATTTTTTCATTGCCTCTTCTGGGAATCTTACTACTCTTGTGTCAAATTCAACCCATTTCCAGTGCATCTTTCTAATTTCTATAGCGCGCAGCATTGTATATAAAAGAACAAATCCTGCATTCTTAACAGTTTCTGTCCCATTATATTTAGGCAATTGTGTTCGTGCCTTTTTCCTTTCTTCCCTTGTTAATGCTCTAGCATGTTTTACACGAGGTCGCTTGATAACATCTCGTACAGCATAAGTAGGGTCATTCTCAAGTCTTAAAGTGGCAATTGCATAGCGAGTTACAGCGCCAATGAACCTTCTGTTTTGCAATGCAGCAGATTCACCTGTCATTTTCCCGTCTGTTTCTTTAGTAACGCGATTAATTGTATTGTTTAAAATCTTCAATACGTCTGACGCAGTCACATCTTTAATATTCTTTTTGCCAATAACAGGACAAATATCTTTTTCTAATGCTGTATCAAACTTCTCTTGGTAAATTTCAGACTTTAATGTCATTCTTTTTTCTTTGAATTCTGTCGCAATAGCATTGAAGGTATTTTTTCCTTCTTCCAACGCCCTAGCTTTATTGTTTTGTCTGTCTTCTACTGGATGTATACCTTTAGCTAGTTTGGCTCTCATCTCATCTTTTAAGATTCTTGCATCTGCCAAAGTAATAGCTGGGTACTCACCAAGACTCATGGAAGATTCTTTACCATTAAAAACAAACTTAAACCGCCAAACCTTTGCGCCAGATGGGCGAACTTCAATGTAAAGTCTATCTGCATCTAAGATTCTATAGACTTTTTCTTTTGGTTTCAGTGCTTTAATTTTTAAATCAGAAAGTTTGACAGAGGCCATGATAGAAGGACAATCAATTCGTTACCCGCATTATTACCCGTTTTTTTAGGGGATGTAAATAAACTAAAAGGAACTAAAAAGAACATCAATTATTATAATTCAAAAACTTATATTAAAATTAAGAACTGTAAAGAATTAAAATAAACATCCACACTTATTATTCTTTACTACTGTTGCTTTCGCCATAATTCAAACTTCCACAATTATGCCTATTGTGCCGTAAACTGATGCTAAGGTGAAGTTTTTCCTGCACATGAATATTTCGCCTCATGTATAACTTTTGCTAAAATAGGTTCACAATACAATTAGAGTACTAGCGGATGTCTAAAACGCGTGTAATTTATCCTGGAACATTTGACCCCATCACGAATGGACACGTTGATTTAGTTACTAGAGCATCAAGAATGTTTGATGAGGTTGTAGTAGCAATTGCAATTGGACATCATAAGAACCCCTTGTTCAGTCTAGAAGAAAGAGTTGAACTGGCACAATCATCTTTAAGCCATCTATCAAATGTTGAATTTGTAGGCTTCGATGGTTTACTGGTTAATTTTTTCAAAGAACAAAAGGCAACCGCAGTACTTCGTGGTTTAAGAGCGGTTTCTGATTTTGAATATGAATTTCAACTCGCCAATATGAACCGTCAACTTGACCCACATTTTGAAGCGGTGTTTTTAACACCATCTGAGCAGTACTCTTTTATTTCTTCGACATTGATTCGGGAAATTGCTCGTTTAAAAGGGGATGTAACCAAGTTTGTTCCGCAAGCTGTGGTTGAGGCCTTTGAACGTAAACATCAACAAGGTTGGTAACGTGTCGTTATATATCACCGATGAATGCATAAACTGTGATGTTTGTGAACCAGTTTGCCCGAATGAAGCAATTTTCATGGGTGAAGTGATTTATGAAATTCATCCAGATTTGTGCACTGAATGCGTTGGTCATCATGACCAACCGCAATGCCAATTGTTTTGTCCTGTAGATTGTATTCCTAAAGATCCAGAGCATGAGGAAACGGAAGAACAGCTATTCGACAAATATAAAAAATTAATTGCTCAAAAAAGCACGAGCAATTAGTAAATAAATTTGTTAATATGCGCCCCTGAAGTGAGCTGGATGGTCGCTGCTGTGGAGGTCTTCGTGACTGAAGCAGGGGAGGAAAGTCCGGGCTTCATAGGGCAGGGTGCCAGGTAACGCCTGGGCGGTGAAAGCCGACGGAAAGTGCAGCAGAGAGTAGACCGCCTCATTCGTGAGGTAAGGGTGAAAGGGTGCGGTAAGAGCGCACCGCGTGTCTGGTAACAGTTCACGGCATGGTAAACCCCACCAGAAGCAAGACCAAATAGGAATCCTGAGGTACGGCCCGTACTGGATTCGGGTAGGTCGCTTGAGCGTATGAGTGATTGTACGCCTAGAGGAATGACCATCCTCGACAGAACCCGGCTTATAGGCTCACTTCACCTAATTTATTTAAAATTTTTCTTGACGTGCATTAAAGAAACTAAGATAATGCGCGCACAGTTTAAGGCTATGTAGCTCAGTTGGTTAGAGCACCGCACTCATAATGCGGGGGTCACAAGTTCAAGTCTCGTCATAGCCACCATTTTATAGACCACGCTCCTGCGTGGTCTTTTTTTATGCTTTTTTTTGATTAAACACAGTTTGTAAATACCGACTTTATAATGATGAGATGTTTTTGATTTTTTTATTAGCTTATTTATATTTAAAAATTATTCCTGTTAGCTTAAGGCAATAAGCATCTTAATTGCAGGTGGTATTGGGTATTACCATTCTTATCTCAAATAGATGAGCTCGTAGCACGTGGGGCAGAGTACGAGTTACATTAAGCTTACGGTGCGCTTGAACATGCAGCTTTGTTAGATGAGCTAAAAGAGAACATACAGAGCATGTGTTCAGCTATGTTGACACAGATGGTTGTGTGCTTAACTTAGGCGAATTAATTTCATTACAATCTAAAGAAATACATGTCTATGTATGTGGACTGAAACCAATGATTGCTGCTGTGATTAATTGTTGTGATAAGCATCGCGACTGATGAATACATTCATTGGGAACAATTTGCTTCAACAGTTCCTGAAGATGAAGATGCTTTTACAGTTGTACTTGCCAAGTCTAATCAATTTTATAAGCGATCTAAACATTAAATATTGATGTTAAATGCCTATGTCGTGAAGGCGTATGTGGTACATGTGAAACTGTTATTTTGGATGGTGAAGCAGAGCATTTCGTTCAATACTTAAGTGATGCAGAAAAGGCTTCACAGAAGAGTATGATGACTTGGGTGTCGCGGGCAAAAGGTAAAAAACTGGTATTAGATTTTTAATACATTTCTGTGGTCGATCAATTATTTAAAACATAAATTTGCTAAAAAATGAACAAATAAAGATGATCTGAATCTTATTTGTTCATTTGATGGAATTTAATGATTTTGAACTCTTGACCTGTTCTGCAGAACTATAGATAATGCGCACACAGTTTACGGCTATGTAGCTCAGTTGGTTAGAGCACCGCACTCATAATGCGGGGGTCACAAGTTCAAGTCTCGTCATAGCCACCATTTTAAAAACCATGCTCATGCATGGTTTCTTTTTGTCTTTTTTTACTCATTAAAATGTTTTTCAATCATATCGAGTGTTTTTGGGCTTTGATAAAAAGGAGCTAAAATCGTATGAAGTAACGGCTCTAAAATACCGTGTTCATTAAAGACATTCATGACTTTAGGGTAAAAACGTAAAGCTTCAGTTTGTAAATCGGTTTCGGTTAAACCAATCTCACTTAATACTTCAAATAAACTCTCGTCTTTGTAAAATTCATAAAAAACTTCTACGCCATACAAAATAAGATCTTGCATAAATTGTGACTGGCGTAATTCTTTCCAATATTCGTAAATTAAAACAAAGAACTCTTCAACATCAAGAGGAGTTAACTGTTTCATAAACTCATACATTTTTTTATGTCTAAGATCTTCCCAGACATGTCGTATCAGACTTTCTAAATCTTCAGTCGACAAAAGGCTTAATTCTGTAAGTTGCTCGTGAATAAAGCTGGCAATCCAAGTTTCAAGTTTATGCTCAAGACGTTGTTGTTGTAAAAAAGAGAATTTTTTGAGTTTATGTTGCCATTCAAAATGATAGTCATCTACTCTAGATGCATTTAGAAATTTTGGTATTTTCTGTTCTAAGGTCGAGGTCGCAATATATTGGCAAAGTTGTTGAACGGCGGGGCTAGTTCTTAAAAACTGGTTGAGATAATGAGGAATATGCTCCATTTCCAAAAATTTGGAGAGCCACATTTCAAACTGGTGGTCAGATACCAGATCTTGTAGCTGTATTGGAGATTTCAAGGCGGTTAAGTAAATACGCTGGGCAATTTCCCCAATAAACTCAAGTAAACCAGCACCTAGCTGCATTTCAAAAGCATAGCGTTTCACAACAGCTTGTAATTGTTCTAAATCAACCACTTCATGAAGTTTGATTTCATCGGCATGCTGCATAAAAAGTTGGATGAACTGCCGGAAATAAATAGGTGAGTTTTCTATAGATAATTGTTTTTTAAAAAATTCCACCTGCTCAAGCAAAAGTGCTTGAGCAAGTGTTGTAGTTTTTGATGAGTTTTTTTGCTCAGTCATTCGCTGTCCAACCGTTGACAATCGGATAACGTCGTTCGCGGCTAAATGCACGAGAGGTAATTCTCGGACCGATAGCGCCTTGACGACGTTTGTATTCATTACGATCAACTAAACGGATGACTTTTTCAACTACTTCTTTATCAAAACCTTTGGCAATAATATCAGCCTGACCTAAATCTTCTTCAATATATGCGTAAAGGATGGCATCCAATACATCATATGCTGGTAAAGAATCTTGGTCTTTTTGGTCTGGACGAAGTTCTGCTGAAGGTGGACGAGTAATTACACGCTCAGGAATAACAGGAGTTTCACTTAAGCTATTACGGTATTTTGCCAATTCAAATACGATCGTTTTATAAACATCTTTTAGAACAGCAAAACCACCAACCATATCACCATAAAGTGTACAGTAGCCAACCGAAAGCTCAGACTTGTTGCCAGTAGCGAGTACTAAATTACCAAATTTATTTGATAACCCCATGAGTAATGTGCCGCGTGCGCGCGCTTGTAAATTCTCTTCGGTTGCATCTGCTGGTGAGTTGCCAAAGAAAGGATACAAGGTTTGCATAAAGCTATTTACAACTGAATGTATTTCAGCAATACCGAAAGTCACACCCATACGACGAGCTTGTTCTGCTGCATCTTCAACACTAATTTGAGAAGTGTAGGTATAAGGCATCATTACGGCTTGTACTTTTTCTGCACCGATTGCATCAACAGCAATAGCTAATGTAAGGGCAGAGTCGATACCGCCAGATAAACCTAAAATTACACCTGGGAAGCCTGAACGCTCTACGTAATCACGTGTAGCCAGAACTAATCCTTGATAGATCTCTGCAAAAGTTTCTAAAGCAGGAGCTGATTCTGTGACTTTAAATGATTTGTTTTTTGGGTCAAATTCAGCAATATAAAGGTCTTCTTTAAAGCTCGGTGCTTGTAAAGCAATTTCACCACTTTTATTACTGACAAAACTTGTGCCATCAAAAATTAAATCGTCTTGTCCACCCACTTGGTTAACGTAAACAATATTCAGATGAAGTTGTTTTGCAAGTTCACTTAAGGTTTGTGTACGGTGTTGTGGTTTACCGACTTCATATGGTGATGCATTGAGTACAAGAACAGTATCAACATTCAATTGGCTTAACTGTTTTACGGTATTAATTGACCAGATATCTTCACAAATCAATACGCCAAACTTATGTCCAAGATATTCAAACACCAAATGTTGATGTCCTTTTTGGAAATAACGTTTTTCATCAAAGACGCCATAGTTTGGTAAATTGTGTTTGTTAAAAACACCCAAAACTTGACCATCTTTCATGACAGCAGCAGAATTATAACGTTGACCATCTTCTGTCTGGTTCACAAATCCGAAAACCATGACAATATCTTTAACTTCAGCAAGTTGAGCAAAAGCCTTTTGCATACGTTTATTTAAATTTGGACGTAGCAGTAAGTCTTCAGCTGGATAACCAATAACAGAAAGCTCGGGAAAAATAATCAGGTCAGCGTTTTGTTTTTTCGCCTGATTCACTTGCTCAATCATCTTTTTGGTGTTTGAGTCAATATTGCCAATATGCGGAGAAAACTGAGCAAGGGCAACTTTAAAACTTTTCATTCAAACCTAATCCTAGATCATAACGAATATAGATACACACAGTGTTGATTTTTATAAATATAATTTTTCAACGATGTGTATGATACGATAGTAAACAATTAAAATAGTAAACAAAAATGTCAAGATCAATAATATATACCAATCACATATTTTCTGCGTAAAAATAACGAGATTTTCTGTATAGAATAGAAACAGGCTTCATTATTTTTATTGTTTGTATACTGCCTTATCACAAGCCAATTTGGAATAAGCGCGTTATATTTTTTTCAATAATTTGAATTAAGTAAGCGTGATTTTCTTGTTTAGATAAGTATTTCTGATTTATAAGAATTCTCATTTACATTAAGCAAAAAATGTTACGTTCAAAGAAAGACTGATTATTTAGTTACAAATGAAGTTGAGGTGAACAGATAATATTTGGGATTTTCCCAGAGCAAATGTCACGGGCAATTTCACCTTGTTGTTCAATGTTATAAGAGCTAAACGCCTTGTGGGGAGAGTAGGTGTATTTATAGGGATTGTAATTTTTAAAGCTAAGATAATAGGCCGATTGCAACAATGCACCTTTAAGTAGTACATGAATACCTTTTTGATATTGCATGACATGAGTGAGTTCGTGAATAAAAATACCCTGCATAAATTTAGATTCTAGAGCGTAATTTTCACTGTAATCGGAAGGGTTGACGTAAATATTTCCATTTGGTGCCATAAAAATACCGCAAGACTGCCAAGGTAAATAACGAGTAGCAATAATTTTAGGTTGTTCACAATTGAGCATGTCACCGAAAACAAGTTGTGCTAATACTTTTTCTTGAGCCGTTAGATATCTGATGGGATAGTTTTTTAAGTGACGAAAAATAAAAAGCGTAAGACGTATAAATTGTTGTTGGGTTGAGTGTTTAAGGGCAGTAAGGGTTAGCATAGCTTTGCCATTAAATGAGTTCATCTATTTCTTTAGGATAGTATAGATTACTTATTAGTAAATAAAGGGTCAGAGTTACTCATTGGGTATAACTTTAAGAGAGCATTGATTTTATGCTTTTGATTGAAAAAGTTAAATATAGGGATAACTCTGCGAGTTTTTATTGTCTAAATTAAAAAAATTGCTCGGAAAAGCAAAAGCCCCAGTTAAAACTGAGGCTTTACGACAACTAAAATCACTACAGCAAATAAGATTAAAGTTGGCATTTCATTAAAGAAACGCCAGAACCTATGTGATTTATAGTGTGCATTTCCGATAAGTTTTTTACGATAGTAGCCACATACCAAATGGTAGATGACTAATAAAGCGACTAAAGCAACTTTAAGATAAAACCATGTTGCCTGATGGTAATGTCGAGTTGCATCGCCCCATTCGACAAGAAAATGGGCGGTAATTAATGTGGCAATCATAGAAGGCCACATAATTCCGCGATACAACTTACGTTCCATTACTTCAAAGCGTTGATGACTAGCAGCATCTTCACTCATGGCATGGTAAACATATAAACGTGGTAAATAGAACAAAGCAGCGAACCAACAAACCACAGCAATAATATGTAATGCTTTTACCCACAAAAAAGCATCAGAAGGTGCATCCATCGATAATCCTACGTGGGATTATTCATCCCACTTCTTGAAAATGAGGCAAGCGTTAACACCGCCAAAGCCAAAACTGTTACTCATTACAGTATTCAATTTTGCATCACGTTTTTCAAGTACGATATCAAAAGGTTTTGCGCCTTCATCTAGTTCAGTCACATTGATGTTTGGTGCGATAAAGTCATTTTGCATCATTAGAACTGAGTAAATGGCTTCTTGTACACCCGCTGCACCTAAGCTATGACCTGTCATAGATTTGGTTGAGCTAAGAGGAGGTACATTGCCTTCGCCAAATGCACGTTCCATTGCTTTAAGTTCTGTAATGTCACCAGCTGGAGTAGATGTACCATGTGTATTCACATAGTCAATTTTGTCTACGCCATGTTGCTTAGCTTCTTCAAGTGCCATTAATACACAACGTGTAGCGCCTTCACCACTTGGAGCAACCATGTCTGCACCATCGCTGTTTGCAGCATAACCAACAACTTCAGCTAAAATGTTGGCACCACGTGCTTGAGCGTGTTCAAGTGATTCAAGTACAACAAAACCACCACCGCCAGCAATAACGAAACCGTCACGGTCTGCTGAATATGGACGAGATGCTGTTTCTGGAGTTTCATTATATTTCGAGCAAAGCGCACCCATTGCATCAAATAATAAACTTTGAGACCAATGATCTTCTTCACCACCACCAGCAAGCATAAGATCTTGTTTGCCAAGTTGAATAAGATTGTACGCATAACCAATTGCGTCAGCAGAAGTTGCACAAGCACTCGTAATGGTATGAGCAATACCTTGCAATTTAAATGCAACACCTACGTTTGCAGTAATCGTGTTTGACATGTTGCGTGGTACGAAGAAAGGTCCTACTTTACGTGCACCTTTAGTCTCTAAAAGCTCTGTCATTTCAACAACAGATGCAGTTGAACCACCACCTGAACCGCCTGCGATACCGTAACGTGGATTACCACCGATTTGTTCAGCAGTAAGTCCTGCATGTTCAACAGCAGCTACAGCAGCATTGTAAGCGTACATTGCACATACGCCCATAAAGCGTTTTAACTTACGGTCAATATGATCAAAATCTTGTTCCGCAGCAGCGCTCACATGACTTTTAAAATTGAGTTCAGCATAAGTTGGGTTAAAACGTGTCCCGGAGATTCCGTTTTGAAGTGAATGAGTAACTGCTTCTAAAGAGTTACCGATACATGAGTTAATACCCATACCAGTGATTACAACACGTTTCATCTACAGGTCCCTTTATGGTGATATTAAGAGTCTATGGTGATCAACAGCTATGAAAATGAATAGGAGAATATAGCTATAAGAAAACAAGACTCATGTTTTTTCGTTGTTAACATGATAGCAGAAAGGATTTTTATTTCTTATGGCAAATCTTTATGACAATTTTACATTTAAAAAAAATAACTAAATACATGGTATGTTGCATTTAGGGTTAACTAAAATACACACATACAAGTTGAGATAAATCCACATTCCACCTAGTATTTATGTCTAATTAGATAAATTAAAAAATCGAGGTACTTGATGACAAAATTCAATAATAATCAATCTGACAATTTGTTTTCTCAGGTCTTCGGAGTGGCTAAAAAGCTCAGTTCTACAGGATTGAGTATCTTGCAACAGAGCCAATCAGGTGATGTAAGTAAGGTAATTGAACCAATTCCAGCTGGTAAAACGGTTGAAGGTAGATCGAGAACAAAAAGCCCATTTGAAGTTGAGCAATATGAAAGTCCTCAACAAATGCTTCGAGAACAATTACCGAAAGTAACTCGTCAGGTCTTTGGACGGCATTTTACAAAAGTAAATGGTGTGGCTACATTTCTTTCCCCAGATTGGGATCAAAAAGTTTCAGGCTATTTATTTGATTGGTTGAATGACTTTAGTTCAAAAAGCACCTTAACTGAAAAAATCTTGGAAGAAGCGGGGGCTAAAGATTTATTTGAACTAACTAAGGATACGGGCCGTTCTCAACGTTTAAGTCAGGCGCTCATTGAACAAAATAAATTAATTGCGACAATACAAGGGGCAATCACAGGTGTGTCAGGTGTGGTTGGTGCTGCTGTAGATGTTCCTGTTTCACTCGTGTTGGTCTTGAGAACGATTTATCAGACAGGAAGATCACATGGCTTTGACCTTCAAGAAGTTACTGACCAAGATGTTGTCGAGTTTATTTTTAAAGAAGTTGATATTAGTCTGATTGCTGAAAAGCAAACTTTATTGTTAGCTTTAAAAACATTACGAAATATGTTGGAAACGCAAGATATTCATCAATTTCAGCAAGTGTTAGGTTCAACTACTGATTTTGATACTTTAAAGAACTGGTTAGTCGATGAAGATGGAGAGTTTAAATGGGATTGGTTAAATCGTATTCCTAAACTCTCAGCCTTTGGTAAAGTTACCCCAGTTGCTGGTGCTGTTTTAAGCGCAGTGTATAGCTGGAAACTGCAAGAGGATGTTGGTCATAAAGCACAAGCTATCTTTGGCGCTGCAAGACATTATTTAAATGAACACCCAAGTGAGCATTTATCTCCACTACAGGCTTATTATGCTGCGGTTACACTCATTCAGAAAGCCAGTCCACGTCTTTTAAATGTTGGTGAAGATGGCAATATTCACGCTGCGCATCATCATAAAGTAGAAAATCATGATGTAATTTCAAAAGTATCTATTGTCTTAAAGCCAACAGAAAGTAAAAAGAGCGAAGAGAAAATTCAGGAAAATGTTCATCAGGGTATTGAGCAACTTGCCGATAAACATGTAGAGGAACATGAGCATACTGAGCAAAAACCAGCTTTAGCTCCAGAGGAAGATGAAGAGGAGTTGAATGATAAAAAATACTCTTAACAATACGCTTACAAATAAGAGGTTTAAAAATAAAATTTGAACTCTATTTAAATTTGTAAGTTATCCTGTCAAAGATTGATATGGTCAACATTTGGTAAGTATTGCCGTGTTGACCATTTTTGCATCTTAGCTTACAATTATGTGCCCTTAAAAAGAGGTATTTCTTTTTAAGGTTTTTTAATAACGGGAGAATTGCCATATGGCAACAACGAATCAGTTGATCCGTAAGGGTCGTACGACTTTGGTTGAAAAATCCAAAGTTCCTGCGTTGAAGGCTTGTCCACAACGTCGTGGTGTTTGTACACGTGTTTATACAACTACACCTAAAAAACCTAACTCAGCTATGCGTAAGGTTTGCCGTGTTCGCTTAACTTCAGGTTTTGAAGTATCTAGCTACATCGGTGGTGAAGGTCATAACCTACAAGAGCACAGTGTTGTTCTTATCCGTGGTGGTCGTGTTAAAGACTTACCAGGTGTACGTTACCATACCGTTCGTGGTTCATTAGACTGTGCTGGTGTTAAAGATCGTAATCAATCACGTTCTAAATACGGTACTAAGCGTCCTAAGAAGTAATTCTAG
This sequence comes from Acinetobacter sp. V102_4, assembly GCF_031799005.1. Taxonomy (NCBI): domain Bacteria; kingdom Pseudomonadati; phylum Pseudomonadota; class Gammaproteobacteria; order Moraxellales; family Moraxellaceae; genus Acinetobacter; species Acinetobacter sp. V102_4. Next base: position 3,603 of record NZ_JAVQNR010000035.1, on the reverse strand, counting down.
GAAACTAGTCCAATAAGCCCTTTAGCGTTTCGCTTGTTTGAATTCTTCATAGATTTGTAATTCAAGCGACGTATAGTAAGGCCAGCGTCGTGTACATGACACTTGTACAAACTGCTGGATTATCCTGAAGTGTCATATTATTAGGTGTATTAAAATGCCAAGACGTCGCGTAGTCGCTGCTCGTGAGATCCTTCCAGATCCAAAATTTAGCAGCCAAACAATCGCTAAATTCATGAACCACGTAATGCAAGATGGTAAAAAATCTGTTGCTGAAGGTATCGTTTACGGTGCTTTAGAACGTGTTCAAGAAAAAAACAAAGTAGACCCAGTTGAATTTTTCGAGACTACTCTTGAAAAAGTTCGTCCTATGGTTGAAGTAAAAGCACGCCGTGTTGGTGGTGCTACTTATCAAGTACCTATGGAAGTACGCCCATCCCGTCGTACTGCCTTAGCGATGCGTTGGTTAGTAGATGCTGCTGCTAAGCGTTCTGAAAAAACGATGGCTTTACGTCTTGCTGGTGAGTTGCTTGATGCAGCTGAAGGTAAAGGTGCAGCAATCAAAAAACGTGAAGACGTGCATCGTATGGCTGAAGCCAACAAAGCCTTCTCTCACTACCGTTTCTAAGCGGATAAAACAGTCCCTAATCAGGAGAATATTCATGCGTACAGCAGCTCGATTCAACATTGCTCTTTATCAAAGTGGGAGCTTTGCGGGTATTTAAGTTGCCTGCTTGGATATTTGTACGCATCAATTTAATTGATGCGTCCTGTTTTAAATATAACATTTAGGAATGTAGACATCATGGCTCGCCAAACCCCAATTAGTAATTACCGTAACATCGGTATTTCTGCGCACATTGACGCAGGTAAAACAACTACAACAGAACGTATTTTGTTCTACACAGGTGTATCTCACAAAATTGGTGAAGTACACGATGGTGCAGCAACAATGGACTGGATGGAACAAGAGCAAGAGCGTGGTATTACAATTACCTCGGCTGCTACAACTTGTTTCTGGTCTGGTATGGGTAACCAATTCGAACAACACCGTATCAACGTAATTGACACCCCGGGACACGTAGACTTCACAATCGAAGTTGAACGTTCTATGCGTGTTCTTGACGGTGCGTGCATGGTTTACTGTGCAGTTGGTGGCGTACAACCGCAGTCTGAAACTGTATGGCGTCAAGCAAACAAATATAAAGTGCCTCGTTTAGCATTCGTGAACAAGATGGACCGTACTGGTGCAAACTTCTTCCGTGCTGTTGAGCAAGTTAAAACTCGTTTAGGTGGTAATCCTGTACCTATCGTTGTGCCAATCGGTGCAGAAGATACGTTTGCAGGTGTTGTTGACCTTATCGAAATGAAAGCGATTATCTGGGATGAAGCATCTCAAGGTATGAAGTTTGAATATGCTGAAATTCCAGCTGACCTAGTTGATACGTCTAATGAATGGCGTACCAAAATGGTTGAAGCTGCGGCTGAAGCTTCTGAAGAATTAATGGACAAGTACCTTGAAGAAGGTGATCTTTCTAAAGAAGAGATCATTGCAGGTTTACGTGCTCGTACATTAGCTTCTGAAATTCAAGTAATGCTTTGTGGTTCTGCGTTCAAAAACAAAGGTGTTCAACGTATGTTGGATGCTGTAATTGAATTCTTACCATCACCTACAGAAGTTAAAGCGATCGAAGGTATCCTTGACGACAAAGACGAAACTAAAGCGTCTCGTGAAGCATCTGATGAAGCTCCGTTCTCTGCGTTAGCGTTCAAAATCATGAACGACAAGTTCGTAGGTAACTTAACATTCGTACGTGTTTATTCTGGTGTTCTTAAACAAGGTGATCCTGTTTATAACCCAGTTAAATCTAAGCGTGAACGTATTGGTCGTATCGTGCAAATGCATGCGAACGAACGTCAAGATCTTGATGAAATCCGTGCAGGTGATATCGCAGCGTGTGTAGGTCTTAAAGACGTTACTACTGGTGATACATTATGTGATGAGAAAAACATCATTACACTTGAGCGTATGGAATTCCCAGAGCCAGTAATTTCATTGGCTGTTGAACCAAAAACTAAAGCTGACCAAGAAAAAATGTCAATTGCTTTAGGTCGTTTGGCTAAAGAAGATCCATCGTTCCGCGTTCGTACAGACGAAGAATCTGGTCAAACAATTATTGCTGGTATGGGTGAGCTTCACCTTGACATCATCGTTGACCGTATGAAGCGTGAATTCGGTGTTGAAGCGAACATTGGTAAACCAATGGTTGCTTACCGCGAAACAATCAAAAAGACTGTTGAGCAAGAAGGTAAGTTCGTTCGTCAAACAGGTGGTAAAGGTAAATTCGGTCATGTATATGTTCGTTTAGAGCCTATGGATGTTGAAGAAGCTGGTAAAGAATACCAATTCGCTGAAGAAGTTGTCGGCGGTACTGTACCTAAAGAATTCTTTGGTGCGGTTGACAAAGGTATTCAAGAACGTATGAAGAATGGTGTATTAGCTGGTTACCCTGTTGTGGGTATCAAAGCGACATTATTCGATGGTTCTTACCATGATGTCGACTCTGATGAATTGTCGTTCAAAATGGCTGGTTCGTACGCTTTCCGTGACGGTTTCATGAAAGCTGATCCTATCCTTCTTGAACCAATCATGAAAGTTGAAGTAGAAACTCCTGAAGACTACATGGGCGATATCATGGGTGACTTAAACCGTCGTCGTGGTATGGTTCAAGGTATGGATGATCTTCCTGGTGGAACAAAAGCAATTAAAGCAGAAGTTCCATTGGCTGAGATGTTTGGTTACGCGACTCAAATGCGTTCTATGTCTCAAGGTCGTGCGACTTATTCTATGGAATTCGCTAAATACGCTGAAACTCCACGTAACGTGGCTGAAGGCATCATCGCTAAGTTCCAGACTGGCGGTAAAAAAGGTGACGACGAGTAATCTTTCGATTACTATAAGCCCAAACTAATTCTTAGTTAAAACCAAGCGCTCGTGCAGTGACCCTGCATGAGCAGTTTATAAAGGAAGATCATCATGGCTAAAGCCAAGTTTGAACGTAATAAGCCACACGTAAACGTGGGCACAATCGGTCACGTTGACCATGGTAAAACAACTTTAACTGCTGCGATTGCAACTATTTGTGCAAAAACTTACGGCGGTGAAGCGAAAGATTACTCACAAATCGACTCAGCACCTGAAGAAAAAGCACGTGGTATTACAATTAATACTTCACACGTAGAATACGATTCTCCAATCCGTCACTACGCTCACGTAGACTGCCCGGGCCACGCCGATTATGTTAAAAACATGATTACTGGTGCTGCTCAGATGGATGGTGCGATCCTTGTATGTGCTGCGACTGATGGTCCAATGCCACAAACTCGTGAACACATCCTTCTTTCTCGTCAGGTTGGTGTACCTTACATCATCGTATTCTTGAACAAGTGTGACCTTGTTGATGATGAAGAATTACTTGAATTAGTAGAAATGGAAGTTCGTGAACTTCTTTCTACTTATGACTTCCCAGGTGATGACACTCCAGTTATCCGTGGTTCTGCGCTTAAAGCGTTAGAAGGCGATGCTGGTCAATATGGTGAGCCTTC